>NZ_AP025315.1:0-300000 GCF_036492835.1 Fulvitalea axinellae | reverse complement strand
AGTCGCTTAGTCGTTCGCTGAATGTTCCGTTCGTTTACTTGCTCAAAAAATATTCGTACGAAAAATTCCATCTTCGATTAAAAGAGCTTGGAATGACTACACTCAACCAGCCCGCGAACCATTACGGACTCTCGCTGGTACTTGGCGGAGC
Source organism: Fulvitalea axinellae (assembly GCF_036492835.1). GTDB lineage: Bacteria > Bacteroidota > Bacteroidia > Cytophagales > Cyclobacteriaceae > Fulvitalea > Fulvitalea axinellae. The sequence continues at coordinate 299,849 of NZ_AP025315.1, read as the reverse complement.
CGAAACCACTCTTTGGGACATCACCGCCATGTATGCCGGCATGGGAAGAACGTTGAACGGTTTTTTCAAAAACCCCGAACCTACACGATACCGAAGTGGTGATTTTCGTCCAAATTCTTACCTAAAAGCCGTAAGTGACAAGAAAAATTCCGCTTTACATAACGGGAAAATTAGCGCAGGCGCAATTTGGCGGACTTTTAAGGCAATGAAAGAACTTCGCCGGCCGGACGAAGAAGGCCGATGGGAAATATTCGAATCGTCACAGCCCGTAGCGTGGAAAACTGGCACAAGTTTCGGTTTCCGAGACGCTTGGGCCGTAGGATTGACACCGGAATATGTAGTGGGCGTTTGGCTCGGCAACGCCGACGGCGAAGGGCGCCCGGGATTAACGGGCCTAAGAGCCGCCGCACCGCTACTTTTCGATATTTTTGACGCTTTGCCGAGAGCAAAAGGTTGGTTTCCGCAACCGATGAGCGATATGCCGTCGGCGGAAATGTGTCAGAAAAGTGGAATGAAAGCCGGACCAGATTGCCCTGAGAACGTAATTGTTCGTAACCCGGTAGCGACACGCAGAAGTCCGGCTTGCGCTTATCATAAACTGGTTCATCTTGACGAAAATGAGCTTCATCAAGTTAACAGCCGATGCTATGAGGTAGGAAAAATGAAACACAGACCCTGGTTTGTGCTTCCGCCCGTTCAGGCTTGGTATTATAAGAAAAAACACCGTAACTATTCCAGTCCCCCGCCCTTGCGCCCGGATTGCCGGGATTTGGAAGCGGAAAAAAATCGATTGGCGTTTATTTATCCCCGCAGGAAGGCCCGGATATATGTTCCCGTAGAACTTGACGGAACTCCGGGACAAACGGTATTCGAATCTGTTCACAGAGACAAATCGGCAACTATTTTTTGGCATCTTGACGGCGATTTTATTGGTAGAACCGAAGGCAAGCACGTAATGTCATTTCGGCCGTCACGGGGCGTTCACACGGTTACGATTACGGATAAGGAGGGAAATTCGCTTTCCAAGAGCTTCGAAATAATCAGTGATTGACGTAATTCAACAAATTTTATAGATTCCGCTTCGATATCAGAAAAAACGTGGAGTATTGCCGAAAGCCGATTATCTTTGGCCTCTGTTTGCGGTAAATGATCTGAGTAACCAAGAAATTTTCTGAGCGAAATGACTGAAAAAGAACAACACGAGAAATACGAGGGAAAGGAACTGAAAGAAGGAGATGTCAGCCAGTACGAACGTTGGGCGCTCGATTTTTTTCACCAAAAAGAATTCGTGCAGGAGCCTATATTGCAGATGACCTTGCAACTCGATATCACCGAGGCTTACCGTACATACTCGGAAAAATATAAAGACAATCCAGACGCTTCGTTTACGGCATATATCACTTGGTATCTAATCCAAACACAAGCTGCGCACCCTTATTTCCGTTACCGTAAAATTGACGGAACGTGGTACATTTTCGCAAACTTGCCAGTTTTTATGCCCGTTGCCATTGGAGGCGAGGCCAGATTCGGGCAAATCTTACTGGAAAACCCCGTCAAGATGACTCTCAACGAGTTTTTCGCAAGCTATCGGAAAGATATTGACAGAGCACTTTTAGGAGAAGTATTCGAGACTCTGGACGAATGGACTTGGGCCAACTCCCACTTTGTAGGTAACCTTCCGAACTTACAGTTCTCCGGTTTTCAGCTTCATACTCCGAAAGACAAATCAGGAAGACCATTTTTCTATTTTGGAAAAAGGTACACGCAGGAAGGCAAAACAATGATCCCGATGCTTTTGGCATTCGATCATTCCAACCTTGATCCATTCGTTATTTCGTCTTTTATGGAAGATTTCCAAAAAAGAATCGATACTGACGCAAACGCATAAAAGCAGAATAGAATCCCCAAAAACGAACGAAAAAAGCCGAAACCCCAAAATGGGGTTTCGGCTTTTTTATATTTCCAGAAAATCGTATTACTCCCTGTTTTCCGTATCGGTAACCGTTACGCTCTTTTCCGATACTGGATAAGTTGCGAAATATCCAAGAGCGTCAGTATCGAACTGTCCGTCCGGATTACCCGGTGCCAAGGGGTTACCGCCTCCGTAAATGTCTGAAATCGACTCGAAATATTCGTAAGTTTTCTCTTCGATTTGGTAAAGGTGTACTCGGAGTTTTTGCCCTTCAGCCAAATCTTCCCAAAAAGAGTATTCCGTATTTATTCCGTCGCTATACTTACCGCTTCGGATCATGATTCGGTCTTCCACCAGTTCTCCGTCGACCCATACAGCGAATTTGTAATAATTGATTGGCCCAGCCGGATCGAAATATTTCACCTTGACTTTCCAATTGTCGTCGTCGTCCCCCCTACGGTTGCTGTCTTCGTCAAATTCCATAGTGATTTTTTCTATCGGAATTCTTTGTAACATAGTGGCCGACGCCGTGTGCGTGACTCCTCCTTCTTCCACTTTCAACGTGTATTTCGAGCCTATTTGCCCAGTAAACCCATCGTGTCTGTATACTCCGTCCTGATCACTTTCAAAGGTCCAAGTCTGTCCACCCGAGCTAAGTGTTACCTTGGCATTTTTGATTAGTTCAGGTTTGCCGACATTCTCAAAATCCACTGTTTTTTTCACAGTAACGTAGCTCCCGTTCTCGATATCGGTCACCACTCCTTCAATCACAACTCTCGGATCCGAAGAATCGAGCTCCACATCGATAACCTTTTCGCATGATGCCAGAGCCAAAATCGATATTAGGCCCAGTATATATCTTTTAACACTAATCATCTCAATCAGAATTTAAAGTAATACGAAACAGAAGGGATAATGCTGAACAGCGCCAAACGCACAGCTTCGGTTTGGTTACGATCATCCTCGTTTTCGCGGAAAGTGATTGTATACGCATTTTCGCGCGCATAAGCGTTGTAAAGCGAGAAGTTCCAACCAGACTCCACTTTCTTCTTCACTTTCACTTTCTTTCCCGTTTCCCTATCCAGCGTGTATTTGTACTTTTTGTTTTCCAAAGTCAAGCCCAAATCCAAACGGTGGTAATCCGGCATTCGGTATCCGTTACGCTCAGTGTACAAGTTCACCCATTTTCCGTCTACCTGATATTTTCCGCTCGGGAAAGTCACCGCGTTGCCTGTATAGAAAACCCAGTTACCCGACAGTTTGACCCTTTCGCTTAGCTTGTAAACGGCCGTAATGGAAATGTCATGAGTTCGGTCCTGTTTGGCGGGAAACCAATCATTATTGTTAAGTTCGTCAAACTTGCGCTCGGAACGCGAGAGCGTATAAGAAAGCCAACCGGTAAGTTTTCCTGTCTTTTTCTTAAGGTGAAGTTCCAGGCCGTATGCACGCCCGTCGCCGTAAAGCAAATCCGCCTCTACGTTTTCATTAAGAATAACATCTGCTCCGACTTTGTAATCAAGAACATTCTGGATGTCTTTATAATACACTTCGGCGGAGAACTCGTATTGGTTTTCGTTAAAATTCCGGAAATACCCCACGGCCCATTGATCTCCAATTTCTGGTTCAATATTATTACTGCTAGGCATCCAATAATCCATCGGTGTACCGGAAGATGAAGCCGAAAGCAAGTGCAGGTATTGGTAAACCCTGTTGTAAGAAAACTTGAAAGAGCTTCGCCCATCCAGCAAATACGTCAAATTCAAACGTGGCTCAAGGCCGTAATAGTCCTCAGCAACTTCGTTTTTGTCGTAAGTTTCAGTCGATATTATGTCGCCCTTATCATTGTAGGTGTGGAAATCTCCAGGGCCCAAGGCCAGAAATCCAGAAAAACGAAGGCCATATTCCGCACGGAATTTCGGAGAAATTTTATGGTCGGCGCTTGCGTAAGCGGCGTATTCGAAAGCGTGTCTCTTCGGAACGGAGAAGTCGCTTACGGCAGCCTCATCGTCAGCGGACATTTCGCCTGGCGAAACGGTGTGCCTAATAGCGTTCAAACCGAATTTGTACGAGATATTTTCGCTCCTATAATATTCGAATTGTTGCTTAAGGTTCCAGTTCTCGATATTTGAATCAAGACCTCGTTTGGCAGCTCCGTTGTCAGAAATTTCGAAACCAAAACGATACTTGCTGTAAATGAGAGACGTGTTGGAAAACCAGCTACTGTTCAGGATATGGTTCCAGCGAACCGTACCCGTAGCGTTGCCCCAATCGATCCCGAAATCATCGGTTCCCATTTTGTCTTTTCCGAAATACCCCGAGACGAACAGCCTGTTATTGTCGTTCAGGCTATAATTCGCCTTCATATTCAAATCATAAAAATAAAGCGACGAATTATTCAGGTCCTCGTCAGACGAAAATGCCAGAAACATGTCGGCGTAAGTCCTACGACCTGAAATGATGAACGATCCCTTATCCTTCACGATAGGTCCCTCAGCGGTGAGTCTGGACGCTATAAGGCCTATTCCACCAGAAACACCGAAGTTTTTGGAGTCGCCTTCTTTCATCTTAATATCCATCACGGAAGAAACCCGTCCACCAAAAGCGGGCGGAATCCCAGCTTTGTAAAGATCGACGCTTCTAATGGCGTCGGAATTGAACACCGAGAAAAAGCCCATCATATGCGAAGCGTTGTAAACGGGCGCCTCGTCAAGCAAAAGTAAGTTTTGGCCGGCGTCTCCGCCCCGGACATAGAAACCGCTACCACCCTCGCCCGCAGACTGCACACCAGGCATAAGCTGGATGGTTTTCATGATATCGCGCTCCCCGAAAAGGACCGGAACATCCTCAATTTCTTTGGGACTGAGTTTCACGACACTCATTTCATTGGCAGTCACATTGGCGTCTTCAGCCTCGGCGCTCACTACTATCACGTCCAACTCTTGAGCATTTTCCGCTAGCTCAATGTTGATTTTCTGTTCGCCAGACCCGTCAATTTCCCTCATTATCGGATCATACCCCACAAAGCCGTATATAAGCGTATACTTGCCCGCCGGAAGGCTCAGGGAATAAAAACCGTAAGCGTTTGAGACGGCACCCTTTCCCGGCATTTCTTTGATCGCCACTGTCGCCCCCACTAGGTCTTCTCCGTTAGCCTTGTCCTTGATCGTTCCGCTAATCTTCAACCCTCCTTGTCCAAAAACAGGAGGCGGAACCACCAGGCAAAATAACAAGCCTGTCAGCGTACACAGATTTCGAAAAATTCTTCTAGTCATTATCAATCTCAGTTTTCAAGTTTTTCCAATTCGATTAATGAGTTAACTCACATTTTTTTACCTCAAAATATCTTTAACCAACATTAGCATGATACTTAGGACAAGTAAATCCCCCACTCTACTAAGAATAAATTTTTAAAGTAATAATTCTAAAGAGATGAACAATTTGAAAATCTGATGTCGCATGTCTTAAAAGAAGGCTGGGCAAATCTATACTATGGAAATTCACCGTTTGTATTACTTTAGATCTACGGCTCAATCCTAGTTTAAACGCAACTCATTCTAGTGCAAATGGTAACATTTCCCTTAATACTCCCCACATTTTCACAACAGCATATTCAAAGTGCAAAAAAATCAATTTTAGATTAACGATAAAAAAACATCAACAAACATGATGATTCCTTCAGCAAAACGTCAAAAACTTCCTACAAAACGCTTTATTGAGAAACTAACGACCTAAACGATCTCAAAACCCCATTTTGGGGTTTTGATAACAAAAAACGCCCGGATGCTACACCCGGGCGTTTTTCTTATCCTAAAAAATAAAAGTTCGTAAACCTAATGTCTACCACAACCGCAATTGCTCGGCATAAAGCTGTTGGTCTCCGAATGCCATTCAAAACCTCGATTATATTTTTGGCCTTCCCAATAGAAGCTTCCTCTCTTTTTGTCGTAGTTTCCGATTTCGTTCATTGTCTCGCAATCGTACAGCCTGCCGTTTACCATGGTGTATCTTACGGATTCGCTATTACGGATATCATCGAGAGGGTTCTTGTCCATGATAATCAAATCCGCCAATTTCCCTACTTCCAAAGACCCGATCTCGCTATCCATTCCAAGATACACCGCACCGTTGAGCGTAGCAGACCTGATCGCCTCCAGCGGAGTCATTCCGCCTTGTTCAAGCATCCAAAGCTCCCAATGCGCCCCAAGGCCCTGAAGCTGTCCGTGCGCCCCGAGGTTTACCCGAACGCCCGCATCCGACAGTGCTTTGCAGGACTTTGAGGTAAGAATATGGCCATTCTCATATTCCTCTTCAGGTACAAGCGTCACTCTGCGCGAGCGGGAATCGACCATTCCTCTCGGCATAAACTTCAGTAGACGCTCTTTTCCCCAAACGTCCGTGTGCTGGTACCAATAATACTCACCCGAATTTCCACCGTAATTCACGATCAAAGTCGGCGTATAAGCCGTTCCGACTTCACTCCAAAGCTGAATAACGTCATCGAAGAGAGGGGCGATCGGGAGGTTATGCTCAATACCCGTATGTCCGTCGATCACTTGCGAAATGTTGGCGAAAAATGTTGAGCCACCTTCCGGGTAAACGTTGATTCCCAATTCGCGTGAAGCCTGCAAAACCTGTTGGCGCTGATCCCGGCGCGGTTGGTTGTAGCTCTTTACGGAAAACGCTCCCAAGGCTTTTGTCCTATAAACGGCCGAACGGGCGTCGTCAAGGTTGTTGATTACGGCCTTGAAGTCGCCGTCGGCTCCGTAGAGGATTGTTCCTGTAGAGAAAATCCTCGGGCCCACCATTGTTCCGGTTTTGACCATCTCGGATTGGCTGAAAACCATTTCCGAATTTGACGACGGATCATGGGTTGTCGTAACACCGTAGGCCAAATTCGCGAAATAACTCCATTGCTGTTGCGGGCTCATTCCATACCTGAAAGTTCCGAGGTGAGCGTGGGAGTCAACGATTCCGGGCATTATCGTTTTTCCCGAACAATCGATCACTTTGGCATCCGACGGCATTTTGGTTGCCGAAGCTTCACCTACCGCAACGATCTTGTTTCCATCTACCACCAAAATGCCGTTTTCGATCACTTTGTCGCCGTCCATAGTGATGATCCGGGCATTTGTGAAAGCCATTTTCCCTTCGGGAATATCCGCCTTGAGAGTTAACCCAACATTTTGGCCCTTCTTTTCGGGCTTAAATTCCTTGAGTTTTTCAGTTCCGAAGGCTTCCAGCCTATCTTTGGCATTTACCGTAAAATACTCTCCTCCAAGCGTCCAATGCAGATTTTCACCCTTAGCGGACCAATGGAGGCTGGTTCCGGCATCTTCGGCAACCTGTACCACGGGGAATTTCCCACCGCCGTGCGACAGATCAGTTCCTTTGCCCGTTTTTGGGAAAGGAGCCAGGTAAACTTTATGGAGTTCGGAGAAAGCCACCTTTTTGCCGTCGGGACTTACGGCAAATTGGTTCGCGTACTTTGATGTGAAGTGGGTTCGCTTGTCTTTTCCGTCCAGACCGATACTGTGAAAACCTTTCTTCAAAGAGCCGAAAAGGTAACCGCCTGTCATATAGTAAATTCGCTCACCTGAATTGTCAAAGGCGGGATATTCGCCCTCCTCGCATATCTGGAACGATTCTCCGCCATTGGCATCGATATAGTAGAGGCCCGGATTTTTGGTGAAATTAAAACCCATATGATCGTTGCCCCTGTCTTTTCGATATGCAACCTTTTTGCCGTCGGGGGAGAAGGTTGGGGTTCTGTAAAAGCCTTTTTCGGAAGTGATCTTTGCAGGTTTTGAATTTTTATCCGTCAAATCCAGTTTTCTGATCTCTCCTAGCTTTTCATCGTCCCAAGAAACGTAAACAAGCCATTTGCCATCGGCAGAAAAGTTCGGTTCAAACTCGAATTCCGTATCATCGGTCAAGCGAACCGGTTTGCCGTTTGGCAATTTTTTCTTCCAGATATGGCCCACAGCGTTGAATACGAGCCATTTTCCGTCAGGAGAAGTCTTTGCCTGGCGAATCATCTTCGAGTCGAACTTCTCGGCCAATACGGCATTTTGGTTCTTTACGGTGGACATCACCTTTTTCCGGACATCCACATTGAACGGAATCGGAGTTGCTTTACCTGTTTCGGTATCGATCTTAACGATTTTCCCTTTTGACCAAATAATCACGTTTTGGTTGTCCGGCATCCAGTCGAAACAGGTATAAACGCCGAAGATGGCCCAGGCTTCCTGCTGGTCTTTGCTCAGACCGTCGTAAACGGGGTATTCTTCGCCTGTTTTCAGGTCATGGACAAACAACACCGATTTGGTGCGAACTCGTCTCACAAAGGCTATTTTGCGTCCGTCGGGCGATATCTGCGGACGAACGGCTCCGCCGGGACCCGAAATAATATTACGGACTTTGCCCGTCTCAGTATTCACCCTGCGGATTACGTAGATACGGCCGTTGGGATCCTTATTATACTCAAAGGTGGATCCTCCGCTCATATCCTCGCTGAAGTACACGTATTTGCCGTCTGGCGACACGGCAGGCTCTCCGGCGTCCTGCTGGTCGTTTTTGCGTTTGGTGAGCTGTACGCCCGATCCGCCCTTAATATGATAAAGCCACAGCTCGCCCGCGCCCAACGAACGTCCGCTCGTAAAGTGCTTTCTGGCAACAAGATATTGGCCGTCTGGCATCCATTCGGCGTTGTTGAGCAACCTGAAATTCTCTTTGGTAACTTGCCTTGCGTCGGAGCCGTCGGAGTTCATAATCCAGACGTTATCACCGCCACCGGCATCGGAAGTGAAACTAATATGCCGTCCGTCAGGGCTAAACCTTGGCTGTACGTCCATTGACATTCCGCCTTTGAGCAAGCGGGCCTTTCCGCCTGCAACCGAAATGACGTAGATGTCGCCGAGCATATCAAACACAACCTTTTTGCCGTCGGGGCTTACGTCGAGGTTCATCCACGTGCCCTCGTCGGTCTTTATTCTGATTTCTTTGGATTCGCCGGGCGGGTTCTCCACATCCCAGCCCTTTTCTTTGTCTTGGGCTACGCCCGATAGCGCCAGCGATAGCGCTAGGGGCCATAAGAGCAGTTTTTTCATCGGTTTGATTGTATTAGGGTTTGACGCCCGGAGCGGATTCTCCGGGCGAATAAAAGTCAATGGGGGAGTGGTTCGGTTTATTCCGAACTAAAATGCCGTAAAAAGATCAGTCGTCGTTCCAGTCAAACTTATGCACAAGCTCGGCGTAACCTTGTACCGACAGTTTGACGCGCTCTTCTTCCGTTCCTTGCTTTTCTATCAACCAAGTAGCGAAATGCCTCTTGGCTATATCGTCAGGACGACCTCGCTCAATCGTACGGCCTTGTTTACGCTCAAATTCGGTCTCGGCCATCTCCATCATAAAGCAATACTCCGCCTTATCCTCATCAGAAGCATTGTTATAGTATCTCGCCTTGATCTCGCTATTATATTTGTCGAACTCCTGACTGATTTTCTCTTTTAGCTTGGCTCTCTGACGCTTTGTGTCGGCTTCCTGCCTTCTTCTGGCCTTTTGTAAAGCCTTTTCCTTCTTCATCTTGAAACCGCCTTCGAAATAGCCGTCTTTCAACGCCTTGATCAAATACCCCATAGGGTTCGATATCTCTCCGCGGTCTCCAATAGTCTTTACGCAATACATCACGTAATCCTCGCCAAACGTCTCAAACAGCCTGTTAAGGGCCTGCTTGTTACACCATGCGGGCAGTTTTTCCTCAGATTCGGGAATGATCTCCTCAACCACATCAAAATCGATAGAAATAGTCTTCGGTTCGGGTTCGGAAACGGAAATTGGGTCAGGCGATAACATTTTTACGTCATCTTGGTTGCCGTTAACCGGAATGAACTCAGCGTTGGCCTCATTCTTCCTTATGTGGAAAGTGATTTCGGCTACCCGGCGTCCCTGTTTATGCTCCTCATATTCGATATACAAATCCGAATTCTCATTGATCTCACGTTGCGCCACGTCGATCACTTTCTTTCGGAACATACTGTGGTTCTTGTATTTACCTTGGATATATAACAACTCCCTAAGACGAGCAACATCTATTTTCCTCTTTTTTATCCGCGGATAATACTGCTTCATCAATTCATAAATACGGAGTGAGTGCGCGCTTCTGAAGTCGAAAACGTTGCGTAACAGATAGCTGGTGTAGTTATCTCGAAGGCTCAGGAAAAAAGGCCTCATCTCTGTCGAGAACTTCACGGTGATATAAGGCACTCCACGCTCTCCTTCGGCCACAGAGATGAAAGAGAATGATTTCCACTTATTTCCCCGCTCAATGTCTATAGAGCTTCTGGTAAGCCCTCTGGCGGCTTCCCTAACCTGTTTATATGCGCTTGTACCAATGTTCTCGCCCGGCTTCTTGCCCAGAATCTCCCGTATAGGTATCCTCATCTCATGGAAGTCCTTATGCTCGTTTGTAATCCTGGAGCTCATCAAAAGGATAATCCTATGCTGGGTCAGCGTAAAACCGCTACGCGAGTTTACAAGGTCATTGCTTTTAACAATTTTGTAATCGTTATTCTTGAACAGCGAATCGCCCATTTCAAAAGTTAACTTAAATAACGTAAAACGAAACTAAACCAAAATGCCGTAATACCGGCGACCTACATCTAAAAGCATCCTTTTTGCCGTAGGATAAACTATCACGTTCAAAAAATACGGCATTTAAGTTTCAATACAAAGGTATTCTGGCCTATTTCTACGGCATTTTAATGATATTAGAGTCAAATGAAACCGAAACAACGGTATTTTTGTTTCCTTTTGTGATAATTGGATTTATAAATTTATATTCTCACTTATTAAAACAATAACAATATCGTTTTTACGGCATTTTAGTTTTATTAAAAAAAGGTTTGACAGCATTAATACGGCATTTTGGTTTCACTTACGGCATAAAGATTAGTTTTACACGGCATTTTGGTTTTGTTTAACGGCATAAAGATTAGTTTTACACGGCATTTTGGTTTTGTTTAACGGCATAAGAATTGCCGTAAACGGCATTTTAGTTAACTTCAACACGCATATTCCCTTGGTTAACAAGGAGTTACGAGGACTGAAAACATTTAAAACATTTAAAACAAAATAAAACATCAATATTTAAAAAGGACTGATTTGCTGTTGTTTGATTTTTTGATTCTTCATTAACTAAAACCAAAAGACTTATTTGTTTGTCAATATTAAAAATAAGACAAAAAAATTTGTCAACTAAAATTCAAACCGATACATTTGGAGAACGGTAAGGCGAAAAGCCCGAAATACCGAAATGAAACTTTTTTACCGTAACTCCAATCCCGATGAATATAACGAATGAAAAGGTTAAGGCCTTTTTGAGAAAAAACAAGGCGCTTTCTCTTAAGAGCCTTGAATTGGAAAGTGGCCTTTCGCAAGGTTTGCTAACCAAGGTCCTTAACGGAGAAAGGTCATTGAATGATCAGCATTTGGAAAAAATCCGGCCCGTAATGCTGAAATACGGTTATGTGTCGGCGCCTAGCGACTGTAAAGTAATCAGTGTCGTAAACCAAAAAGGCGGCGTAGGAAAAACGACTACAGTTGCGAATCTTGGCTCGGCACTTACAAGAAAGGGGTTTAGCGTACTCGTAATAGATCTTGACGCTCAGGCGAACCTTACGGCTCATTTCGGTTATCACGATGTTGATGAGAACATATACACGGCCCTGAAAGGCTTGACCGACTGGCCGATTCTGAAAACAGAAGAAGGACCGGACCTTGTGCCGTCTGATATTGACCTTTCGTCGGGAGAAAAAGAGTTTAATGATTTGTCCTCAAATTTCCTTCTGAAGAAGTTCGTGGAGCCGATCCGTGAGAATTACGATTATATCCTGATCGATTGTGGCCCTTCTTTGGGCTCCTTGATGACCAACGCTCTTATATCGTCTGATAGGGTAATGATTACTATTCAGCCTGAGGCTTTTTCTATAAAAGGGCTCAACGCCTTGATCAGTACAATTGACAGTGTCCGCGACGAGGTGAATCAGAACCTGCGCATCGAGGGGATTCTGTTTACGATGTACGACGGTCGCTTGTCGTTGCATAAACAAAATATTGACGCAATCCGTCAGGATTTGGGTTATCTGGGCGTATACGACAGAGCTATTCGTCTGAATGTTGCGCTGAAAGAGGCCGCTCAAGCGGGAATGGATATCTTCGCTTATGATCATAAATCATCGGGAGCGGAAGATTATTTGGAACTTGCAAACGAAGTGTCGAATGGCTAAGAAAAAAATCGCTCCGTTAACTGTGGGTAGTGCCCGCAAACCTATGGTTACTCAGAAGCTCACCGAGCAGGCCTTGGCCGAGCAGGAGAAGATAAAGCAAAGCATCAGGGTACACGAGGAACTCAGGACGTATATTCCGCCTTTGGCCGAGCCGGAGCTGAGAAAGCTTGAGGAAAATATCCTGAAAGACGGTATCGTCAAGGAGCCGTTGATGCTTTGGAAAAAGGACGATAAGACTTATTACATTGTCGATGGGCATAATAGGTATTCGATAATCCAGCGCCACGCTGGAAAAAACCTTAATTACAAGGTCATAGTCAGGAACGACCTTGCAGATATGGCTGACGTTAAGCGCGAGATGCTTAATATTCAGTTTGGAAGAAGAAACCTTTCGAAAAATCAGATCTCGTACCTGAGAGGACTCCGATATCTTGATGAAAAGCAGGAGCACGGAGGTAAAAAGACAAAACCCCAAAATGGGGTTTCGGTTGGAAATACCGCTCAGCGCCTTGCCGAAGAGTTCCATGTCGGAAAAAATACGATAGAACGTGACGGGCATTTCGCATCGGGTGTGCGTAAGTTGCCGGCCGATGAGGCGAGGGTACTGCTTTCCGGCGAGAGTGATTTATTGAAACGTGACATTGAGTTTTTGGGCAAAAATGATGTGAACGTTAGCTCTTGGTTGGAAACGGTTAGAAAAGAACGTTCCAAGGAAGAGGAGCCAGTAGTTCAAGTAACGCCCCCTAAAGAGGCGAAACCTAAGAGTTCCACTACAAAAAAAGATCGTTTCACAACTTGGTTAGGCGGTTATTCTAAAGAAATCGATATCGTTATTAAAAAAGGAACCGCTGAAGAGAAACGCTCAAAAGCTGAAGAAATCGAAACTAGAATAGGTGAGTTGAAAGAGTTACTCCAAAAACTTTCAGAATAAGAGAGGAGCTACGGTTCTGAGTTTCCGGAAACCCTTCGTGTCTTTTATTGTTTGGTAACCGAATAAGGTTTAATCAGACGTGAAAGATATGAAGGGTTTTCGTTTGTTTTCGGGATTGGGTTTGGTTATCGCATTGGCGGTTGTTTTTGTGGCGGGAGGTTGTAACGAAACTGATGACGAGATCAGGAGTAAAATAGAAATGTCGATTCCTTCTGACGCTCCCATGAGCGCTTATCCCGGAGAACGGGTCAATTTCGAGATTGGAACAGATCAAGGTTTATTTATCGGGAAGTTCAGGATTTATTTGGACGATCAGCTTCTGAACGAGGTCACGATGCCCGATTCGATTGCAATGACCAGTTTCGATTATACGCCGAATGAAACACAGGCAGGGGATACGCTTGATTTTAGACTTGAGGTAACCTTGCGTTTTGATTCGGCACGGATGGTGTCAGCGCATTATCCTTTGTACGTTAAGTCTGTTCCGGAAAGCCTTCTGCTTCCTGGTGATATTCCGGATCAATCCAGTCCGTGCAAGTCTGTTGTTTTCGAGGTGATAGCTCCCGATATGTTCCCTTTGGATTCGTTGAAAACGTATTTGGATGACCATGTGGTAGACGTTTCCATACCGGATAGTGAGGGACGAGTGTTTTTCCATTTCACACCTTATAGTACTCATGTTGGAAAAACTCTCCAATTTGAAATTGAGGGGATCAATAATGGAGTTCAAAAACACCTTACTGCTGACTATGAATTGGAGGTGGTCCCGATGCCCAGTGAATTTGCTGGAGATACTGTATGGTCCGTGTCAAGTAAGTTGGACGGAATAGCCCAAAGTCTAATCAGAGTGAGAAATGGTAGGTTGCACGGTGACAGAGGTTCGCCGGAGCCTTACCCATATAGCGTCAATGATTTCCATATGGTTTTGTATACCAGCGGTAGGGTTCGGATGGCTTCGCCAAGGGAAACAAGTTCTCAGCCACGGAGTGTGAGATATTATCTGAATTCAGGAAACACTAGAAATACGGGCTTCTCCCGTCTGAATATATCGGCATCAGAGTTTACGTCAATAGAGACGGCCGAAGACCTGAAGTGCATTCTAACGCAACATTCTCCAAGTTTTTCATCAGCGGGCGTGACCAGTTCTTCGTCTCTGCGATATACCGGACACGATTTGATATTGGCTTATAAAAGTCAGTCAGGGCAAGTGGGAGTAATAAGGGTCTCCGATTACCGAAACAAAGCATATTCGGCCGAAGCTTTTGTGGAAATCAAGGTGTTGGCAAACAAGTAAGGGCTTTAGATCAAGTCAATCGATAATGGTGCTGACTGTTCAAAATTCAGAATTACTTAGCTATTAATTTCAAAAGTGTGAGTAAAACGTGTGATTGGCTCAAACCAATGACGAAAGCAAAGGGTTTATGTGGCAGTTATATCTTTAGGTAGGTTGTGAAATGATCAAAAAAGACATGGGACTATTTCTACATAAACTAGGTGAGCGTGTTTCGAACTTTAAAATGCATACGCTGTGGGTGTGTTTGATGGTGTTTGGCAGTTGTATTCTAAGTTCGTGTGAAGACGCCATATTTTCTCTGAAAGACTTAGACAATACAAGTCTCGGTGTAGACGCTAAGTTGAATGGAGATTCATGGTCAGCAAGAAGGCCATCCGCAATATATGAGGGCGGAGTCCTGAGAATAACAGCTACTGGAAGTGCGGATGACGTTCTGAAAATCTCGATTACGGCTTTGCAAGAAGGGGGGGAGTATTCGTTTGGAGTAGGTGAGGATAACTTCGCTAGTTATGTATCGGGAAGCCTGTCTTATAATTCAACAAGTTCATCGGAAGCAAGCGGAACACTTATCATTACAAAAGTTGATAGTGAAAGAAAGGTTGTAGCGGGATCGTTCAGTTTAAAATTAGCGAACCAGATTGACTCCTCGGATCATGTGGAATTCAAATTAGGGATGTTTGGAGGCATAAATTACGTTGTGCCAAACTAAAGATGAAGCTAATTATATTTAGGAAGCCTATCCACTCATTGTGTGGATAGGCTTCTTGTTTTCATTCTGGAGTACCGATCATAGTAATTAAGAGTTAAGTTTTTTTGAGAAAGTTAGGCGGTCACTATGATCTATAATGCAGGGTATTTGTACTGAAAGGGCTAGATGAATCAATGTTCAACAATGGCCTCAGCATGTATCTATACCTTACTTTACGAGTCACTTTAGTTTCACTTGTTCTTTTTTCTGTATCGATTTTTTGCAATGGCCAAACCGGAGTTAATACAGAAGAAGACCATCCGAAAATTGGGCTCTGTTTAAGTGGTGGGGGAGCCAAAGGACTAGCCCATATTGCGTTATTAGAGGCTCTCGATAGTTTGGGAATACCAGTAGATTATATATCAGGGACGAGTATGGGCGCTATTATGGGCGGACTATATTCAATCGGTTATTCGGGGGATTCCATCGAGCGTGTGGCAAGAGGAATAGACTGGGAGGAAATATTGACGAACCAAATCTCATTACGAAATGTGGGAATGGATGAAAAAGGGGACTATGACAAATATATTTTTGAATTGCCTCTTGAAAACGGGAAAGTCAAAATCCCGAGAGGCTTAATAGCGGGTCAGAATCTATCATTAAAATTGTCCGAGGTCTATGCCCCCGCCTATCGATTTCGGTACTATAAAGACTTTCCAAGAGGTTTTGCGTGTGTGGCAACCGATATCTTGACAGGAAAAGAAGCGGTACTTAAGTCGGGAAATTTGGCCAAGAATGTCAGGGCGAGTATGGCCGTCCCTACAGTTTTTACTCCCGTTACAGTCGGCGATAGGTTGTTAGCTGACGGCGGAATGGTTAGGAATCTTCCCGCTTTGAACCTTAAGCCCATGGGCGCCGATATTATTATTTCTTCGGATGTGGCTGGAATGTACAAAACGAAAGAAGACCTTCGAACTTTTGCAGCGATCCTTTATCAGTGTTCCACTTTTAAAAACCGTGACAATTTTCCGGAAGAAGTAAAAGCCTCTAACCTGTACATCAAACATGATTTGAAAGGGTTAAACTCAGCGGACTTTTTTCAGGCCGATTCGATTATTGAATACGGAAGAGAATCCGTGAAGCAATATCTGCCCAAGCTACAGGAACTGGCGGATAGCCTAAGGAAATACCCGTCTACGAAGGTCAATGTGTTGGATCCAGTGGATACGATAAGGGTTGCGGCAATAAAAGTGACAGGGACGAAACAAGTGAACGAAAGCTTTGTGCTCTCCAAACTCAATCTTAAGAAAGGCCGGAAAGTCAGTTTGAAGGACTTACAGGAACGGATTAGGCTCCTATATGGAACTCGATTTTATGAGTTGATAACCTACGAGCTGGAACCTCATAGCCCACCAAACAATGTTCTGATCAGAATAGAATTACATGAAAGATCGTCTTCAAATTTTGGAATTGCTCTACATTATGACAATGATGAAGATATAGGATTAATAGTTCGGTGGACGGCGAACAATGTTCTTGGTCGCCGGACAAAGTTTCGTTTGAAAGCGAATATCTCCGAATACCCTATTGTAAGGACGAATTATGAAGTTTATGCGGGCAGGAAGCAAAACGTAGTCTTGGGAGTTTTTGGCGACTATGAACGTACGGAATTACCCTTGTCGGACGTGCCGACTGCTCCTGATTTCAACAACGATTATATAGGCGTAGGTTTCAGAGCCGCGTATATGAGTGAGTTGAATTTCGGGTTCGGGAGTACCATCACTTATGAGTATTTTTCCACACGAGGTAATATCGCTAATCTTTTGGCCCCGGATATGGAGTTCAAGCTACGAGATAAGATTGATGATTTGAAAGTGGAAGTGTTTATGGAGCAAAACAGTCTCGATAGGCAGAATTTCCCCAGAGTCGGAAAATATGGAAAGGTGACGGGATCCTTTTACAGAATTCTCAATCAAGATCTAAAGGTGAATACCGATAATGAAGAGGTGAGGCAGAAGGTGTCTAACGATCTTGTCGCTGGCGACCAAATCAGACTCGACGCATTCTATAAGGCATATATTCCCCTAACTTACCAGAAGACGACTTTCATTTTCGGTTTCGGAGGCGGACTAAGTTTTTTTGATAATGACCACGGGCTGAATAGCACATTCTTGCTAGGCGGGTTCAATGATTATCGAATAAATCAGATTCCGTTTATTGGAGTTCTTCCCAAAGCGATCCAGACTCAACAATTCGCGATGGCAAATTTGGGCCTTCAATACGAACTGTTCCGGAACGTTTACCTTATACCCGAGCTGTCTGGACTAACTTATGGGTTGGAAATCGAAGACTTATTTAATCAAGACGATCTTGGTAAAGAGACTGCGGGAGTATTGTTGGGATATGGACTAACTGTCGGAGCCCATACTATTGGCGGGCCTCTCAAAATTACTTTTATGGGAACTACCCAGAATAAGTTCAGAGTTTTTCTGAATTTGGGATATACTTTTTGATCGAATTTATCACAAGGATCAAAATTTGAATACCAGGCATCTTATTTTTTCAAATTAGATAGGTAGAATAGTAAATATATTAATTCTTTAAAATTTTAATGATTAAATTTGAAGAGTTGTCAAAATGCCCTCGCAATCGTTTAGAAATGCTTCATTATTTCCTTTAAAGCTTACCTGATAAACATCGGGAACGAGGCGAAAAATGGCTTGGGAGCTAGTCTTTAAAGGCGTATATTGTCTTTTAGGACGCTTTGGTTTTCTATCGATATTATGAGTTTGATTTTATGGTTGTGACATTATATTCTGAGCTCTAGTGAGGAGGGCTTTATTACACATATCGCTTCTGTTTGTCGCGTTTTTTGCGATTTCCAATATGTCGTTTGCGCAGACGCACCTACCCGCATACTTTTCCGCTTTTGAGGATGGAATGTTGGACGGATGGACATCAAGTCCGTTGCAGACTCGCCGTGGAAGTGCGGACCAAGTGGGGCGCCGGTTTATGCTGTTCAAAAATCAGGACGATTTCTTATCCTACAGTTTTGAAGGTTCGGCGGCGTCAATAAGTTTTAAATATAGAAGTTACGGCAAATGGCGTCGAAACCAGTTGTTGGTCTACGAGTCGAAAGACGGAAAAAACTGGCGGACGGTACGCCGGGTAGTGTCTGGTGATAAGAAGTGGAGAGGCTCAGGCGAACTGCCTTTGAGAAAAGAAAGTCGCTTTGTCAAAATCATGTTTGACAAGGACCAGAACCCAGTTGGAATAGACGCTGTACACATTAAAGAGCGCAAGCGAGAGTTACCGGAGGTTTGGCTTGAAGTATCGCCGACGCAACTTAAGGAAAAACAAGAGCCTTCTTTTTTTCTTGCCGTAAAGACTTCTGTTCCCGTTTCGGAGACGTCTTGGGTTTCCCTGACTTATGACGGACTAACGGAAGATGACTTCGGTGCGCATCAATTCCCCAAGCTTGTATATATGCAACGCGGGGAAAGTGATCGTCGATTTGTGCTGAAAATTAAAGACGACGACAAAAAGGAAGGCAACAAGCGATGTACGTTTCGGATTTTTGCCCATTCAGATAATTTAAGAAGAGGAGTCCAGGCTTCCAGAGAAATAACGGTAATTGACGACGATAGCGTTAGCCTTCGTCATATCAGCATCAAAAACCGAATTCAGCCGTTTGGTGCGGTTCGAGCGGGTGAAGTTTCCGACGCCCAATTTTATGTCGTGAGTGCGAGGGGGCTTAATAAGCCTCTTGAGGTAGTAGCGCCAGAACATTTTCAGTTGGGACTTTCCGCCAAAGGCAGATTCTTTTCAAAAGTTTCCCTTCGTCCGGTTGACGGACGTGTTGCCGGCACTCGGATTTATGTACGGTTTACTCCCAAGATTCCTGTCGCAGGCCGAATAGAAGCTCGGATTGAGCACCGCACCGAGAGCGAATCCGAATCTGTGCCGTTGTCTGCCGTGGCGCTAGACGCTCGTGAAGTCATGCTGAAAGAGGATTTTTCCGAAGGTATTTTCCCTAAAGGTTGGGAATCGTATAATGAATCGGGGCAAGGGCATTGGGGTATAAGCGAGCGAAAGAACGGATTTGGGATGGTGATGAAAGGCGCTAATAAATCCGAAAGGGATTGGCTGATTTCGCCGGAAGTCGATCTGGACGCTTACGAATACGAAATGCTTACTTTTTTGACTGGCGATACTTTCGATCCGAACAATCAGGAAGTCTGGTTTTCGAATGACGGGATAACCTCGTTGTCTGGTAAAGTCTGGACTAAACTAAAGACCGACCAAGTGGTCCCGGCCGATAGCGGGATGCTCAAAGTCAGTTTGGATTTGTCAGCGTATAGGGGAAAAGCTCGTCTGGCTTTTGTCGGGTCCGGCAATTCACCTGAGGATTTCATTATAGAGGAAGTATTACTTAAGGGAACCAACAAGCCGAACTTTGGAGGAAAGAAAAATACTGTGCCGCGGCAAATCACCAAATTGGCTTTTGTAGAGCGTGGAGCGAAAGGCCGTCCGATATCTTACCGCTTCAAGACCAATGATACCGGTTTTGTGGAACTAGAAGCAAACGGTCCCTTTGAAGTGTCTGAAGACGGCCGTTCTTGGAACAAGGCATTGCTGGTTCATGTCTCAGAGGCAACCTCTGGAAAAATCAGAGTGAGATTTGCTCCTGAGAAAGATTATTACGATCCGGTAATGGGATCGATTAGGCATACAACGGACAGGGCTGGTTCTGTTTACGTGGCTTTGGAAAGCGAACCGAACCCGTTAAAATGGAATGATACGCACCTTGAAACGGTAACATGGCAATTCGGAGATGTGCTAACCGAAATGGCGGAACCGAAAAAACGTCGCGCTCTTGACCGTATCGCCTCATATCTGGATAAACTTGAGGCTGATGTAATAGCGTTGCAACACGTTCCTGGACAAGAGGCTTTCGATTATTTGGTCGAAAAAATGAACAAGGTCGGTGGCAAGAAAAAATACGGGGGAAAGCTATCCGACAAGTATTCGCTTTATTGGATCGAATCGACAACGTTTAAAAACAGGCGTTCGGGCTTTATCTATAGAAACGGAACAATCAAAAACCCGAAGTTCAAGGCGCTGTTTTCCGAAGTTTTTGATGAAAATCGAGAGCTGGAATCTTATCCGGGCCAAAAAGGGAAGAAGCTGTGGGAGTACGGACAATTACCTTTTATCCTATCCGCTGACGTGAATATTGGCGAGTCCCAATACTCGGCAAGCTTTGTGAACGTGCAGGCCGTTACCGGAGAGAATGATGATAAGAACCGTCTGACGGACTTTAGGATGATGCTTGATACCTTGGAAAGGTATTATCCGTATAACCCGAGAGTGGTGATGGGCAATTTCCAAGAAACGATGATTCCGGGAAAATCGCTTTACGAATCATTGGAGAAACGAAAAGAAGATAAGGTTCTGACCCAAAACCTTTCGGGAACATATCACCTCTTGGCCAAAGGCGATTTGACCAAAGACTTTATGTACGCCACATCGTCAAGGGTTAGTTTGGATTCGCTCGAAGATGTAACGGTTCACCCCGTTGTGGTAGGAACGTTCAGGCCTTCCCGCAGGCGTAAGCAACAACTTCGTTTCCGTTCCAAACGTGAGTTCCAGTATGGCGAAGAACTTTCTCTTAAAGCCACCTCTGACGCAAAACTTCCCGTTCGTTTCAGAGTGTTGAGGGGCAAAGGGGAAATATCCGGCGGAAAGATGAAGGCGTACGGAGCAGGTGACATTGTTCTGCAACTGTTGCAAAAAGGCGATAAGAGACGTCAAGGCTGTTCAAAACTTATAACGCTAAATGTAGACAAAGCACCATTGAAAGTGAGCGCAAAGGATGCGGTAAAGAATTACGGGCACACAAACCCTTCCTTCCGTGTTCGTTACGATGGCTTTGTCAATGACGACGGTCCAGAAGATCTGGACGGACATCTGCATTTTAGGGTTCTGGCCAGAGAATTTATCAGGCCGTCCGGGCTTCAGTCAGAAGATTATGACATATCGTATGCGGACGGGCGCCTGAAAGTGAACGTAGTTCCTCTTACCGTTACGGTGAGGGATACCGTACGGATGAAAGACGATCCGCTACCGGATTTTAAAGTCGATTACGAAGGCTTTGTAAATGGTGACGGCCCCGAAGTTTTGGAAGGAAAACTGGAATTCAAAGTCAAAAGAGGAGAAGTATTCGCTTCTGGACTTACTTCGGCTTATTACGTGATCAATTACGTTCCGGGCGTATTGCATACGGTGCACGCAAATCCTGACGATTTGGCCTCTTTCCTTAGTTTTGAGCCGAATCCGGCTAAGGACGAACTTGTATTTTCCCTTAAGGAATACGGCGAGGTAGATGTAGTCTTCTATAATATCGCCGGTAAAGAGGAAATGAGTGTTACCGTACGGGACGGGGAAGTAATAGACATTAGCGAATTGCCGTCCGGAATGTATCTCTTAATGGTAAAAGTGGATGGTAAAAACGTTGCGGTTAAGAAGTTGAATGTTTACAAAGAGATTTGATTTTTTACGTTTCGGAGAGAATTTGATTGTTTAAGAATATAGAAAAGTATAGAATTCACACAATTGAAAAGGTGTTTTAAGGTAGGATACGTATTTCTTTTTATGGCTATAATGGCTACATATGGTTTTTATAGTCATCAGTATGAAAAAAGTTACTATGATAAGTATATATGCAATTTTAAGCTGAGTCTTACTGGTATTGTCATAGGCAAGAATGGTATTCCAATTGGTAATAAAGCATGGCTTATTATTGATGTGAAAGAATCAAACTACCAAGATTATGATGAAAGAGACTCTATAGAATATGTTTCTGCTATTCTAAAGGGAAAATCTGCGATTGTTCAATGTCAAGTTTCAAGCGATTACAAGTTTGGAGACTCCATAATACTAAAAAGTAGGGCATGTCAACCTCCATTACTTGAAAATTACAGGAATGGACAGTTGGTTAAAAGTACATGGGTTGCACTTTCGTTTAACAATTACCTGAAGCAAAAAACAATACAAGAGTTGATAAGTATAAGATAAATCTATTTCCTTGCGCAGCTTTTTTTGCTATTTGTTGTTTTCGGATACATATCTGGGAACATACACCTACCGCATATTCCTTCACGACCTAGTGTGAAGGAGAAGATTTTTCAGAATGAAAAACTGGGTTGTGAGATACCGCATGTTTGTTCTTGTTCAAAGGAAAAGATAAGATTCAATAAAATCAAAATGCTAAATAGCGGTGGCACAGTTTACTGAATACTCTCCCAAATGCAAAGAAAACGAGAGGCTAGCTATTAATTCACATTACAACAAAGAATTATGGGGTGGTTTAAATTTATTATGAGTTTACTGATTATGTTTTCATATATTATATTTTGCATGTTTTTAAATATAATATTAGATGCATTTAACTACATCAATACATACACTTTTATCCTTTTTTTCATTATTGTTTTTCCTTGTATGAAAGGAGTGTCTAATTTTATAGACAAGATTGTGAATGAACCCTAAAACACATCTTTGTAGTGATCGTACCTAAAGACTCTAAATATACATTGGTCACAAAAGTGAATACAGGCCGAAGAATACCGAAAAACAAAAGACACCCTTATCAGGTGCCTTTATAATAATAGAGAGGAGGATTAATTGAACTTGGTTAAGGCTCAATTCTTAGATTTGAGTTAAAGTCTTTAAAGCTTTATCCGCTTTCGCGAAATCCATTTCTTCGAGGATCTTGCTTTTCTTTTTCAGGATATTCTCAGTGCAAAGGTTACCTACGCTACCCTCGTGTGTGTGGCGAACCTCGGTAGCGGGTTTGAAATTTCCTTCGGCAATGTCTTTTCCGATTTTTTTATACGCTTCGCGGAAAGGCATTCCTCCAAGAACCACCTTGTTAAGCTCTTCCACGCTGAATACGTATTTGTATTTCTCGTCTTCGAGAATGTTTTCGGTAATAACCGCTTTGTCGATCATAAACGTCAGGATATCGAGGCAATCTTTTAGGCGGTCGATACCGGGGAAAAGCGTCTCTTTGAGCAACTGCAAATCACGGTGGTAGCCTGATGGAAGGTTGGAGATAATATAACCCAACTCGACAGGAAGCGCCTGAAGCTGGTTGCACTTGCCACGAATCAGTTCGAAAACATCCGGATTCTTTTTGTGAGGCATAATGCTGGACCCGGTAGTCAACTCGTCGGGGAAGCTGATAAAACCGAAGTTTTGGCTCATATACAAGCACACATCCATGGCCATTTTCGAGAGCGTTTGGCCCATTGTGGCCATCGCCATCGATAGCGCTCTTTCGGACTTTCCACGGCTCATCTGAGCGGCCACAACGTTATATTTCATATCCGAAAAACCGAGCAATTCGGTGGTCATGGTACGGTTGAGCGGGAATGAGGAGCCGTAACCTGCGGCGGATCCCAAAGGATTCTGGTCGGCTACTTTGTAAGCGGCTTCGAACAGATACAGATCGTCGACAAGGCTTTCGGCGTAGGCGCCAAACCAAAGGCCAAACGATGAAGGCATAGCGACCTGAAGGTGCGTATAACCCGGCAGGAGATGGTTTTTGAACTTCTCGCTAAGCGAAGAGAGCTTGTCGATCAGCGCCGAGGCCGATTCCATGATTTCCTGAATCTCGTGGCGCAGATAGAGGTGAATATCAACCAAAACCTGGTCGTTACGCGAACGGCCCGAGTGGATTTTCTTACCGGCTTCTCCAACGCGTTCGGTCAGAACGTATTCCACGTAAGAATGCACGTCTTCGAAGCTTTCGCCGATTTTGAACTCGCCGCTTTCGATTTCCGAAAGGATCTTGCCCATTTCGCTTTTCAACGCTTTGAGGTCTTCGGCGGGAAGAAGGCCTACGCTTTCCAGCATTGTAATATGCGCCAGAGATCCGGCTACGTCAAACCAGGCTATTTTGTGGTCAAGTTTGCGGTCGTTGCCTACGGTGAAAGTCTCAATCCGCTTATCTATATCAAATCCTTTGCTCCAGAGTTTCATTGGGGTCGGGTGTTTTTTTACTTGGTCTTAGGTATTTGGTGTTAAGTATTAGGTAGTTGATTTTTTATAAATAAAAATTCCTTTGCAGAGTCTTAGGAGTAAGATAAATTCTACGGATATGTACCTAATACATAATACCTAAGACCAAAAACTTTCCTAATACTTAATTCCTCACAATTTTAATCCGTCGAGCAGTTCAAGGTATGTCCTGATTCCTTGCTCTATTTCGCTGACTAAAATATACTCGTCGGCGGTGTGTGACCGGGCCGAGTCGCCGGGCCCGATTTTTACTGTCGGGAACGACATTAGCGCTTGGTCAGAAAGCGTCGGCGACCCGAATCTTTCCAATCCCATTGCCTCCGCTTTTAGGACGGCGGGGTGGTCTGCCGGTAGGCCTGACGAGTTGAGCCTGCAAGATCTCGGCTTAATGACGGATCTTGTGTTTTGGTCTATAATCTCTACGATTTCCTCGTTGGTGTAGCGGTCCGTGGTGCGTACGTCAATCACGAAGGAGCAACGGTCAGGCACGACGTTATGCTGTGATCCGGCTTCTATCTGAGTAACGCTTACCTTAACCGGTCCGAGGGTTTCGGACATTTTCGGGAAAGTGTATGTCGCCAGCCATTCGATGTCCGTCATGGCCTTGTAAATGGCGTTTATGCCCTCTTCGCGCGCCGCGTGTCCGGCTACGCCTTCGGCTGTCGCGTCAATGACTATCAGGCCTTTTTCGGCTACCGCCATCTGGCATTTGGTAGGCTCTCCGACTATTCCCAAATCGGGAGTCGGGAGTTCCGGCAGGACCGAGGCTACGCCGTTCGGTCCGGAGATTTCTTCCTCGGCCGTACTGGCGAATATAAGTTTATAGGGTAAAGTGGTTTCGCTTTTTGCCAAAGTGGCGAATACTGTAGCCAAGCTGACCAACGAAGCGCCTGCGTCGTTGGAGCCGAGTCCGTAAAGCTTTTCGCCTTCGTAAGTGGCGGCGAATGGCTCCTTGGTCCAGTCAGTAGCCGGTTTTACCGTATCGTGATGCGAATTGAGAAGGATTACCGGGGCGCCGGGAAGGTGGTTTTCGCTCTCGGCCCACACGTTATTGCCTTTGGTTTTGTATTCGAAGCCTTCGGATTCCAGGAATTCCTTTAGTATCGGCGCCGTTTTGTCTTCCGATCTTGAAAGGGAAGGCGTGGCAAGCAATTTTTCCAAAAGGCCGACAGCCTTGTCCCGAAGGGCTACGATATCTGGGCTAGTGGTTTCCATGACAGAAAGAGTTGAGAAAAGCGCCCCGCTCCATTTTCCAAGAGCATTCGGTAGGAGACAGGGCGCGGTAGGAATCAGGCTTCCGTGACGGTGGGATTCGCCTTTTTCTGTGTAGCCATCCAGATTTTCATCGGATTGGCCAAAATCTTCGTAAAGCCTTTCACGTCTTCTCCGCTCCAGGCGTTGTTCATCTCGCCGTAGTCGCCGAATTCCGAGTTCATGAGGTCAAATTCAGATTTGATACCCACAACTTCGAAGCGGTAAGGCAGGAGTTTCACTTCCACGGTACCCGTTACGGTGGCTTGCGTGCTGGTCAGGAAGTTTTCGATATCGCGCATAAGCGGCTCGAAGAACTGGCCTTCGTGAAGGGCCATTCCGTACCAGTCGGAAAGGGTTTGTTTATGGTGTTGTTGCCATTTCGAGAGCGTGTGCTTCTCAAGCAAATGATGGGCTTTCACAAGAATCAGCGGCGCGGCAGCTTCGAAACCTACACGGCCTTTGATACCGATAATAGTGTCGCCCACGTGAACGTCGCGGCCTACGGCGAATTCCGAGGCGATTTTTTCAAGCTGTTGGATAACGTCCACCGAAGAGGCGAATTTCTCTCCGTTAAGGCCTACAGGCTCACCGTTTTCAAATTCGATGGTGATAGATTCAGGCGTTTCCTTTTTCAATGGCGAAGGATAGGCGTCTTCCGGAAGCGTAAGGTGAGAGGTCAAAGTCTCGGCACCGCCCA
This sequence comes from Fulvitalea axinellae, assembly GCF_036492835.1. Taxonomy (GTDB): domain Bacteria; phylum Bacteroidota; class Bacteroidia; order Cytophagales; family Cyclobacteriaceae; genus Fulvitalea; species Fulvitalea axinellae. Next base: position 273,706 of record NZ_AP025315.1, on the reverse strand, counting down.
CGCTGGTTCCCCAGAGGCCTTTATTAATAGAGTATTGGGCTTTTGACCAATCCTGCTCCACGCCTTTTTCCTTAAGGTAGTCGATCTCGGCTTGGCGCGAGAGCTGCATATCTCGGATAGGCGTGATGATTTCCGTGTTTGGCGCCATAATCTGGAATACCAAATCGAAACGCACCTGGTCGTTGCCGGCGCCAGTACTTCCGTGCGCAATGGCGTCGGCCTGTACCGAGTTGGCGTAGTCTACGATGGCTTTGGCCTGGAAAACCCTCTCGGCGCTTACCGAAAGAGGATAAGTGTTGTTTTTGAGGACATTACCGAAAATCAGGTATTTGACGCAGTTGTCGTAGAAGTTCTGGGTTTCATCAAGCGCAACGTGGTGGTTGACGCCCAGTTTGTAGGCTTTTTCCTCAATGGTTTTAAGCTCGGCCTCGTCAAATCCGCCCGTATTTACGATAGCGGAAAGCACTTCGTAACCTTTTTCCTGAAGATGCTTGACGCAGAAAGAAGTGTCTAATCCGCCACTGAAAGCCAAAACTACTTTTTTCGGTGTTGCCATGTCCTCTCTATTATTTGTGTTCTGTGTTGTTTTCGTAATCGATACACGAAAGTATGGCGCTTTTTTCCTTCGATGAAAAAAATGAATGAATTAGTCTTTTAATTAACTTAAAGTTTAATAAAAAACTTTAATGTTAAATAAATACATTCTAAGCATTCTTTCCACTACGGGTTTAGTTTTTATTTATGATTTTTGAAACACACCATTTGCTTTATCCGTTATTAAAACTATATTTATAGTGAAGAAACTAATTGTAAAGGTTGTGAGAGCGGAGAAAGAGGCGGAATTAATAACATGAAAACTTAAAAAAGGAGAGTATGAAAAGCCTGAGATTTTTGTTACCGATACTATTGTTTGTGCCTTTTTTCGCTTGTACAGAAGAGAATGAGCAGATGTCTGTGGATGCGAAAGCCGATCCTGCGGTGGATGTTGAGATTAATCAGAAGGAGACGCCGGAGGAGAAGTTTATCGCACAACCTGACAGCGTTTTTTCAATGGTGCAACATCAGCCAGTATTTGAGGACGGCGGGCTGAAAGGCTTTTACAAAGTGTTAAGCGAAAAACTTGAATATCCTGACGATGGTAGGCGAAACGGCATCGAAGGAAGGGTTTACATTTCGTTTGTGGTGGAAAAGGACGGTAGTATTTCTGATTTGCAAGTAGTGAAATCGATAGGCGAAGAATTCACAAAAGCGACAATTGTCGCTGTTAAGGAAGTGGGGGGAGGTTGGATTCCCGGAACTATAAACGGAAAGAAAGTTAGGACAAGAATGGTTGTTCCGGTCGTTTTTAAATTGAGTTGATGATTGGCCGGAGACGGCAACGTTTCCGGGTTCGTCCCCTGAGGGGATTTTTTTAAAGATTTATAAACTAATAAAATAGTTGTTATGGAAACTAAGAAGAACCCGCAATATGACGTAAACGGCCAACGCCCATTTTTTTTGAGTCTTGGTTTATGCCTAAGCCTTATGTTCTGCATCACGGCATTTAACTGGAAAGATTACGGTGAGAAGGATTTGCCGACCGTAACGCTAGAGGCAAGTATGGAGGATGACGAAATAATTGAGAATACGGTTATAGAAAAGAAACAGAAGCCACCACAGCCTATCCAGCAACCCAAAATAGAGATAGTGTCCGAAGAAGAGGAGCTTCCGGAAATAGAAGTTGACTTCGAAGTTGATTTTGAGGAAGATGACGTGGTTGAGGAAGTTGAATTTGTGGATGAGGGCGATGAGGAAGCCGAAGAAGCTCCATTTGATATAGTTGAGCATCAGGCGGATTTTCCGGGCGGAATAGGCAAGTTCTACAAATTCGTGAAGAAGAATCTGAAATATCCGTCGCAAGCCAGGCGTATGGGTACGGAGGGAAAAGTTTATATCCAGTTTGTGGTGGAGCGTGACGGGAGTCTGACCAATATTAAAGTAATGAAACCTATTGGCGGAGGCTGTGACGAAGAAGCTATTCGGGTTTTGAAATCCTCTCCGCGTTGGAATCCGGGTAAACAGCGTGGCCGTCCAGTTAGGGTTAGAAGAGTTATTCCGATCGTTTTCAAACTAAGCTAGCCGGTTTGGAAAAACGGAAAGGGCTATGGATAGCCGGACTGGTAACGGCACTGGTGGCCTGTTCCTTGGAATTGATCCAAAGGCATGACAGAAGAGTCTATCAGGTCAGCATTGAGAAAGATGAAGAAGCAAGTGAGTACTCCGAAGAGACCTTGGCGAAATACCCGGGTGGATTGAAAGCGTTTTACCGTCACATGGCTACGACAGTCAACATACCGGAAGGGCGAAAGATTCCTGACAAGGTGCTTTTGTTTATGGATATAAGAGCGGACGGTAAGCCAGACCAGCTAAAGGTAGTCAGTACGGAAGACAAGAAGCTTGCGGACGAAATAGTGAGAGCGGCTTTGGCTGGCGGAGATTGGATTCCGGGGGAAATAGGAAGACAAAAAGTCAAGTGTAGGATTGTGCTTTCTATTGTCCTTAATTATAAGAGTATGGCACATGACAAATAAGAATTTCCTGAAAGGATTTTTTTAAGGCTTATCGAACTAAGAAAATAGTATATGGAAGCGAAAAAGAACCCTAAATATGATATTCACGAGAAACGCCCTGTGTTTCTCGGCTTGGGATTGTGTCTGAGTATAACTATGTGTATAACAGCGTTTAACTGGAAGGATTATGGCGATCGAGAGATTGTGGATCCAGTTTTTCAGCCAAGCATTCCCGAGCAAATAGAGATCATCGACAATACTTTCCAAGAGAAAAAACCTCCGGCGCCGATCAAGTTCCCGAAGATAGAGGTGGTTCCGGATGAGCAAGAGATTATAGAGGTACCTATTGAAATTGATCCGACAATTGAAGATCCTGAAGAATCGATCGAAGAGCCAGATTGGATTGAAGAACCAGTGGAACCTTCAGAGAATCTTGTGCATATAGTCGTAGAGAGCTATCCCGAATTCCCGGGGGGAATTAATAAGTTCTACAAATATGTGAGTAATAAACTTAAGTATCCGTCTCAGGCTCGCCGTCAGCATGTTGAGGGCAAGGTGTATATCCAGTTTATAGTAGAGCGTGACGGCAGCCTGACGGATATAAAAGTAGCGAAAGGAATCGGTGGCGGATGCGATGATGAGGCTATTCGCGTATTGAAGTCATCGCCACGTTGGCAACCGGGCAAACAGCGGGGCAGGCCGGTAAGAGTAAGGATGATTATTCCAATCGTGTTCAAACTGAATTAAGCGGGCGGTACGGTCCGGGTTATTTGCTGGTCCCCGCCTCGGCGGGGATTTCTTTGCTTGAAAAAGATTCGGTGTCGGTATGGTTTCTTTTGGCCGGAAAACGCAACGTAAAAGCTGTTCCGTTTTCTGAATTGGAGTTGGCGAAAAGCTGACCGCCGTGAAGGCGCATAATCTGGCGGGAGAGGCTTAGACCTACGCCGGATCCGTTTTCTTTTGTTGAGAAAAACGGAACGAAGATTTCTTCCAGTATATCCGCAGGTATTTCCGGGCCGTTATTTCGGACCTTGATACAAGGCCTTCTTTCGCTGTCGGAAAAGGCCGAAATCTCGATTTTGGCGTCTTTTACTTGCTCCAAGGCCTGCAAAGCGTTGCGGACGATATTGATCAGCGCTTGGGCCACTTGGGTCTCGTCGGCAAAGAGGCGAAGGTTTTCCGGCCGGGAAACCAGCTGGAAAGAAACGTTTTCCGTATTCGGTTCGCCGCTTACCAATATCCGGATTTTTTCCAAAAGCTCTTGAGCGCCAAATTCCACTGATTTCGGTTTTGGCAAACGGGTGATTTTGCGGTAACTGTCCACAAATTCGATCAGGTTGTTGCCCCTTTCCCGTATCACTTCAAGACCTTGGGCCGTGGTATGGGCTGTTTCCGGGCAGGCCTTTTCCTTGTTCAATTCCGCCAAAGTTTCGCTAAGCGAGACAATCGGGGCGATTGAGTTCATTATTTCGTGGGTCAATACGCGGATTAGTTTGATCCATGCGTCCAGTTCGCGTTCGTCCAGTTCGCCTTTGATATCTTGTATGGCAATTAGGCGCAAATTTTTACCGGGCGACCTAAACTCGGACGACCTGAGCGCCAATTGCCGTGTATTGTCCCCGTCACGGAGGCGGATTAAGGCGTTCTCGCCGGGAGAGAGCGTGGTAAAACATTCGAAAAGTTTAGGGTCGCGGCGGGACAGCTGGCGGATATGTGTAAGCGGATCTGTGCCGGTTAACTGTCGGGCGGCTGAATTGGCCAAGTGTACGAAACCTTGCCCGTCAAAAGTCACGATTCCCGTGCTGGCGTGTTCCACCACAGTACTGAAGTAGCGTTCCTGTTCGCGGGTTTCCTTGCGGGCGTCGCTGATCATGCGGTTGACCCTGTTTAATTCCCGGTTAAGGTCTTTGACCGATTTTCCCCCAAGTTTTTCCGAAAACCTGAGTGTGGAATCCTCATTCTGGACGGCTTGGAAAAAATATGCCAGTTTGCGGTTCGTCGTATTCATAAACCTGACCAGCATAACTCCGGTAAGTAAGGCGATCAATCCGTAGATAATCGCCAAACTGACGTCCGGAGAACGAACAATATGCCAGGCCATTCCGAAAATTGTGCCCGAAAGCAATGCCACTCTTACGATAATCTGAATGTATAATTGTCGGCTAAACATGTTCGTTTTTTTTGATTTAAAATTCTCTTACCACCCGAATTTCTTCAGCTTATTGTAAAGCGTTTGTCGAGTAATGCCTAACTGTTTCGCCGCTGCGCTCAGGTTTCCGTTGTGTTTGTCCAATGATATCGAGATCATCTTTCTCTCCATATCCTCAATCGTTTCCGGAAAATCGTCAAGGATAGAAGGGGAGATTTCCTTCAGCAGAAAGTCTTTCGATTCCAAAACGTTGCTTTCCGCCAAAATAAGGGCTTTTTCGATAGTGTGCTGAAGTTCCCGGACATTTCCGGGCCAAGAATACTCTTTCAACGCATTCATTCCCTCAGGGCTTACGCTTATGTTTTTCTTGCCGTATTTTTCCCCGAACTGTTTGACAAAAAAGTTTGTCAGGTCTGGAATATCCTCTTGCCGGTCCCGCAGTGTGGGCAAATGGATATGGATGGTATTGATCCGGTAAAGCAAATCCTCGCGAAAGCTTTTGTCCACTACGGCTTTCTCCAAATCGGTGTTTGTGGCGCAGATTAGACGAATATCCACACTGCGCGGACGGACTTCGCCCACTCGTACGACTTCGCGGCGTTGCAATGCGGTGAGAAGCTTGGCTTGGTTTCGTTCCGGCAAGTTGCCGATTTCGTCAAGGAAAAGGGAGCCTTTGTCCGCAGCTTCGAACTTGCCCATCCGGTCGGATTTGGCGTCGGTGAAGGCGCCTTTGCTGTGGCCGAACAGTTCGCCTTCGAAAAGCGTCTCCGGAATGGAGCCCATATCTACGGTAATCATGGCCTCGTCGGATCGGGCTGATTTTCGGTGTATCTCTTTGGCAATCACTTCTTTGCCCGTTCCGTTTTCTCCCGTGATCAGTACGTTTGCGTCTGTATTGGCCACTTTATCAACCAGTTCCAACACTTTGGCCATGGCTTTCGAACGCCCGATTAGCGAAGGTCCGTTGCCGGAAATCTCTCTTTTTAGGGTTTTCTCCTTTTTCCTGAGCGATTCGATTTCTTTGCGCGAATGCCCCAGCTTGAGCGAGGATTCCACCGTTGCCAGAAGCTTTTCATTGTTCCAAGGCTTCAGCACAAAGTCGGCGGCGCCTTCCTTGAGGGCTTTTACCGCCAATTCTACATCGCCGTATGCGGTGATCATCACTACGGGTACTTGTGGGTCAAACTGGCGGATTTGCCGTAGCCAATATAGCCCTTCGTTTCCGGAGACTTGTCCCGCCGAAAAGTTCATATCCAGCAAGACCAGATCGGGCTCCAAAGACTGAAGAGCGCGCGGAATACGGTGCGGAGTACTGAGGCAGGTTACTTTGCCGAAACGTTCTTGGAGCAAGAGCTCGAGAGCTCCCAAAGCCCCTTTATTGTCATCTACGATTAGTATGTTGTTGTCTTTCATGCGACAAAAAATAAGGTTATAAAAAAGTGAGGCCGAACGGCGAGCTAAGTTCTTGATTTGAAAAAACTTGGCTCATTTGGGCCAAAACATAACACAGGGCAGTAGTTGTGCGATTTTCGGTTATTTACAAAGTAATAACCGATAAAGTTATATTTATGAGCTTATTTTGGATTATTAAAATTAAAACTTTCTTTAAAGTTCTTACATAGTGTATGTGTTGCAATTATAGTGTTACGAATTGCGTGGCGCAATGACCTGTAAAATATTTTTACACGGATTAGCAATTTTTTTTACACTACGGATTTTCGCCTTTCCCGTTGTTGTAAGGTAACATGTTGATATCTAGTAGTCTGTGATTTTTGGCACGCGCATTGGCTCTAACCGGGTGTTACCAAACGTTTATTTATGAAACTGAGATACGGAATTTTTTGCGCGGTGTTTCTTTTCCCTTTTGCGCTTTCGGCCCAAAAGGGTACCCGAGCACCGATGAGTCTGGAGGATTGCGTGGCGTTGGCGATGCAAAAAGACGTGCGGGCCATCAACGCAAAATTGAATACGGAGATGGGGCGTTTGGACTATCGCCAATCCAAGTTGAATTTGTTACCAAGTGTCAATCCTAGTATAGGAGCGGGCTATAGTTTCGGTAAAACAATTAACCCGACGACAAATGAATTTGAAACAAAACGATACGGTTCCGGAAGTGTAGGGGCTTCGGCTTCGGTGCCTGTATTTAACGGCTTCCGGAAGTTCAGGTCGATATCGTTGAGCAGGCTTACGTATCGTAGGGGAAAGCTTTCCGAGAGACAAACCCGCTATTCGGTGGCCGAGCAGGTAACCCGTCTTTTTTTCGATGTGCTCTATCAGGAGGAGTATCTTAGCCTTTCACAGTGGCGGATGGAGCAGTCGGAACTGAACAGGAAGACAGTTGAGAAAAAAGTGAAGTTGGGCTTGATGGCCGAATCGGAAATGTCGGAGGCTTTGGCGCAGTGGGAAGAGGCTAACTTGACCGTTTTTCGTGCGGAACAAAGCTTGGAAGAGAAAAGGCGGTCGCTGAACCGTATTTTGGATATGGAGCCGGAAGAGAAACTTAACCTGAAAAAACCGGAAGACGATCCGGCCCAGGCTTCGATTCCTGATCCCGAAGCACTTTTTGATACATATGGCAATACTTTGGCCGATGCCCGGATCTCAACGCTAGACTTGGAAACGGCAAAGAAAGAGCTAACGGCGTCTTGGATGAGTCTTTTGCCAAACCTTAGTTTTTCGGCCAGCTACAGTTCCAACTTTTCCGATAAAAGGCTAAACGAAAATGGCAATACGATGGGGATACTCACGCAGATGGACCATAACGCTGGCCAGTCGATACGTTTGAGCATGGGGGTTCCTTTGTTCTCCGCTGGTAGCAGGTACACCTCGTTGCGTAAAAACCGATTGAGAGTAATTCGGGCGGAAAATACGCTTAAAGACACTGACCGATCCGAGCGTGAAGCTTTGGCCAAATATTGCAGAACCATAAAGCGTAGTGTGGCCGAATTTGAACTGAATAGAAGAAGGGTGATGGTGGCGGAATTAGCCTTTAAGACCGCCTCGAAGAAATACGAACGTGGACTGGCCGACCTTTATGAGCTTCAGGCTACTCGCAACCGGCTAGCGCAAGCCCGGCTGGATTTGGTCCGCAACAGGTTCGACTATTGGCAAGGCACCCGGACGCTGGATTATTATCTGTACGGGGTGTTGGAATAGTTTGGGCGGGATGATTCGATGACTTTTTTACAGCGGAAAATACTATGGACAAGAAGATAGACAATACGAAAAAGAAAAGGATCAGGCTGGCTTTGGCCTTGGCCGGAGGGTTGGCGTTTGTAGGCCTGCTGGTGTTGGCGTTTTTCGGAAATTCGGAAAAAGCTTACCGTGTAGAAACTGCCAAGCTTGTTTTGGCCGAGGTAAAGGCTGGCCAATTCAACGATTATATCCGTGTGGATGGCCAAGTGGAACCGATCAGCACCATTTTTCTGGATGCCGAGGAAGGGGGAAAGGTTCGTGAGATATTGGTGGAAGAGGGCGCACAAGTTGATTCGGGGCAAGTGTTGCTTCGTTTGGAAAACAGGACACTTTACGAGACGATTCTGAACAGCGAATCTCAACTGGCACAGAAGGAAAATATTATGCGTCAGACACTGATCAACTTCGAAAAGGACAGGATTAATTCCCGGGAGCAACTGCTTACCCAAGAGTTCTCTTTAAGAAAGAGAAAGAGGAATTTCGAACAGCAAAAATTACTGTTTGAGGAGAAATTGATTCCTAGGGAAAACTATATAGTGGCAAAGGAAGACTTGGAACAGGCTGTCCGCCTTATGGATATCCGGAAAGAAAAAGTCAGGCAAGATTCCTTAATGCGAATTTCAGAGATGAGCAAGCTACGTTCCGATTTGGAAAAAATGCGCATAACCGTGGATATGGTTCGTGCGCGAAAAGATAATCTCAACCTCAAAGCACCCGTCGCGGGCCAACTCGGTTTATTGGATGCCCAACTTGGGCAGTCAATAGGCCGGGGAAGCCGCGTGGGTCAAGTCAACGTGTTGACCGATTTTAAGGTGCGTTTCCAGATAGACGAGTATTATCTGGACCGCGTGCGCACCGGCTTGGAGGCCACTTTGGAGAAAGGCGGAAAGACATATACTTTGCGTGTCAGGAAGGTGTTTCCGGAAGTGCGCAACGGATCTTTCCGGGTGGAGATGGTCTTCAAAGGCGAACGGCCAAAGAATATCCGGACAGGCCAAAGCTACAATGTGGCCTTGCGCTTGGGAAGCCCGAAAGACGCGCTGATGCTGGCCAAAGGCGGATTTTTCCACGCCACGGGCGGGCGCTGGGTGTTTGTGGTATCGCAGGACGGAACGCGCGCCACCAAGAGAGAAATCCGAGTAGGAAGACAAAACCCGAAGCATTACGAAATACTCGAAGGCCTAGACGCCGGTGAACAGGTAGTGGTATCAGGTTATGATAGTTTTGGAGAAAACGAAGTGTTATATTTAGAATAAAACAGTACAGAGTAAAGAGTACAAAGTAAAAAGACTTAGCGACAGCGTTACTTTTGTTCCATACTAATACTCTTTACGCTTTACCCTTTACTTTTTACCAATAAAGATTATGATCAAGACAGAAAACCTCAGTAAAATATTTCGCACCGAAGAAGTGGAGACAAGCGCGCTCTACAAGGTGAATTTCGAGGTAAAAGAAAGCGAGTTTGTCGCCATTATGGGACCGTCGGGATGCGGTAAATCCACCTTGCTGAATATTTTGGGATTGCTTGACAGCCCTACCGACGGCCATTACTCTTTTGACGGAGTCGATGTTTCCAAGATGAAAGAAAACGAGCGCACCGCCCAGCGAAAAGGGAATATAGGCTTTGTGTTCCAGAGTTTTAACCTGATAGATGAGCTGAACGTATTTGAGAATGTAGAATTACCGTTAGTCTATCTCAAGATCAAGAAGTCGGAGCGTAAGCGCTTGGTAAACGAGGCTTTGGAGCGCATGAACATCGGCCACAGGGCCAAGCATTTTCCGCAACAGCTCAGTGGCGGACAGCAACAGCGTGTGGCCATAGCCCGGGCAGTGGTGGCCAAGCCAAAGCTTATCTTCGCCGATGAACCGACAGGTAATCTCGATTCGAAAAACGGCGCCGAGGTGATGGGCCTGCTCACCGAACTCAACCGCGAAGGCACCACCATAGTAATGGTAACCCACTCGCAACGCGACGCGGGCTACGCCCACCGCGTAGTAAACCTCTTCGACGGACAGATAGTGGCCGAAAACACCAACGCCCCCGTAGGCACGGTTTTTTAGAAACGGGCGATGTTCCGGGGCCCTGTCTTTTTGGAAAGTATCCTTTGTCACATCCGCCCGTGTCGCGGTCTAAGCGGTAGGCTTGAGGCGGGCCTAGCACTAGGACGGAGTCATTCCTAGCGTTAGGACGATACTAGTCCTAGTACAAGAGTAAACCTCTGTAATATTCGTGATAGCGAGACCACCTGACCAAACAATAGGATTCAGTACCCAAGACCAAATACCCAATACTTAAGACCAATATGCTTTTTTACTATCTCAAAATATCGGTTCGCCGGCTTATGCGCGACAAGGTCTACGCTACGGTAAATATTTTCGGTTTGGCAGTGGCGCTGACAGCTTGCCTGTTGTTGTACAATCAGGTTTATTCCGAACTGTCCAGACACCTATGGCATATGGACAAAGAGGATGTGGCGCAAGTATTAGTGTATCGCGACGGCGTGGATGGGTTTGGTCCCGAAAGCGGTAGGGTATTTTTTGGTTTTGGAAAAGCGCTGAAGGAAGAGGTTCCGGAGATAGAATCAATTGTGCGGGTATATGAGAAGTATTATACCAAGGGAAATGAGCCAAGGTTCGCAAAAGGTGAAGAGCGGATACCCGAAAGCCGTTTGATCTTGTCAGAATCCAGTCTTTTCGATGTCTTTGGTTACAATATAGTGGCGGGTTCGGCTTCGGGTTTGGACAGTGTAAAGCGTAGTGTCATCATCTCGGAGTCGAAAGCCAAATTGTATTTCGGAAGCGAAAACCCTGTGGGTAAAACGATAGAGATGTATTCGCGTCCCAAGAAAGGACGGAAGTATACGGTAGTGGGCGTTATGGAAGATATGCCTAAAGCTTCCTCACTGCAAGTAGATTTTGTGCTGAGTATTTTGGACTCCGAAAAAGCGTTGTCGTGGGAAATAGAGTATCCAGAATTGTTCCTGAAATTGAGTACAGGGAATATGGGTATGGATATCAACCAAAAGGCAAAGGCCATAATAGCGAGCCACCTTAAGCATGATTATCAGCGGACAAACGAGGAGAGCCGCAGTTATAAACTCCATGATTTTGGAGAAGCTTATCTTCGGGGAGATAATTATGGAGTGAGGACCAGGGAATCAGGTTCGGCGCGTTACGTTTTTATGCTGATAGGGCTCACATTGGTGATTTTGAGCTTAGCGTTGCTGAACTTCATGATTTCGGTGTTGGCCCGAAGCGCCAAAGATATGGCTTCGGATAAACTACGCAATGCGCTTGGCGAACGTTCCCGTCAGGCCGTTTACCTGTTGGTTATCGAAGTTCTGTCCATAATGTTTCTGGCCTGTGCCCTTGCGGTGCTGATAAGCCCGTTTGTCTATCAGTGGGTAGGTCCGCTTTTAGACGCGTCGGCGACGGAGGCGCTTCGTTTTCCTCCATTCGCTCTCCCGTCATTTTTTGCGCTGGTGTTTGTGGTTTCCATCTTGACAGCTCTGGCGGTCACGTTTTTCAAAAAGGGGCTGGGTTCCGTTCGCCTCGGTCAGGGAAAAGCAACCCGGAATATGATGCGTTCCCAAAAAGTCCTGTTGGTGTTTCAGCTGGGACTAATGAGTGTGATTATGATAATGGCTTTGGTGTTTGTAAAACAAATGCGCTTCGTTAGGGAAAAACCTTTGGGTTTTGACTCTGGCAATACGGTTATCTTTCCGTGGAAACATATTTCCATGGCCCCAAGAAAAGGTCCTGAGATTAATCGGCGACTTAGGGAAAGCCCTTTGATTGAGGGAGTGACAAGGACCCTTTATCTTCCCCTTTTGGACTCATATGGGTTGTCGGATTTTGTTTTGGATAAAGAAACCATGAAGGCGACACCCCAGTTCGGCGATTCCAGTTTCATACATGTGTATGACATTAGCCTGAAGAGCGGACGGAACATTAACAGGCCGTCCGCAAAACATGAGGTGCTGGTAAACGAACAGTTTGTCAGGGAAGCCGGGCTGGAATACCCTATTGGGACGGAAATAGTTAGTGGTTATTGGCATATGAAAGGCAAGACCCTGACAATTGTAGGAGTGCTGGCGGATTTTCATTACAAAGCGCTTTACCGCCCCATAAAGCCGATGGTTGTTTTCAACGCTCCTTCGCCTCCAATGATCTTAGGGGCCAGGGTACGCCTGAACTCCAAGAATCCGGAAGAGGGGAAAGCATTTCTTTCCGATTTGTTCTCCGAGTTTTACCCTGATAACCGTTTTGAGAAACGTATTTATACAGAAGAGGATGACTACAACAATTCGTATGGAAAGGATATCCGTTTCGCCAGATTGGTTTATGTATTGACTATGGTAGCGATATTCATAGTCATGCTGGGGCTGTTCGGTTTTATCTTTTTCATGACTCAGGCGCGCGTCAAGGAAATAGGCGTTCGCAAAGCCAACGGCGCCACGGTTTTCGAGATAGTCAGGCTTTTGAATGGGGATTTGTTAAGATACGTTGGCGTCGGGCTGATACTGGCTGTGCCTATCGCTTATTATGTTATGGGCCGGTGGCTGGAAAACTTCGCTTATAGAGCCGTAATGAGTTGGTGGGTTTTTGCGGGAGCGGGAGCGCTAGTTTGCCTTGTCGCACTTTTGACCGTCAGTTGGCAAAGCTGGCGTGCAGCGAGGCGGGAGCCGGTAGAGGCGTTACGATATGAATGATTTTTTACCTAAGACCAAATACCTAATACTTAATACCAACCTATGCTTTTTTATTACCTGAAAATATCAATACGCCGGCTTTTACGCGATAAGGTTTACGCTACGGTGAACATCCTTGGCTTGGCCGTGGCCCTTACGGCTTGTCTGTTGTTGTATACCCGCATTTATAGAGAATTGGCTACGCATCTGTGGCATAGCCGTATTAAGGATGTCTCGCAGGTATTGAAATATAGCGATACGCCCGATGGTTTTCAGCCATCTTCTGGTTACATGCCTACCGGATTAGGGCCTGAGCTAAAGGAAAAGGTGCCTGAGGTGCTAGATTATGTTAGAATAGCTGATCTAAGTACCTTGGAAGGTGAGGTGACTATGATAATGCATAATGGGGTAAAAGTACCGGAGAGACGGATAATTTTTTCGGAATCAAGCCTCTTTGATGTTTTTGGATATCGTTTGTTGGCGGGCAAGGCTGACGCATTGGATAAGAAGGACCGTTGTGCGGTGATCTCCGAGGATAAAGCCATTCAGTATTTTGGCAAAGAGAATGCGGTAGGGAAGCAATTGGAGATATATTTTTCCCCTGAATACAGCGCCAAGTATACAGTGGTCGGTGTGATGGAAGAAATGGGTAATTCGTCATTGCAGGCGGATTTAATTCTCAATATCGAATCTTCCTTGCAATATCATGACGAGATGCACCGTAGCCCGCTGTGGGATAGGGGTATTGAGTCTACCTATCTTAAAATGGCTCCAGGGCATGAAGATTTTGATATACACCCGGCCACAAGCGAGATTTTTAAAAGGCATAAGAACGAAATAATTCTGAATCCTATATCTGATAAGGCGAAATTTAAACTACATGATTTTGCGGGTTCGTATTTACGCGGTGATCATTTTGGGGGGGATTTCAGAAAAGTTGGATCAACACGATACCTGTGGTTGATGGTTGGTTTATCTGCATTCTTATTGGTTCTAAGCTTATTGAACTTCACTATTTCCGTATTGGCCCGCAGTCAGAAAGACCGAATCGCAGATAGAACCAGAAGGGCTTTGGGTGAGAAAGCAAGTCAGGTGTTCGGCTTTCTGTTTGCCGAGTCTTTTACTGTTGTTTTGGCTTCCACGCTTTTGGCTTTATTGGTGGTTCCTTTTGTTAACAATTTTATAGGCGATTTATTGGACTCCGGTAAGGTGCCCGAGATCTTGTTTCCAAAGTATTCCCTTCCCCTGTTTTTGTGTTTGGTTGTAATATTTTCGGGTGTTACGGCCCTTTTTGTAGCCTTGTTTAGGTATCGTAAGGCAGGATTTGGTGTGATGGTTTCTCAACGTACCTTGTTGGTTTTTCAATTGATGCTTTTGTGTGTTGTGTTTACTTCCTCCCTGTTGTTTTTTAAGCAGATGCGCTTTGTTCAGGAGCAACCTTTGGGCTATGACGTTTCCAATACTGTATCCTTCCCATATGATAGAGCCACAACTCGTTGCGAATCTTGTGACATCGTTAGAAAAGAGGTGGAAGCCAGCCCCTTGGTAGAGGCTTTGACCGGAGGAAAGAGACTACCGCTGAAGTATGAACGGGTTAAGAGTGAGTTCGATCTTAATAATGGCGAAAAGGTTTCTGCTGTTGGCCTGAGAGGAGATGCGTCTTATATAAAAGTATTTAGGATTAAAATGTTGGAAGGCGAGAACCTTAGCTCAAGGAAGAACAAGAAAGAAGTGTTGGTGAATGAACGTTTTGCGAAGATGTCGGGATTTAAAAATCCGGTTGGAGAAACAATCACCAGTAAAGGCAAGAAATACACAATCGTCGGTGTAGTGAAAGATTTTAATGTCTATACGCTTTACCGGAGCATTCCGCCTTGTATAATCTATAATAGACCGATACATCCCGAGGCGCTCGGTTTTCGAGTTCGGTTGGCGGAAAACAATCCTGATGGCGGCCGAAAGTTTCTAATGGAAACCCTTCAAAAGCATCTGCCTAATTTTCTGAATGACAAGAAAGAGTTCGTGTTCAAAGACAGTTTTGCGGATGATTATGAAAAGGATATTCGCTTCGCAAAATTGGTATATATTCTAACGGGACTATCAGTGTTTTTGGTCACTTTGGGCTTGTTCGGTTTCACGTATTTTGTGACCCAAGCACGTACCAAAGAAATAGGAATCCGTAAAGCCAACGGCGCCACGACATTCGAGATTTTGACACTTTTTAACAATTCGATACTTAAGCAGGTACTTTTAGCCTTCGTAATAGCCGTACCAATAGCCTACTTAGCCATGGGACGTTGGCTGGAAAACTTCGCCTATAAGACACAAATGAGCTGGTGGATTTTCGCCGGAGCCGGACTGTTGGCGGGCTTGGTGGCCTTGGCCACGGTAAGCTGGCAAAGCTGGCGCGCGGCGAGTCGGGAGCCCGTGGAAGCGCTGAGATACGAATAGCCAAAGCGCCCAGATTTTTACCTAAGACCATATACCTAATACTTAAGACCACGTTATGCTTTTTTATTATCTGAAAATATCCATCCGCCGGCTTTTGCGGGATAAGGTTTACGCTACGGTAAATATTCTTGGTTTGGCTCTGGCCCTGTCCGTTTGTACCATTCTTTTTAATTATGCCTATAAGGAATGGAAAACGGACCGGCAGTATGAGAATGCGGAAAATATCTATTGGTTATTGCGTGATTATGAAACAGCTGTCAGTGAGTTAAGTCCCTATCACCGGCGGTTTATAGCGGATAGCCTGTTGGCCCGACACCCTGAGATCGTGCGTGTAGGCCGAGCGCGTGTTGCGAGTCTAAGGCTGGTTGAAGATTCGGTGGGTATTGATGCCTTTGAAAAATATGTGGCGGCGGACAGGAGCTTTTTTGAAATGTTTGGTTTTTCCTTGCTCCAAGGTACGTTATCCGAGTTTGAGGACGATGCTCGGAAAGCGGTGATTTCCAAGTCCTATGCCGAAAAGGTGTACGGTAATCAGAGTCCGTTGGGGATGGAGCTTCCTTTGGTGTCTTTTGATAAGCATCGCTATACGGTAGTGGCGGTTATGGAAGATATACCTGAGTGGTCTAGTGTCAAGACCGATATTATCTTGACGGATTCGAAAAAAAGGAGTTCGGGGTTATTGTTGGAACTGTTGCCGGGTTATAGGATAGAACATGTTTTGGCCTCTATTCCGAAGATCAAGGCAAGCGTTAGACGAGGAGACGTGAGGTTGAAAGACCAAAAGTGGAGAAGCTATAGCCTTAAGGGACTTTATATGGAAGCCCCACACGTGTCAAATGGGATATTCCAGAGAGGTAACGGTTTTTATTTTAGGGGAATCCTTTTTGCCGGTTGTTTGGCGGTAGTTCTGAGTTTGTTGAATTATAATGTACTGAGTGTTTCCGGAAACAAACGTTATCGTTTGGGCACGGAGGTGAGGGGGGCTTTGGGAGAAAGCGGTACGGAACAGGGTCTTTTTTATTTTGTGGAAACACTTTTGCACCTGTTTATAGCGACGGTTTTCTCGGTTGTGTTGACGTATTCCAGTTACCCATTAATCAATCGGTTTGTTGGTTTCTCGGAGGTTGAGGGGTTCTATTTGGTAGACGGATTTCCTTTTCTTTGGGCTTTGTTACTTCTTTTTTGTCTTGCAGTCATGTTTGCCTCAAAACTGGTCTACAGCAATCGGGTCAAACTGGGTTTTATGAGGCGTCAAGTGGAATATGTTCAGACAGTAGGACAGGTGGTTATTTTTTGTCTTTTGCTTATCTGCGCTATGCTATACAGGGCTTGTTCATAAAGGTCTATCTATTAAAATATTGGTGAATAGAATTTATATCTGCTACGATCTCCTCTCGCATTTCATTCATATTTTCACCAGCGTTCCTTTGGATCAAAATATTCATTACAGCAGTCAAAATACATGAAACACTTTGCTGTATACCAGAGACAAGGCTCCTTAACCCGTCCTCTCCGAAGTTCGTATCCCTCATATTATTGTTTGCCTCTACGGACCAGTGTCCCCTTACGGCGTTAGGCAAGTTGTATTGATCAATAAGACCGGTATTTATATTGCTGACGTAGTATGATGTCTCGCTTGATGTTTTTCCTGTTTTAACGACTTTACGGGTACGGTCTACCCGTATGAAGCAGCTCATCCCCGTATTCGACCAGCGACGCTCCAAGCATCCCGTTTCCACCGGGTAGGTCCGGTATATTCTTGTTTCGATCCTGCCATGGCCCTTTTCGACGGTCTTTTTATAATCCAAACATTCTGATCTCCGCTCCATGTCTCGAAGGTCTTCACGGAGTATTTTCTGGTTCCCTTTTATTTGTGAAAGGTAGACGCCCCGTTTTCCATGGATTCCCTCCAGTAACCCGGAATTATTGTGAAGGGCATCCATCGTATAAGCCGTTCCCGAAAGACCGGATTGAGTTTCAAAATATTCGTCGACAATACCCCGCTCGGAGTCTTTGGTACCCGAATAGTAGCCTACAACCTTGCTGGTTTTATCTTCTTGCGCGGTAACCAGAACCACGCTTTCCCCGCGTTTGTCCCCTGAGGATTTGTCGATACTCCCCCGGAGTTCTTTACCGTCAATCGAAAACCATTGAAGAGCTTGCGGATCTATAGTTTCGTTTGCGTTAAAAGTGGTTTCAGCAACCGCCTTAAGTCCCTGTATATCTGTATCCTTCAGGATTCTTCGGAGTTGAACACGGCTCACACAACACTTACTTTTACCACCTGTGAAATCCCGCCAATAATCGTGATCCCTTTTCATTGAGCGGTGAATCTGTGAGAAATTGAGTTTTCCTCCGCTCCTGAATACGGCAAGCATAAAGCACAGTACGACAAAAGCCAGTTCGTGCTTCTTCCCCTTGGCGTTCCTGTGGTCTACAAGGCTTAGTTGTAACTGGAGGTAGTATTGATTAATTTCGTTTTTTTGGGAGCTTATCCATCAACCGCAAGTTTGTTTGTGGTAATTCAAAATTGCAATTCATGGTGGTAAGCTCCTATTTTCTCAGACGCTTTATGAACAGGCCCTGCTATGCTATATATAAAGCAGGTATGGTTTATCCACACGGAGTCAGGTTATGACCTTGGGGACTGCGTATATGTTTCCGCTCCGGAAAGTGTGTCTGGAAAGTTTGAGTCGCCATATATGGATGAGATAAAATCAGATCCTTTTATTCAGGACTATGCTTTGGCTACTCCATTGCCGGTGAGTTACAAGGCTAACAGTATATCAGGAAAAGTATGGACAAAAGAAAATAAGGAGAGCGGGGTTAAGGCCTCATTCCTGTTTGGTGATGCCCGGTTTACGGATTTTTATGGGATGGAAATTTTACAAGGGAGCAATCTAGACATGGGTGTGTCTTCACAGATAAACAAAACCCACCAAATCAGGGCGCTAGTTAATGAGGAGCTGGTTCGACGCCTAGGTCTCTCCGAACCTGTGGGGGCTTTGTTCTATAATGGTGGGGAAGTATACGAGATTGTGGGGGTGGTTAAGGATTTTCATATCAGTTCGGTATACGAATCGGTAATACCAGTGGTAATTTCACCTGAATATAGGATACCTGGCGGTTCTGGCAGGATTGTGTTAAAGATAGAAGAAGGGCACAGGACGGCAGTGACCGAACGTTTAAGGGATTTGTACCTAAAGTATCGAGGATATCCGTCGTTGTTTGAAATCGAGTTTTACCAATTTTCAGACGTTTATAAAGCGGATGTCCGTTTCGGAAGGATCCTCGCTCTTTTCACCGCCCTCGGCCTCTTTATAGTATGCCTAGGCCTATTCGGCGTCAGCTACTTCACCGCCGAAACCCGCACCAAGGAAATAGGCGTCCGCAAAGCCAACGGAGCCACGACATTCGAGATCCTCAGGCTTCTGAACAGCTCTACTTTAAAGCAAGTGGCGGTAGCCTTTGTAATTGCAGTCCCGATAGCCTACTACGCCATGGGGCGTTGGCTGGAAAACTTCGCTTATAAAACCGAAATGAGCTGGTGGATTTTCGCAGGCGCCGGACTGTTGGCGGGCTTGGTGGCCTTGGCCACGGTAAGCTGGCAAAGCTGGCGCGCGGCGAGTAGGGAGCCCGTGGAAGCATTGTGCTATGAATGATTTTTTACCTAAGACCAAATACCTAATACTTAATACCAAACGATGCTTTTTTATTATCTGAAAATATCGATACGCCGGCTTTTGCGTGATCGGGTATATTCCGTGGTTAACTTGATGGGTTTGGTCTTGGCATTTGTTGCTGGGCTTATGCTTTTTGGCTATGCGTTTCAGGCTTGGAGGACAGACAAGGGGCTATCGAATAATGAACAGGTCTTTCATTTATTGGTAAAAAGCGAGGAACAGGCGCCGTATTGGTATAGCGGAGCGCCATATTTTTTGTCTGAGACTTTGGCTGGGGAATTACCGCAAATTCAAAATTACACTAGGCTCAAAGAGGAACAATTATATCTGAACCGAGCGGGAGGAAAGGAACGGTTCAAAGGAAAAGTGTATTCTACCGAGCGGAGTTTCTTTGACATTTACCGCTTTTCACTTCTTGCGGGGAGCTTTGGTGAGTTCGAGCATTATTCCGGAAAAGCGGTGATCTCGGAGCGAATGGCCAAACGTTTTTTTGGCGACGCATCGGCTATAGGTAAATTCTTGCCACTAAAGGATAATGAGGATAATCGCTACCAGGTGGTGGCGATTATGGAGAATGCCACTTCCCGTTCCAGTTTGCAGGCGGATATTTTGATCACGTTTCCAAAGACGTCCAACGAATTCGCTTACAGGCATAAGGTGGAGACATCGTTGTTGTTAGCCAAAGGCACGGATTCGGATGCGTTGGTTCAGGCTATACGGAATATCCGGTTAAGGGAAGGAACCGAGCGGGTGCGAAAAGAACGGTGGACTTTGTTGCCGTTTGAGGATTTGTACCTTTCCGATTTATCCATTTCCGGATTTCGAAATAGGGGAAACAGGCTTTATGTGATCGGTACGGTGGCGATAGGTGTTTTTGTCTTGGTAATCGCGCTGTTGAACGTTGCGGTATCTCGGTCTGTGGATAGCGAAAAGCGTCGCACTTCGGATAAAGTACGGGCTTGTATGGGGGAAAATAGAAAAGAAGCTTGGTTATTTACGGTTATTGAGCTGGGTTTATTGGTGTCGGTGGCGGGAGCTTTGGCTTTGCCGATGGCTACATTCCTTTATCCATGGGTTAATCGCTGGATCGGATTTTCGGAAATAGACACGTTGGCGATAGACGGAAGAATGGCGGTGTTTTATGTGTTGTCATTAATAGTATGCGTATTGATATTGTTTATTTCTTCGAGACCATTTTTAAGAAGAAAATACAGTTTACATACTGCGCTACAATTGGTGGCGGGAATTGCGTTGCTGATTTCATCCGGTATTTATTTGAAACAGATTGGTTTGATGGAATCGTCTTTCGACTTCTTTAAGGAAGGAGAAAGGATCGCTTATTTCAGGCTACCCCACCATAATAAGGATTTGGACGCGCCAATTACCCTTCCGTGGCGACAGGATTTGGACATGATTCCAGAAGTGAGAACAACGGGAAGGGCGACCGTCTTGCCGTTGCGTTTCGGAGGAATAAGGCATGTTGAATTGCGTACGAAAAACGGCCCTGAACAAACCGTACAGGCTGTCCGACTTACGGGTGATGATAGATTTACGTCGCTTTACCATTTGGAACTGTTGCGTGGTCGGGCTCTGAACCCGGCTACTTTCCCGAAAACTAGAAGAGAGAAGTACTATTCCGATTCACCGAGAACGGTTGAGGTCTTGGTCAATGAGATGTTAGTTAAGCGTTTGGGATTGGAAGATGCCCCCCTTGGCCGACAGTTAAGACTCAAGAAAGGCGATACCAGTTTCAAAATCGTGGGCGTATTACGAGATTTTCATTTTGCCCCGATCCATATGCCAATTGAGCCGGTATTCGTATCCGCTGAACAACTGGATCTGCAAAACGTAATGCTCGCCCGGATACCAGCCAAGCAAGTTCCAAAAGCGAAAGAGTCATTACGGAAAATTTATAACAAATATGACCAAGGAAAATCACCGGCCTTTTCCCTAAGGATATTGGAAGGAGGCGATTACTATAAAAGCGAGTTACGTTTTGGGAAGATATTGACCGTTTTTACTTCACTTGGAATGTTAATCGTAATGTTGGGCCTATTCGGCGTAAGCTACTTCACCGCCGAAACCCGCACCAAAGAAATAGGAATCCGTAAAGCCAACGGAGCCACCACTTTCGAAATCCTCAGACTTCTGAACAGCTCGACTTTAAAGCAAGTAGCCATGGCGTTTATCATCGCAGTCCCAATAGCTTACTACGCCATGGGGCGCTGGCTGGAAAACTTCGCCTACAAAACCGAAATGAGCTGGTGGATTTTCGCCGGAGCAGGACTGTTGGCGGGCTTGGTGGCCTTGGCCACGGTAAGCTGGCAGAGTTGGCGCGCGGCGAGTCGGGAACCAGTGGAAGCACTGCGCTATGAATGATTTTTTACCTAAGACCAAATACCTGATACTTAAGACCAGACTATGCTTTTTTATTATTTGAAGATATCATTCCGCAGGCTTTTGAGAAACCGAGTTTATTCCTTGGTAAATATCCTAGGGCTTGGCTTGGGACTGAGTGTTTCTTTGTGGCTATTTAATTACGCCTATAAAGAGTGGCAAACGGACCGC
Organism: Fulvitalea axinellae; assembly: GCF_036492835.1. GTDB lineage: Bacteria > Bacteroidota > Bacteroidia > Cytophagales > Cyclobacteriaceae > Fulvitalea > Fulvitalea axinellae. Next base: position 252,420 of record NZ_AP025315.1, on the reverse strand, counting down.
TGGCAGAAAGGAATGGAAAGGGTTTTCCGGCTAGGAGAAGTTTATAAGCCTACAGGCAGTAGAAATGTGGGAACAGGTTATTGGGTCATTGAGGGTTTGAAGGACAGATTTCCGGGGCTTAAGGTTGGCCGACTGACTCAAACCAAAATGCCTATCCACTTTGAAGAATCGGAAGCGAATAAAAAAGATGACAGAGGGGTCTTTTCCGCAGATTACGGCTTTCTGGAGGTTATGCGCTTCAAACCTATTCTGGGCAGTATAAAAGGTTTTGGAGACCGTCCAAATCAGTTGGTGCTTACGGAGTCCGTAGCCAAGCAGTATTTTCCCAACGAGAGTCCTATCGGGAAGAAAATAATGACTTACTATAGTACGCTGGAGACTTCTTATGAAGTATTGGCGGTTATCCCTGACTTTCCCGAATGGTCCAGTTTGCGGGCAACAGCTTTTATTCCGTTACGGAAACCTAAGCAAAGGAACACGTCAGCAATTAAGACCGTTTTCGAAACCTACATTGAACTGCCGGAAGATCTATTGCTAGAAGATGTGTTTTCGGCAATAACTGAGTGGAGAAAACAGCGGCACTCAGGTGAAGAAATGTCTAAACAAGAGGCCTTTGGCCAAGAATTTTACGATATGTACTTTGGCTCATCGGATACGCGTTCATTCCGAACTACTGGGTCCCGGTTTTATACTTTGGGAATGCTTAGTCTCGGAGTCTTAGTCTTGGTGCTCAGTTTACTTAATTATAGTATAATCACCGTTTCTAGTATTGGCTTGGCGTATCGGCGTACTGAGATTCGCCGGTCGTTGGGAGAGTCAAGGCCGTTATTGATTGTGTCTTATGCGATTGAATCAGGGACGAACCTGGTTTTTGCCAGTTTGGTGGCTATCGCATTAACGGTCTTTTCTTACCCGTTTGTGAACCGGATTCTGGACTTTTCGGAATTTGATTATTTCCATATGAAGCCCACATTTCTATATCACCTATTCGTCCTTTATAGTATTTGTTGGGCAATAATGCTTGTTGTAGTCTGGGTTGGCGAAAAAAGGATCAAGGGTCTAAGAACATTTGGAAAAAGCCAAGTGATACTTCAGTTAATCACTGTTTGTGTACTATTGATTTGTTCCGTAGTCTTTTTGGCTCAGCTTGATAAATTAAGACGGGAGATGGGCTTTGCCCCTGAAAAATGTGCGGTGGTCTATTTTTCTGAAAGAGCGTATAATAAAGATCATTCGGAGGTCCCGTTCATGCAAGCCTTGCGCAAGGATCCGTTGGTTCTATCCTGTGCTTCCGGTATAATGATTCCCAGAACCACGCCTTTTGCCAGTAATTATAATTTGACGGATAATCCGGACCGAAAAATTAGCGCGGCCTGCTTGGTTGGAGATCAAGGCTATATTTCCACGTTGGGAATAACAATACTAAAAGGAAAAGATATAAATCCGCAAAGGATTCGTCGAAGTAGGGAAAGCAGAAATTTTCAGGCTGTTATAAACGAAAAAATGGCCAAGGCCTTAGGTATTCACGATGATCCTATCGGAAAAAGGTTCGAGGGAAAATGGATTGATAAGAGTGATGATCGGTTTGAGATCATCGGGGTGGTTAAGGACTTCCAGCACACTTCTTTTTTGAATACGGCCGGTCCTGCGTTTATTACCGATTGGAGGCATATGCACCCTGGAAGTCTCATTATCAAATATGCCCCCGGTACTTTTGAAAGACTCCGAGAAAGGGTAATAGCGTTACATCAGCAATATTATGAAGGGACTCACCGGGATATTGAGCTGGAACCTTTTTCCCTTAGTTCGCTCCACAAAAAGGAAGTGCAGTTCGGAAAAGTATTATTTCTCTTTACCGGTATAGGCCTCTTTATAGTATGCCTAGGCCTATTCGGCGTAAGCTATTTCACCGCCGAAACCCGCACCAAAGAAATAGGCATCCGCAAAGCCAACGGCGCAACCACATTCGAAATCCTCAGATTTTTGAACAGCTCGACTTTAAAGCAAGTGGCGGTAGCCTTTGTAATAGCCGTACCGATCGCCTACTACGCCATAGGACGCTGGCTTGAAAACTTCGCTTACAAAACCGAAATGAGCTGGTGGATATTTGCCGGCGCGGGACTGTTGGCGGGCTTGGTGGCCTTGGCCACGGTAAGTTGGCAGAGCTGGCGCGCGGCGAGTCGGGAGCCGGTGGAAGCATTGCGTTATGAATGATTTTTTACCTAAGACCAAATACCTGATACTTAAGACCAAACCATGCTTTTTTATTATCTGAAAATATCGATACGCCGGCTTTTGCGCGACAAGGTGTACGCTACGGTGAATATTCTGGGCTTGGCTTTGGCTATGATGTCGAGTCTTCTGCTTTTCAATTACGCTTATAGGGAATGGCGTACGGACAAGTGGCATTCGGATGCGGATAATGTGTACAGGGTTTTGCAAAAAGGGGAAAAATATGTGGCAGGCTTTCCCTATGACATGTTGGATATGTTACGACAAGGGCCTCCTGAGATCTTGGATGGGGTCAGGTTGCTCCCTGTGCGTAGGATGGTTCATTATACGGATTCGGGCAGTGTGCCGGTTAAAGCAAAGGTCTTCGAAACGGAACGTTCTTTTTTTCAGGTTTTTGACTACTCTATTGGTCTTGGGGAAGTCGGGAACTTTGAGATTGGCAGTAAAAAGGCCGTAATATCAGAACGTATAGCAAAACGGTTATTTGGAGACCGGAATCCCGTTGGTCTTCAATTACCTTGGAAAGAGTCTGGTAGTAAAGGCGAAGGGCATATTGTGGTAGCCGTAATGCGGGGCCAGTCAGAAATATCAAGCCTTCAGGCGGATGTGTTTCTGACATTCAATCCCAAGAAAAAACGATCGTATGCATATGAGACATATCTGAAGTTAGCAGAAGGCGTAAACCCTGAAGAGATTCAAAACCGATTTCCGGATTTTGGACAACTCGAAGAAGTGCTGGGGCCACTGATTAGGCATAGGGGAGAGGCTTGGCGCTTACAGGCCTTTAAGGATATTTATCTAAATAGCTCGGATGTATTCTCATATTGCCGGAAGCAGGGATCGTTATTTTTGGTAGCGGGAACATTTATGGTCGGTTTACTGATCTTACTGATTGCGTGGTATAACTACGGAACGATTGCGGGAGCGATTTCCATCAAACATAAAAAGACGGATAGGCTTAGGAGATATATCGGCGAACGGACCAGAGAAGTAGTCTTGTCTCATTTCTTGGATACCGGAATTCATATATTGTTGGCTTCCTCGTTATCTCTGTTATTTCTCCCACTGTTTGATAAATATGTGCGAAGCCTTCTTGGCGACAAACAGCTTTTACCGTTTTCGTATGACCAAAACTTTGCGACTGTTTTTATCCTTACCCTCTTTTTGTTCTGGATACTGCTACTTGCCAGCAAGTATAAGATGATAACCTTCCGAAACCGTACCGTTAAGATCAAAGATTCCCGGACTGTGGTCCAGTTTGCTATAGTATTGATACTGCTGGTGTGTTCCACATTGTTTATAAAGCAATTACGGTTTATGAGTGACCATTCAGGGTTGCGGTTGGAAAATCTGGTTTTCACGAGCCTGCCGTCACAGTCAAAAATCAAAGGAGAATGGATGGAAGAGGTTTTCCGTAAGGAAATGATGGCAAGTGGCTTGGCATTAGATTATTCGATAGCCTCACCAATGCCGAATCCATATCAGGGTGCTGAAGGACAGCGGTTCCACCTTCTTAATCGATCAGAAACAAAGCTTGAAGGTGTTGCCATCCAATATGGTGATGATCGTTTTCTCAGTATTTATGGAATTGAATTATTGAAGGGAAGGAACCTGGACAAAAAAACCTTTTCATTCTGGAGATCCGAGGACCCGAACCTGAATAAACAGAGAACATCCGAAGCGTTGGTCAATAAGAAGTTTATAGAGAAAATGGGCTTGAAGGCTCCTTTGGGTAAAAAAATCGTTTGGGGCAATATGAAATTCAAGATCGTGGGAGTCATTAACGATTTTCATCACGAATCGTTTTATGGGCCGATTAAACCCTTAGTGGTGTTTCATGACCAGATATATCAGTGGGCGGACATGGCAGTTATTAGGGCTAAACCGGGCAAGGAAGAAGCTGTAGCTGAGTTTGCGAGAGAACAATTTGAGAAGCATCGCCAAGCAAAAGGTCAAATGTTCTTCTACCAAGTTTATGATATTGCTAACCTTTATCAAAGTGAGCTTTATTTCGGGAAAACACTTGCTCTCTTCACCGCTCTCGGCCTATTTATAGTCTGCCTAGGCCTATTCGGCGTAAGCTATTTCACCGCCGAAACCCGCACCAAAGAAATAGGAATCCGCAAGGCCAACGGCGCCACCACTTTCGAAATCCTCAGACTACTGAACAGCTCGACTTTAAAGCAAGTGGCGGTAGCCTTTGTAATTGCAGTTCCGATCGCTTACTACGCCATGGGGCGCTGGCTGGAAAACTTCGCCTACAAAACAGAAATGAGCTGGTGGGTCTTCGCCGGCGCCGGACTGTTGGCGGGCTTGGTTGCCTTAGCCACGGTAAGTTGGCAAAGCTGGCGCGCGGCGAGTCGGGAGCCAGTGGAAGCGTTGCGCTATGAATGATTTTTCACCTAAGACCAAATACCTAATACTTAAAGACCAAACTATGCTTTCTTATTATCTGAAAATATCCATCCGTAGGCTATTAAGAAACCGGGTCTATTCCTTAGTGAATATTCTTGGCTTGGGTTTGGGCCTGAGTGTTTCCTTGTGGCTATTTAATTATGCGTACAAGGAATGGCGAACGGACCGCTGGCAAGAGGGTATGGAAAGAGTGTATCGTTTGGGGAACGCCAGTCAGCGCCGGGCAATGCGAAGCGTCCAGATAGAGTATGGTACGTTGGACGGTCTGAAGGAACGCTTTTCGGGACTTAAAGCCGGCAGGTTCAGCAGGACGAGAGGGCCCTTGCATTTTGATAAATCAAGAGCGACTCATAAAGAAGGCGAAGCGGTATTCTCAGCGGATAAAGGCTTTTTGGATATTATGTGCCTGCGTTCCGTATTGGGGAGTTTTGATGGTTTCGGAGATTTTCCCCATCAGATTATTCTTACCGAATCGGCAGCTAGTCGTTTGTTTCCGAATGAGAACCCTATTGGGAAAAAGAAAAGGATGTATTCAGGTTCGAGGGAAAAATCGTACGAGGTGTTGGCGGTGATTCCTGATTTTCCTGAATGGTCCAGCTTTCAGGCCAAGGCATTGATTCCGATTGATCCCGATAGCCAGCCTTACACTTTGAGAAAGGTCAGTTTTGAATCTTACGTAAAGTTGCCCGAGGGTTTGGCTATAGATGACGTGGTAAAAGCGATTCCCGAAGAACGTAAACGTAAAGTATGGCCCGACTGGTCCCCCACCGGTAACGAGGGATATTTCGCCCAAGCTTATTCGTCTATGTATTTCGATTCTCAGGACGTAGCCTCCTATCGTACTTCGGGCTCTTGGTTTTATGTATTGGGGATGGTGGCGATTGGCGTATTGGTTTTGGCCCTAAGCCTGTTGAATTATGGCGTAATCACTATTTCCGGAATTGGGACGGGATACAGGCAAACGGAAATGCGCCGGTTTATGGGAGAGTCTCGGGCTCTGCGCTTCGTTTTTTATGCGCTTGAATCAGGTACGAATCTCTTCCTGTCGTGTTTGACGGCCATTTCGTTAACGCTGTTGGCCTATCCGTCGGTAAATCGCCTTTTGGATTTTTCGGAACTTGATTACTTCCATATGAAACCCTCCTTCCTGTTTCATTTAGCGGGACTGTATCTGATATGTTGGGCCTTGATGCTTGCCGTGGCATGGACGGGAGACTATTGGAACCGAAAGGAAAAAGGCGTCCGGTTGCTGAATGTTTTTGGTCAAAACCAAGTGGTCTTGCAATTGTCCGTCGCCTGTATGCTGTTGATGTGTTCCGTGATATTTCTGGCGCAAGTTTATAAGCTCAGAAACGAGATGGGCTTTGATCCAGAAAGTTGCGCCACAGCTTTTTCTATGCAGAAGATGTATGATGAAAACGGAACGGAAGTCCCGTTTATGCAAGCGCTTCGTCGTGATCCTTTGGTTCTGTCCTGTTCATCGGGAGAAATGATCCCAAAGCCTCGCAATCACACCAGTACGTTTGGTCTGGAAGAAAACCCTGATATGAGAGTCGACGCCTCTGACCTTTCGGGCGATCATGGTTATATGTCCACCTTGGGTATAGCATTGTTAATGGGTAAAAATATCGATGCGCAACGCATGAAGAAAAGTAGGAACACCCGAGTGTTTCAGGCGGTGATAAACGAGAGAATGGTAAAAGCCTTGGGCTTGGAGGGCGATCCGATTGGCAAACGCTTTGGTTTGGCGGAGGAAGGAAACGGTATTCAGGGAAAAGACCGTTATGAGATAGTCGGCGTGGCGAAGAACTTCCAGTTTACCCCTTTTCTCAGTACGGCCGGTCCCGCTTTTATCACCGATCGGCGTGACATATTGGTAGGAACCATCATTATAAAATACGCTCCTGGAAGTTTTCGGCAAATGCGTGAGAAAGTGATGGCCCTTTACCAGCAACACTATGCGGGCCGAAGTTGGCATTTCGAGCTGGAACCATTCTCCCTCAATGAATTGCATAAGAAAGAAACCCAATTCGGCAAAGCTTTATTTTTCTTTACGGGCGTCGGCCTCTTTATAGTATGCCTCGGCCTATTCGGCGTAAGCTACTTCACCGCCGAAACCCGCACCAAAGAAATAGGAATCCGCAAAGCCAACGGCGCCACCACTTTCGAAATCCTCAGACTTTTGAACAGCTCGACTTTAAAGCAAGTGGCGGTAGCCTTTGTGATTGCAGTCCCGATCGCCTACTACGCCATGGGGCGCTGGCTGGAAAACTTCGCCTACAAAACCGAAATGAGCTGGTGGATTTTCGCCGGCGCCGGATTGTTGGCGGGTTTGGTGGCTTTGTCTACGGTAAGTTGGCAAAGCTGGCGAGCAGCGAGTAGGGAACCCGTGGAAGCGCTAAGATACGAATAACCAAAGCGTTCAGATTTTTACATAAGACCAAATACCTAATACTTAAGACCAAACAATGCTTTTCTATTATCTAAAAATATCGATACGCCGACTTTTGCGCGACAAGGTCTACGCTACGGTGAATATTCTGGGTTTGGCGCTGGCTCTGATGTCCAGTCTCCTGCTGTTTAAATTCGCGTATTCCGAATGGCAAACGGATAAATGGCATTCTGATACGGATAACGTTTACCGCTTTTTGTCGGAAGACAAGAGGGGGAATCTGAGCACGGGAGTGCAGTTTCATTTCTTGGATGTTTTACGAAAGCGTGTCCCGGAGATTGAGAACAGTGTACGGGTTAAGAGATTATGGAATATGACGATAGTGCTCGACTCTGCCAGGATTAGTTGGTCTGGGCGCGCTTTCGCTACAGAACGCTCGCTTTTTGAGATGTTCGATTACTCTTTGGTACTCGGAGATATAGGGGACTTCGCACCTGGAAGCAAAAAGATTGTATTGTCGGAGAAACTTGCCAAACGCTTCTTTGGTGATGAAAACCCGGTAGGAAAACCGTTTGACTTTGAATGTCCTTCGGAAGATAATACGGGGGCGTATACGGTAGTGGCGGTGATGCGGAATGCTCCGGAATGGTCCAGCTTAAAGCCGGACCTACTGAAAACGATTGATCAGGAAGATGAATCCTTCGCTTATTTTTATAATGCATATGAAACTTTGGTTAAACTTCCTGAGCTGGCGGATCGGAAACGTTTTGTCGATGAGGCTGTAAAAGCTTCATGGTCATATCGTGGGAAAGAATACAAGGCGTTTAAAAATGACAAGGCCATTCTTCAGCCTTTTTCGAATATATATCTTCACAGTAAAGGTGTAAGAAGTATCCGAAGCACGGGGTCGCTTTTTTATACAAGAGGAACGGCTGTCGTAGCCATTCTGATACTTTTTATCGCCCTATACAATTTTAACGTAATAAACGGGGCCTTGGAAATAAAGACCAATGTTTCGACTGGCGTTAGGAGATGTTTGGGCGAAACGAAATGGATGGAGTACGCATATAACGCTATTGATACGGGAGTACAGCTGTTTGTCGCATCGCTTTTGATGTTATTGGTGATGCCATGGGCATATCCGTTTATCAACGGAATTTTGAATTTGTTCCAAGTCGAAACCTTTCAGTTCGACCCATTTCTGTGGCGGGTATTCTTCTTTGTGTTTGTAATCAGTTGGTTCTGGCTGTTCTCAAGTACAGTTTTTCGTTGGCATAGATTACGGAATGTTTTCAAAGCTTTTTCAATGCAAGTCCGTACGGTTCTTCAGTTGGTCGTGATATTGACGTTGCTGATCTCTACCGCTTTTTTTGTCAAGCAGTTACGTTTTATTCGCAATTCGTCAGGATTTAATGCCGACAGATTATATACTATATCATTTCCGAACCCTATAGGTAATAGAGTCAATGGTATTTGGGACGAGGTGTTTTTTCGGAATAAGTTTATGGAAAGCGGGTATGCTGACGCATGCGCATTAGGAACGATCTTGCCAAAGTCCAGAGGAAGAAAATTACAGCAGTTCCAAGCCGTAGGAAATCCGGAGCGGAAGGTCCAAAAAATAATTAGTATAAATGGAGATGAGCACTATCTGGATTTATACAATATAAAACTGGTAGAGGGAAGGGGGCTGGACAGGAAGCGTTTTCTGTATCCGGGAAAGATAAAATCCCAAGACTATATTCCTGAGGTTCTGGTCAACGAAACCTTTGTGAGATTGATGGGACTGAAAGAGCCCATTGGAGAAATAATACAAAACGTAAAATCGAAAACCGAGAAAAAAAGGATAGTTGGCGTTGTAAAAGATTTTCATGTACAGTCGTTTTTCCATACGATTAAGCCATTGATGATCTTTCACGAGAAAGGAAATTGGGCATTAATAAAGGCCAAGCCCGGCAAAGGAAAAGAGCTTTTGACCTTTGCCGAGTCACTGCATCAACGTTATAACCCTGATGAAACTCAATCCTTCTTGGGCTCGGCTGAGCCTGCGAACAAGTATTATTTGAAGGAAATACGCTTCGAAAAGATCCTACTACTCTTCACAGCCTTAGGCTTTTTTATAGTCTGCCTAGGCCTATTCGGCGTAAGCTACTTCACCGCCGAAACCCGCACCAAAGAAATAGGAATCCGAAAAGCCAACGGGGCCACCACTTTCGAAATCCTCAGACTTCTAAATAGCTCGACACTAAAACAAGTGGCCATAGCGTTTGTAATCGCAGTTCCGATAGCCTATTACGCCATGGGCCGTTGGCTGGAAAACTTCGCCTACAAAACCGAAATGAGCTGGTGGGTCTTCGTTGGAGCCGGATTGTTGTCGGGCTTGGTGGCCTTGGGCACGGTAAGTTGGCAAAGCTGGCGCGCGGCGAGTCGGGAACCGGTGGAAGCTTTGCGTTACGAATAAACGCTATTATCCAGTCACCAAACCCGAGGTAACAAGCGCCATTTTACGTTGGTTTTGTACAAAAGGTATTCGTATTGGCTGGATAATAGTTTTTCCTCTTCTTTGATCCGGAACATTAACGCCGGGATCAATAAGGCAAAAGGAATGGCCGATAATAATGTCTCTTTGGCGGAAATTAAGCAGGCCAGACTCATAACAATTTCGCCAAGGTACGACGGGTGTCTCATAAACTGGTAGGGCCCTTTGCTGACTATACCCCTAAGGCCGGGAAGTACGGAAAAGCTTTTGCCCAGACTAAGGAAAGAAGCGACGGTAAACAGTCCGGCGACAATAAAAACGGTTTGAGAATAAAAAGTCCATAAATACATAGGCTTGGCCATTCGGAAAAGCAGACCACCGCAAAAAAGTGAAGGCAGAGCGATTAGGGCCGAAGTTGTTTTGGGTGTGGCTTGGAGCGGTTGTCTGAAAATAATCAAAAAACCCACCGCCAAGTTAAGTAGGCTTACGCACCATCTTGCGGGCGGTATCGCCGGGTCTTCCCAATGCGAATACAAACCGGCACCAGCCCAATACAATAGGCTGGCGCCGATAAGGAAGTTTAAGGCTTTCTCTTTCTTTTTTCGCATACCTAGTATACCCAGAAAGGCCAATCGAAGGCCGCGCTCATGACATTAAGTATCACCAAGATGAGAATCCAGATCAGAAACTTCGGTATACCGCCACCTTCCGACGAAGAGGTATCTCCAACCTCTACATGACTGGCCACCGACTTTATCACAGCGTCTATAACCTCTTCCGGAATTCCTTTTTCCTTAAGGTCATTTTTGATTTCGTAATTCAGTTTGCCCGCACGCCTTTGTTCCGCAACGTAAACGTAAAGCTGTTTCAGCAACTCTTCTTCTTTAGTATTGTCCTCCATAGGCCAGATAAAAATTAAAATTGATATTTATGAGTGGATAAAGGGTGTAAATGAATATTACAGAAACCTATTCGTTAAAAATGTATTATCCCATTCTGAAAAAGGCTAAGCACCTAAAAGCTCTTCCTAAATAACGCAATCCCCACAAAATACATCTTAAACTTGTCTCCAGTATCTGAATAAACTTAATAGACAGCCAGTTATATCTGAGCTAAACCGTCAAGATTCGTCAATTGGAAAATAATAATACTCGGTGATATCATAATTCTAAAATGAACGGGCCAATAATAAACAATATATTTATGTTCATAAAGGTAATCATGAATAATAATAAAATATCTAGGATCAGCCTTTAATCTTTTCCAAAAAGAACAAACGAAACTTTGGCTTATACGATAAATCGATTGATGTGAAAAAATAGTTAGGCGCCGAACCAAACATAGTATGGGTATAATACCCCTGAATTTTCGGACCAGTGTCTTAGTTTAAAAATCACTAAATTATGGGCATGAAAACGAGAACGACACGCAGAAAATTCAGCGCCAAATTCAAGGCGGAAGTAGCGATCGAAGCACTGAAGGAAAGAGAAACCACCCAAGAACTCTGCAGACGGTACGATCTTCACGCCACCCAGATTTCACAATGGAAAAATGAGTTTCTGCAGCGCTCGTCCAGCGTTTTTGAGGGTGGCAAAGATAGAAAAGAACACGAGAAAACGGAGAAGGCGACAGACCAACTGTACAGTAAAATAGGAAAGCTTGAGATGGAAAACGACTTCCTAAAAAAAAGCTTAAAGAAGTTGGGGCGTCTATAGATTTGCGTCTCCTTGTCGACCCCGGGGATAAGCTGAGCATTCGCCGTCAGTGCGACTGTCTGGAGCTTTACCGTTCGTCATACTACTACAGCCCAAAGGGGGAAAACGCGGAAAACTTGGAGTTGATGCGCCTTATGGACCGGCACATGATCGACGAACCCACGGCGGGAGTTTTGCGCATGAGATCAGCCTTGCGTGACCAAGGATTCAACCCTTCCTATGAAAGGGTTAGGCGCTTGATGCGCAAAGCGAATCTCTACCCTATTTACCCGAAAAAGAATCTGAGCAAGCCCGGAGAGGCAAAATACGTTTACCCGTATCTGCTTAAGGAAAAGAAAGTTGTCAGGAAAAACCAGGTCTGGTCGATAGACATCACTTATATAGCCATGGCTAGCGGTTTCATGTATATGACGGCGATTATCGACGTCTACAGCAGGTACATAGTGGGTTGGGGTTTGAGCAATACGCTTGAGGCCGCGGCGTCTTTAAAAGTGGTGCGTGAGGCCGTTGAGATTCACGGTAAACCGGAAATACTCAACAGTGACCAAGGTTCCCAGTTCACTTGCGGGGAATACGTGAACTATCTCAAGAAAGAGGGAATAAACATCAGTATGGACGCCAAAGGCCGAGCCTTGGACAACATTTACATCGAACGCTTTTGGAGAACGCTAAAAAGGGACCATATTTACCTGAATCCGGCCGACAACGGTTTAAAGTTGTATTTGGGGATAGAGAAATGGTTGCGACGCTACCACAACAGGGATCACCAAGGAATCGAGAACCTGAAGCCGGAAAATGTTTTTAGCGGAGCGTCAAAAGCGAAAGCCACCGCGTATGCCCATGCAAATATTGATAAGTCCAAGAAAAAACAGAATGTGAAAGGACTTATCAACATTCACACGGGCTCGACGATAGCGACAACCGTTTAAAATTTACTTAAAAATCGACTTTACTGGTCCTAAGAATCGAGGGTACTATAAAGCAAGTCATGCTCCGTTTCTATATATTCTAGTCATCAGCTATGTAATACTAATGAGACAAGTCTTTTAATCCTCAGGTTGATGCTTCTCATTCAGATGAATAATAGTCCGAAAGATTTCTACGGCCATTGCGCGCAGGTCTTCGGTATTGTCCGTAAACTGTAAGCGCCTTAACTCAAGGATCGGCATGGCGCGCCCACCGGCTTCCAAGTCATCGTATTTTTGCCAACTGCCCATGGTCTGCAATTCTCGGTTGATGTTCTGGTCCGGAAAGTTACGGGAGGTTAGCAAGTCCTTGCCTGTCGCTACGCCACGTATCCATTCTTTACGCGTGAGTCCGTCGAGACGGTAGTTGTCGGCCTCTTGGTCGTTGCGTATCCCTTCCTCAAAGAATTCCTCGTCGAGCTCCAGTTCTCCTATATCCGGCAAGGAATGCTTGATCATCTCAAACAGCTTGACGAACATGTTGCCGTCGTTTTCCGAGAAATAATCCTGTTCTTCGAAAGGCAAAAGCCTGTACATCATAAAGAAATCCGTGCGGGCCATTATCGGGAAAAAGCTCTTGGGGTACTCATGGTAGTTGATCATCGGACATTCTATATAGTGGAGCATGTAGGCCAGTAGATTGAGCAACTCTTCGCTCGGAGTCCAGTCTTCGTGTATCGTAAATACGTACCTGAATTTGTCCAGTGCCCTTTCCGCCTTTTCTCTGGCTTGGGCCATTGATCTGCGTTCCCGTCTTTGTGGCTGTCCCCGTAAGCTTTTGATGCGGGTCAGCCTTTCGGCTACAGGTGTGGTAATGGGCTTTTCCGAAGATAGTCCGAACAGGTCTGTGACAGCCGTAAGCCGTAGGCCCACATTGGCTTGTGGATGAAAATCGGGTTTGGGCAAGGCGTCAATCATGGCCGTTGGCGCTTCCACGCTTCCGTGTGCGTGGTATTCGTCCAGTCGGTTAAGCGTTTCCGGATGTATTTTGGCCTCATGGTGCATCCTGTCCACTAGCTCGCCTATTTGCGCAAAGGCCTTGTTGGCCCGGTGAAGTCCGTCAAAATCTTCCTCAAAAGGAATTGTGATAAATTCGGGAACCGAATTGCCGGCAAAAGGGCAGTCCGCCGTCAGTTCGTAGTCCCGGCCTTTGAAAAGGAGGTCTTTTGTATGATGCTTGTATCTGCCTTTGGTAAACTCCCGTTCAATATGCCAAGGCATAACGGGGTGTCCCTTGGGCCGAGTCCTGTATGTCTTCCAGTTTTTCACTTCCACCTCAAAGCCCACGGCCCGTTGAATAGGCTGTCGCGTATTGGGGGAAATGCGTTTGCCCGTATCGCTTTTTCGCCGAACCTTAGGAGGGTGGAACATAGTTAAAATACAAAGTATAGTGTAAAGCGTAAATAGGCTTATTTGGTTATCCGCATGTACGCCTTGTCTTTTTTTTCGTCCGAATGGTTTGGTTTAAGTGTCAAGAGTTGCGTTAAAAAATTGAAAATGGCCTTTATTTTCTTTCCAAATTTTGGTCAAGATTCCGAATTATGATCAGAATCGTTTTGTGCTTAATTTCCCCGAGCCAAAAAAAGGTGCCAATAAAGGATGACATAGTATGCTTGGGTTTTACCGGATGAATGGCATCTGTGAAATTTTCGAAGAGTAAGGAAAAAAATTAGGATAATGGGCATTGAGAATACTTCAGGGGAAAAGAACCTCGTCTATTTTGGAATCAGTAAATCAAATAGAAAAAACTTCGATCAAGAAATTCGGATAATTGAAGACAGCCTGAAGCGTAGAAACTACGAATTGCTTGTCTTTGTAGATAAATACAATTTTGAATTGGGGCAAGAAAACGAAATGATGAGAATCGCTTTTGAGGAGATAGACCGCAGTAAAATAATGATCACCGAGTTAAGCAAAAAAGCGATTGGAGTGGGGATAGAAATCGGTTATGCCAAGGCCAAAAACATCCCTATAATTTATATCAAGAAGGAAGGGGAGAAATACTCAACCACTGCTGGGGGATGCGCCAATCACATAATAGAATATGCCGGTGCTGAGGATTTAAGAACTCAATTAGAAAAGATAATGGAACAAATGAACGTGTGAGGCTCTTTCAGGCGAAACGACAAAACCGTCTTCATAAAACAAGCTTTCGTCTGGAAATTGAGTTTAAGGTGAAGCTCCGCCAAGATTGACACCGGCGGGTTTTCCTTTGCGTTCCCTAAGGCCCGAGAGTGTCTCGACATGATCGGCCACGGAAGCCATCGCCTCCAGGTTGATGGCTTCCTTGTTTCCCGTAAGGCCGTATTTGAGCGCGAGGTCCAGCGTGTCGGCCTCAAAATGTTGGCCTAGTGCCAGCCAATCCCCGGTTTTCAGAAAAGGCATGTGAAGTAGAATACGCTTGAACAGGTCGCTGTAATATTGGAAAAACGCGATCATTTCCTCTATACGGTTATGTTTTTCATCCAATGTTTCCAGAAAAGCGAACAGTTCCGCAGGAGTCTTGTGTTTTTGCCCGAAAAGCGGTTTGGTTTCCTCGTTGTATTCGTATATGGTGTTGTCGGCCACTGTTCTGGCGGTGTTGAATAGGGGATATATCTTCGGAAGGACTTTGTTGGCCATGCCCGACAAAAGGGAAGCGCGCATGGTGGCCATGCCGTAGAATTCCAGCTTGTGCAAGTCTGAAAACACAAGGCCCAAGTATTTGAGCGCCGCCAGTCCGCCCAAGCGGAAGCATTTGAACCGGCTTTCCTCTTCGGGTTTGGGTACCAGGCCTTCCGGCAAAATCTCTGACGGACGCAAAGAATGAAGCCTGTTGGCGAAGCTCTCCTCGTTGGCTGCGCTGATGCTTTCACGGTGTTCGTACGCGGCCGGGTCTACCTGTTCCTCCTGAAAACCCATCATCTCCGCGGCCCGCTTTTCGGCCACTTTTCTGTAGCGCTCCCTTCCGCGTTCCTCCCGTTGGTGCACCGACATTATAAACGCTTTCGACTCGTTCATCTTCCTTACTATGCGGTCGGACCTGATTTTCATTTCCTCGCAATAGCGGTCGCGCAGTTCGTCCTCTTTTCTCAGAATCAGGTCATAATAAATTTTTACCTGAAGCTGTTCGCGCATGTCCAGTCCCTTAAAATCCAGCTCGTCTATAGCCCGAAAAAGATTGCCCACTTTCAGGGCCTCTTCCCATTCGCGAAGCGGGTCTATGACTTCGGCCTTTGCCTCCGGCGCTTTTTTCCTTTTCTTCTTTTTGTGTTTTCTGCCTTGCCCTCTTGCCGGGGCTGGTTGTGTTTCTTTTTTTGCGGGAAGTGTTGTCTCTTCTTCGTAAGGCTCTTTCGTAATATGCTCCTTATGAGAGGGTTCTAAAGTTACGCTTTCCAAAGCTGAGGCGGTATGTTCTACAGAAAAACGGCTCTCGTCTTCCGTTTCCGCAGGATCCATATGACTTGCCGTACCCTGTTCTGGAGCGTATGTTTCCCTGGGAATATACCCTTTGCCAGAATGATCGACAAACTCGAAAGGAAACTTGGCCTGCGCAAGCCACCGCTGTATTTGTCCGAGTATGGGATTAAGGTCGCCGTAATCGCGTTTGGCTTGGAAACGGCCGTTGCCCTTGTCATAAAAAACTATTCGCGGAGCGTCCCGGGCCGGGGAGTAGTGCGCTTGTGTGATAAGGGTCGTGGCCCACGCCGTTCGGTCGCCGGTATGTCGGAAATCGGTGTGGTCAATATCCAGCGTAAGGTGCGGATAGTCGTATGTGGCCGGCACGATAAGGGCGTGGCGCATGGAGCTGATAAAAAACCGCGCCCGCCGTTGCGAACCCTTTTCCAAACCGGCGCGCCATTCCTGTTCCGAAAATGTTTTGCGGGCCAATTGCGCCACCCGCCCGCGGCGGACACCGCCGGTATTGGAAGGCTTGCCGTAGGATTTGGTATCGGTAGTTTTTCGGAACACGGGTAGGTAGCGCAAATTCCGGGCGGGATAGTGTTTTTAACGGGATTAATATTGGGAGGTATAAGGTCTAGTTTGAATGCTATTATTCCATACCAAGTGAAAAACTTAGTGCAACCTTGTACTGGTTTTCTCCTCATCCTTTAGTCAATTACCCGATAATGGTTTTTCTTTCGGAGGTTATGGGACAATTAAACATTTACCACAGAGCACAAATATTTTTGGGTATCCGCAAGGGCAAAACCAACGCCCAAATCGCGCGGGGTATTGGCTTTCACCGCTCTACGGTAGGTCGTGAGATAGAACGCAACGGTGGCCGGGAAAACTATGACCTGTGGAAAGCGCAGTCTGCGCGTGACCGTCGGCAGGGGATGGCTGTTTTTTCCAGAATGCTTTTTGGCGGGGGAGTGTCTTTTGATTCCAAACTCCGTAAGCTTAATCTCAAATACGCCCATCTGTCGTATACGCATATTCATTGGTCCGATTATGAGCAAGACCGTTTTTTCCGAAAAACGGAGGCTTGGCGCCTAAGGCCGGAGCCTTACCGTAAGGCGAGTTACGGGGTTGGGACTCCGCAACGGCTGGCTATTCCGAATATTGAACTTTCTCAAGAGACAGGCACTGTGTGTGGTCAACAGTACTGTTTTGTCTTCGAATGCGCTGTTCTGCTTAATTACAAAAAACCAAAACGAAGAAATAACCTCAAAGCCGTGAGGTCTCAACCTTTTGGCGACTCTTACGGCAAAGCTTCGCGCGTCGCGTACACTTTTTCGACTAAACAGCCCGCCGCTTCCGGTTTTCGGTACCGTTTTCTCCGTTAAGGCACCTTTCGATTATACGGATTTCCGGTTTTCCATAAACATATTCGGAGGGATAGGGCCTGTTGCGTTTTAATAAGATCATCCGGATTTAGTTTTTTGGAATAGGATGGACGGCCTTGATGGGAAAACCGTTTTATTCGGGGAAGGGTGCTATTTCTTTTTGTTTTTCTACAGTAAAAACCTATAAGGGGTTGCCTTCTGAGTATACAGTTTGTTTCATTTTTATGACGATTTGTTTCCTTAAGGCCTTAGCCTTTTTGGCTTTAAAAGGGATTGTTGTTTTATGGAATCGATTTTAGTAGCTTGGTCGCCATAGCTTTTCCAGAATAGATTGTACCCGTTTTATCTAAGCCATTTGTGTTGAGTATTGAGGAGTGCGGTGTATAGTGGCTGTTGTCAAATGCTAAGGCTTTTATAATATGCCGTACCTAAATTGTCTTTTGGAGAATGAAATTCCGGAACCGGATACTGTCTTGTGGATACGGCTGTGAGTCTTTCTAATTGTTATGGTTTTGAATGGACTTTAGGGCGGGCTTAGTTTTCGGAAACGGAAAACGAATAAGAGGATATCTGTAAGGGGGATGTTGGTTATGCTGGAAAGGTATTAGGTGCTTTGATAAACTAAGACTTAATACCAAATACCTGATACCCCTTTAAAAATATCCATATAGCCGGTTTATGTTTTGCCGTGTTTGTAGGGCTAACCGCCTGTTTAGTTTGTGCCACTGATGTTTTTTGTTTTGATATGGTTGACGAGTCTTCTTTTTTTGAGCGGTTAAGGAAAAAGGATTATGATAGGGCTTTCGACCAGTTGTATTATGAGAGTTTCATAAGGCTCCGCCAATACGCCAGCGGAATACTTCGGTCTGAGGAGCAGGCCCAGGATGTTATCCAAAACGTTTTTTCCAGTCTTTGGGAACGCCGTTTTGATTTGGCGGGGATGGAGGGGAGCGTCGGGGCTTATCTGTATAAGTCGGTGTATTACGCTTCGCTGAACGAGCTTAAGCGCAAAGACGTTAGGCAGGTGAACGAGAAAGGGGTGTTGAGGGAGATATATAACGGCGGGGTGTTTAACGACGGGACTTTGGATTTTCGCGAGGCCGAAAGGCGCTTGGCCGACGGTGTGGCTTTATTGCCTGAAAAGTGTCGGGAGATTTTCTGTATGAGCCGTTTTTCGGGTATGCGACGCGGTGAAATAGCTGAGAGTCTCGGTGTTTCTGTACGTACCGTTGACGCCCAATTGTTTAACGCTCTTAAGAGATTGGAAAATTTTCTTCAGGAAGAATGATTTTTTATGTCGCTCACTTATAGTGATTTATGATTTGTTTTATCCATAAATATGTTTTTTATTTCTCGGCATAGGTAATCCGCAATGCTGAGTTGATGTATATGTAGAAATGGAAAGTGTTAGTGACGAAATATTGGGCTTGGCGGCCAAAAAGCTAAGGGGTGAGTTGGATAAGGAAGGTGAAACCGCTTTGGAAAGTTGGCTGAGCCAACATCCGGAAAACCGAATCCAGCTGGAAAAGGCCATTGGCGTTTGGGAAAGGTATAAGCCCGCTACGGCAAGCGCCGACAATATTCCGGCTCCGCCTTGGCGCTCCACACAGCCAAGCGGAAAATACGGACATACCGTTAGCCGGAGTAAGGGGACTGTAACGAAACGCCTGCCTATATTTCGTTATGCGGCTGTATTGTCATTGCTGGCGTTTTCCGCTTTGTTGTGGTGGCGTTTCGGAGACGAAAAGCAAAGTGCCCTAAGCGCGTTGCCCGATGCCGTGACGGTAACGATAGACAAAGGCGAGTCGGCCGAGGTATTGGCTTTGGATGATCTGACGGACAGGCACAGCCTCAGCTACGATAGCGAATCGAACGCTATCAACATAGTCAGACCGTCGTTAGATATAAAGATGATGCGGGTGGACGTTCCCCGTGGCGAAAGGGTTAGGCTAAAGCTTGCGGACGGTACTGCCGTTAACCTTAATTCCTCTTCTTCGATTCAGTTTCCCGATCGTTTTTCGAAGGGTGTACGCGAGGTGAAGCTTTTGGCCGGCGAGGCATTCTTTAATGTTACCAAAGGGAAAAACCCTTTTATAGTGCGTATGGGAGGCCTGAACGTAAAGGTGTTGGGCACCGAATTTAACGTGGCCAACTATAAGGGCGAAGACAGGGCGGTCACCCTGACGGAAGGCAAAGTGGCGCTGTATAGAAAAGACGAAAGGGAATCGGAATACTTGGAGCCGGGAATGCAGGCCCTGATCCGTAAGGATAACCCCAAGCGGATGATTATCAGGGAAGTGGATACGGATAAATATTCCTGCTGGAAAGACGATATTTTCCGTTTCGAGAACAATTCCCTGGACGAAATGGAAACCAGGCTCGAACGCTGGTTCGATGTGGAGATAGACAACAGGAACAAAGCTTTTGGCCAGCGCCGTATTTCGGGTGATTTTGATCGCGGCGACGGTATAGAGACCTTATTGGAAATACTATGTGACCGGCAAGACGTACGCTATACGATAAGGGGAAAACGGGTGAATATACTTTGATCCGCTACGCTAAGTACATCCGGTAAAATAGTTTATGTTCGTGAGAGGAATGCCTAAAGGCTTAACCTATTGGTTTGTTTGGTTTTGGCTTGTCCTCAAGCATTCTCTTTACGCTTAACTGTTTACTTAGTACTATACTGATTTTGAATGTTTCATGGATAACTCCCCTCGTGGTGGAGCTGTCACTGTATACACTTTTAAAAAAAGAAGCCGAGCGCGGCTGCCACCGTTCTCGGCTTGGTAATAATTGTTAATGCTAAAGGTAAAACTATGGAAAATTTTTCCTCTCGTTTTAGAGTTCCCCTATTTTTTTTGAGAGCAGGGACTCTGAAAATTGTTTTAACGCTTTTTCTGGCCATGGCGGGGGGCTTCGTCGTACACGGCGCCCCTGCCAGCGACAGCGAAGCTTACACGTTTGCCATGGAAGGCAAAACGCTGAAACAAGCCTTCCGGACTATTCAGCAGAATACCGGCTACAAGGTGTTCTACAGTGACGAAGAAGTGGACGCCACCGCAAAAGTGTCGTTTGAGTTTCGTGATTCGTCCATAGACAAAATCATGAACGATCTGCTGAAAGGCACCGGCCTTACTTTCAAAATCAAGAAAAAGCATGTGCTGGTATTTCCGGCACCCGCTCCTGTTGCGGAACCCGTCGAGGCTCCCGCCCAACAAGAAAAGAAAGTCGAAGTGACGGGGACCGTCACCGACGAGAATGGTGAGGGCTTGCCGGGCGTAAACGTACTGATCAAAGGAACGACGGAAGGCACCGCTACCGATGTTTTCGGTAAGTTTGTCCTTTCCGTTTCGCCAAGCGCCGTATTGCGCTTTTCCTCTATGGGTTTTAAGGAAAAGGAAGTGACCGTGGGCAACCAAACCGTTTTCGATATCGCGTTGGTGCCGGATGTGGAACAGCTCAACGAGATAGTGGTGGTGGGTTACGGCACTCAGAAAAAAGCCAATATCACCGGCGCCGTAAGTAGCGTGAAAATGTCCAAAGTATTGGGCTCCAGGCCGATCAACCGTGTGGCCGAAGCCTTGCAGGGCGCCGTTCCGGGTCTTCAGGTTACTACCAACAGCGGTCAGCCGGGCTCTACGGGTCAGTCGATTAATATTCGTGGTATGGCCTCCATCAACGGCGGCGGTTCCCCATTGATTTTGGTCGATAACGTGCCGGTGAATATCAACGATATCAACGCGAACGATATCGAGACGGTTACCGTTTTGAAAGACGCTTCTGCTTCCGCCATTTACGGTGCACGCGCGGCGTTCGGCGTGATAGTGATTACCACCAAAAAATCGTCGCAGACAGATGGCATCAAGTTCCGCTACTCAAACTCTATAGGTTTCAGCGAGGCCGCCGAGCTTCCCGAAGCCGCCAGCCCGATCGAATTCGTGGGGGCGCTGAAGGATTGGGGAGTGGGCCAGCACTGGTCTTTGGGCCAGGACATTACCCGTTGGCACGAGCTGATTTCGGAATACAACTCCAACCCCGGCTCGAACCCCGACGGCTACGTAATGGAAAACGGCGTGCGCTACCAACTGCGCGGCACCGACACCATGGACGAGTTCTTGGGCGAAGGCGGTCTAAAGCAGATGCATAACTTCAGCTTCGACGGCTCAAACGGGCGGACCAATTACCGTGCATCGTTGGGCTTTGTGGACGATGACGGTATTATGGTAACTAACCGCGACCGTATGAAGCAGTATACGCTGAACACTTTCCTGAGCACCAAGCTTCGCAAAAACCTTACGGCCGAGGCGAGAATCAACTACCTGAACAGGCACACCAGCTTTCCGAAAGCCAATTACGGTGGGGCGGTAAGGGCCGGTATTTCAATCTACCCGATGGGCGAGCACACTGATTTGGACGGAAACGTTTTGCCTTATGACGACCCTGCGAACCAAGTGCGCTACAAAACGCCGAACGAGACCAAAAACAGTAACGTCCGCTTGTTCGGAGCGCTGAAATACGAACCGGTCAAAGACCTTCTTATTACGGGAGAATATACATATGAGAATAGAAATACGAATAATCTAGAGGTTAACAACGATCCGGTAATGGTGGGGCGTACCACCTTGTCGAAGGTTGGTGGGAATCCTACAAACACTTATGTAAAGAAGACAAACAGCATAACGAACTATAGTGCCGTCAACCTTTACGGAAATTATAGCAAAACCCTGTTCGGTGCGCATAACATATCGCTTACGGGCGGGTACAACTTCGAGCAGAGCAGTTCCACAAATTTATGGAGCAGAAAAAACGAGCTGATCAATCCCGACTTGCCGGCCCTAGTTTTGGCCGACGGCACTTTGCTTTCCGAAGACGGAGGGTCAGAGTGGGCCGTAATGGGCGTGTTCGGTCGTTTGAATTATAATTACAAAGAGCGTTACTTCCTCAGCGTCAGCGGACGATATGACGGATCGTCGCGTTTCCCGACCGAAGACCGTTTCGGATTTTTCCCTTCCGTATCCGCGGGCTGGAACCTTGCCAACGAGGCGTTTATGCAGGACCAAAGCATCGTAAACCTTTTGAAATTCAGGGGCGCTTGGGGAACGATCGGTAACCAAACCACAAACGGCGTTTATCCTTATATCCCGACAATGTCGACAGGCAGGGTAGGCTGGCTCGACGGCGGAGAAAGGGCTTTGACTATTTACGCCCCTCCATTGGTCAGCGCCAGTTTTACTTGGGAAACCGTAGAGACGGTGAACGTAGGCGTAGACTTCGGAGCTTTGGACAACCGCTTGACGGGTTCGTTTGAAGTGTACGAGCGCCAGACCAAAGACATGATTACGAAGCCGGCCGAAAAACCGGCTGTACTTGGCGCCGCGCCTCCGGTAGCCAACGCCGCGAACCTTAAGTCATACGGCTGGGAACTTACCGTTGGCTGGAGACAAACAGTGGGCGATTTCCGCTACTCGGTCAACTTCAACCTGTATGACAACAAAGCCGAAATCACCAAATACGACAACCCGGCGGGCCTGCTGAGCGACTACTACGTTGGGCGCGAGAACGGCGAGATATGGGGCTTCGTGACAGACGGCTTCTACCAGGTAAGCGACTTTGTGGACGGTACGCTTAAAGACGACCTAACGGGCGGAACACTTAAAGAGGGCGTGGTGAAATACAAAGGCCGTAACCCGAATCCGGGCGATATCAAATACAAAGACCTCAACGGCGACGGGGAGATATTCGTGGGCGACGTGACGCTGGAAGATCCGGGTGACCGTAAGATTATCGGTAACAGCAACCGCCGGTTCCAGTATGGAATGAACCTTTCGGCCGGATGGAAAAACTTTGATGTGGGAGTCATAATCCAGGGCGTGGGCAAGCGCGACGTTTGGATAAGCAACGACCTGATGTGGCCCTATATTCAGCAGTTTGACAATGTATGGAAACATCAGCTCGACTACTGGACACCCGAGAATACCGACGCCGAATATATGAGAGTGTATCCGGGTCAGTCTGCGAACTACGGCAACGGCCGGAGCACGCAGACCAAGTACCTGCAAGACGGATCGTATTGGTCATTGAAAAACGTGACTGTTGGCTATACCCTTCCCCAGTCGATTATCGAAAGGCTGTCTTTGTCCAGCTTCAGGGTGTATTTCTCGGGCGAAAACATGTTTATGGACGATCACCTTCCGCAAGGGCTGAATCCGGAATTCGCCAACAAAGGACGGGGTGGCGCGTACCCGTTTATGAAGCAGTACACCTTCGGGCTTAACGTATCTTTCTAAACGGCTAAAATGATAAAAATGAAAAAGACATTCGCTATACTATTTATCGTCGTAGCCGGCTTCCTTAGCGCTTGCGAAGACGAGCTGGAACGCCTTCCGGAATACTCGCTGGTGGAGAAGACCACCTTTACCACCTACAACAACTACAAGCTGTATATGTGGAAATTCTATACCACGTTCAGTGGATTTAGCGGTTGGGGCAACGACAGGAACGAATGGTCGGGCGACATGATGTTGCACGGCGAACGCAATACGGGCAGTAACTGGCTGTGGAATAACATAACGGTGCCGTCATCGCCCAACGGGTTGTACAAAAACAGCTACAAGGCTATTCGCGAGATCAACTTGATGCTGGGTAGCCTGCCGGAAAACAATACCCTTACGGAAAAGGAGAAAAACCACTGGCAGTCGGTTGGCCTTTTCTTCCGCTCATACCATTATTTTCAGTTACTGAAGGCCTACGGTGGCGTAATTTGGGTAGACAAATACATCAACGAAACGGACGACGAGTACCTCTATGCGCCACGCGCAAGCCGTGACGAGATCGCTACGAATATTTTGAATGATCTGAACTTTGCAGCGGAGAACGTAAAAGCTGGGGGCGACGGCGCCAATACTGTCAATACCAATGTGGTGAAAGCGTTGATTTCGCGTTTCGGACTCTTTGAGGGAACTTGGAGAAAATACCATAACCTTGGCGACGAAGGCAAGTACCTGCAAGCGAGCAAAAGCGCCTCGGAAGATCTGTTGGCCGCTTATCCCGCTATACATAACAATTATGATGACGTTTACAATTCGTTAGATCTTTCGAGTATAAACGGGATCATATTCTACCGAGATTATGTGGTTGGCCAAGCGGTCCACGACTTGACTCACTGGATTCGTACCAGCCAAGCGCCGCGTCGCGACTTGACCAAAAAAGCGGCGGACATGTTCCTCTGCGCCGATGGCCAGACGCGCTGGAACAGCCCGATGTTCGAGGGCGACGCCACCCCGCACCAAGAGTTCCGTAACCGCGACCGCAGGATGCTTTATATCATCTGTCCTCCTTATAAAGTAAAAGGGAACGTAGGTGGTGACAAGCATAAGTGGGAACACACTGGCGAAGCTCTGGACCGGGAATTTATGGACCTGATGGCTTCGATTTCTCCGGAAGGAAGAAAAAGAATGCCCGAAGTGAACTGGGCGGGCTTTGTACAGCCAAGACAGCCCAACTTCAGGAAAGGCGATATGCCCGGCACATACGATCCCGGCTATAACGTAACCACTACGGGCTATAAGAACTGGAAGTGGTACAACACTAACCATATCAAGTTTTACGGCAACGACGAAACCGACGCGCCGATCTTCCGCATAGGGGAGGTGATGCTCAACTACGCCGAAGTGATGTACGAACTCGGAAGCTTTGACCAAAGCGTAGCCGACAAAACGATCAACAAACTACGCGCCCGCGGACACGTAGCCTCGATGACCGTAGCAGATATTGACGCGAACTTTGATCCTACCCGCAACGCTAAGGTAGCTCCTGTTCTCTGGGAAATCAGACGCGAGCGTGCCGTAGAGTTAATGTGCGACGGATTCCGATTCGACGATTTGCGTCGTTGGAAACTTATGGAAGAAGCCGCCGAGGAAAAACTAGGCCGGTACGTAGTAAAAGCGGATTACAATAACGTTCCGCAAATACAAGGAAACAAAACCGAAGGTTACGTGTCGCCATACCTGAACCAAGGTATTCCGCCGGCCTTTCCAGAGCATTATTACCTGTACCCGCTCCCTAGCCAAGAACTGGTACTGAACGATAAACTGGAACAGAACCCCGGCTGGGAATAAAAATGAAATAGCACAACAGCTAATAGAGTAGCAACATAGGTTCAAGGTCGCCCTTTCTGAGGGTGGCCTTTCTTTGTTGGGGTAAAAGGCTGGAGCTTTTTTCAGAAAATCGCATAATTCACAAAAAGTGTCTAAACACACCGAACTCACAAAGCCCGTTTTTCGCTAAACATCAATTCTTCCAAAATCGCGAAAGGAATTGATCCGTTTTCAAGTATCTTGGTATGGAACTCCTTTAGGTTAAAGTCGCTTCGCTTCATGGCCTCTTTCTTCCATTCCAGGATCTTGTTTCCACCGTATTTATATGTAATAACCTGAGCGGGCCATCTTTTCATTCTCGCTATTTCACGGCGGGCTATGTCGTCTTTTCCTTTGATATGTTTTTGCCAAAAACGAAGCGCTTCCTCATCGCTCCAGCCGTAATAGTTGAGCGCGACATCCAATGGAACCCTTACCGAACGGATTAAGTCCCATTCCCATTTTCCCAATTCATCGTAAATATCCTGATAAGCGCCCAGCTCATTTCCGATCTCCTCTACATACGCCGCGTAACCTTCCACATAGCCTAAACATTCAAACGATTTCAATACCTTCGAACGGGGGAGCGATTGGTCCAGTGATATTTGATAATGATGTCCGGGAACGCCCTCATGGGCGTATGTCCAACCGATTTGCCGTTTGTTATATGGTCTGTCAAAGTAGTTGTAATAGAAGATCTTGCTATACGGATTATAAAAAGCCGGAACTTTGGCCAACGCCGGATTTTCGCCTTTTTTGATTCCCACGGTTTTCACTTTATCCATAAACGGAAAAAGCTTTGAGGCTTGCTTGTCGATTCTTTTTTGGGCTTTTTCAAAAGCTTTCTGAACCTTCCGAACATCGGTATAGAAAAAGGATTTATCCTGGATATGTTTTTCGAAAGCAGCGGAATCCATTCCCGATTTTTCCTGAATGGTTTTTATTTTACCCTTTACACGTTCGATTTCCGCTAAACCGAATTCATAAAGCTGATCTGGCTGTACTTTTATATCGATCCATGTTTTTAGAAAATAGGTATACCATTCTTTTCCCATCGGTAAGGTATATATTCCTTTATCGGAAATAGAATCGATCTTTTGTTTGTTCCATCTCTTTTCCAGCGAAATCCGGTTCAGGTTCATAACGGTTTGGTAACGGACGATCTGGTAATCCAGCCAATCCTGTTTCGGAAGTTCTTCGGGTTTATAGGCCGTCAATTCACGTTGCGCGTTTCTGAAGAAACTTTCCTGTTTAGCCAAATCCTCGTTTTTACGAATAGCCTTCAGGTTATCGATATACGATAGGCTAAGTGGCGGTAATTCGAAACTCTGGTATTGGTCTGCGAATTTATCGGCGAAGCCGCGCCATTGCTCCGTTGACTTGACTATGTATTTTCCGATAAAATCGGCTATCAGATTACGGTTTACGCTTGGCCTATCGGCGGATAACTCCTTCCAGAGACTAAAATGCGTATGATCGTAAAGATTAATCACCTGAAAATCACGGTTACCGGTTTTGAGAATTTCCTCTTCGAAGTTTCCGTTATAAACATACGTGTCACGCTCATTCATCAGTAAAATTGGCAAAGTCAGGTTTGCGGCGTGTGTGGTAGGGGAGGCGTCAAGGTGTTCCTGATGAGTTTTGCCGAATACCGGGTTGATATGGTTTGTGATATAGCTGGAATCGGCTTCGGCCAATAGTTTTTTGTAACGCGGGATATCATATGCGCCGGCCAAAGGGATAATTCCGCGTATATTTTTGGTGTCCAGATTCAGTTCGTTCAGGTATTTCTTGTCGGCGGCTAATAAAGCGCTAAGATGGGCGCCGCAGGAATACCCGCCCACGAAGATATTGTTGGTATCGATGGAATATCGCGCGCCGTTTTTAAGAATCCAGTCGAAAGCTTTCGCCGCGTCTTTGATATGCTCCGGGTGCTGTATACCGGTTTCTCTTTTTGGCCTCCCGGGCAAAAGCGCCGGACTAAGCCTATGGCCGACGGAGATAACGGCTATTCCCGATTTTGCGAGGTTTCTGCAAAATCCCATTTGTTTATGGCGATCAACATAAGCCCAAGCGCCCCCGCCAAGCCACATCAGAACGGGCGGGTTGTCTATCCCTTTCGGTAAAACGATATTCAGTTTTGTAAATGCCGAATCGGACGTATTATCGTTATAATAGCTTATATCCAGCATCTCTTCCGTTTCGTAAGCAGTCTGTGCCCAAGTCATGGTGTACCCCAATACCGCCATGAATAAAAATATTAACCTTTTCATCATAAGTGTTTTACTTTTAGATCACGGGTAATTGTAGATTAATTCCACGCTCGATTATCCGCCCATCTCTACTATGGTAAAAGTAGCTATGATGATTTTCGGGAAAGGGGTAAAAGTTGCTAATTTGATTTTTGGATGATTTATTCCATCCTGATCCGCTCCGGTTGCTGTTTAGATTAAATACCTAATACTTCATACCAAATACCTAAGATCATAATAATCTAAGCCCGATCACGTTGCCCCACCGCTTTTCTAAGGTTCTTGACATCGGAGAAACCGACCATTTCCGTTATCTCGTTATAGGAATAACCTTTTTTCAATAAAACCTCGGCTTTTTGGATTTTTAAGGAAAGAAGATACTGGTAAGGGCTTTTCCGGAATATTTTTTTGAAAGACCTAAGGAAATGGTATTTGGAGAGGTGAGACAACTCACTGAGTTGTTTTAGGTCAAGCCTATTGTTTTGATTATCATGAATATAATCCTTAACGGTCATCATTCTTCGAAACAGTTCCTCTTTGGTATGTCGCTTGGTTGCGCTAAGTTGCGCCATCATTTTTTCCACTCCCAATTGGTCCACGCTCATGGCCTCGGCGATACCAATATAGAATTCAAGAAAATCGAAACTATCTTCCTTGTTCCCTATAATGCTACGAAGGTTGGCATTTAGGTATTTACCCAAATTCGTTTGATTTAGATTGCGGAGGTGAGTGGTGAAAAATGAATCGTTGACGGAAGCGTCGAAAGGATCACGGCGGGATTTGATGGAATAAGACGAGAAAACGTCATTGACCAAATCGATAGGAGGAAAAATACAGAGACCGTTCACGGTCTCTTTTGAATTGACTGCCGTTTCCACTTGGTCCCCTTGGTTTACGATAATATAACTATTGTTGGATAGTCGGTAATTGTGATTTTCTACCCGATACCGCTCTTCTCCTCGTAAAACGATTTTGATTGAAATCGGAGAACATTCGGTTACCGCCAAGTATTGCCGTAATTCGGACAAAATGATTTTGCTATAAGCAAAGTCAGGGACTTGTTCGGTTTGTATGTTCTTGAGGGAAGCCTGATTTTCCATTTATCTTCAAGTGATCGAATAAGCGTTGTTGTTTTGATTCAATCTCTTATTGTTTCGGATTATTCTCAAGCGCTATTCCATATATGGGGTGATTTGTTGGAGTGGCGGTTTGAGGAGTGTTTTTTTGTAAAACGCAATCTGAGATTGGGTATTACTTTATATAGTCATTGTACTCAGTCAAAATGGTTTGTAACAGCGACTCTTCCAAGTTAAGGATTTAATTTTTGGCCCAAGATAGAAGACTAGAATCCATATATTTGCCTTTATAATATTATTAGATATGGTTATGTTGATAATTAATTGATTTATGGAGTGGGTTTCTATTTTTTTGAAATAAAAAAGCAATAAGGTGTTACTTTTCTCTTAGACGTAAGTCTAAATGGTATTGTGCAGATTAAAAATATAAACACATCATATTTAATCAACATCAAACTACTATGAGACATTTATTAACCGTTGTTGTTTTGATTTTTTGGGTTACTCAATCTATGGCCCAATCACCTTTACCAATTGTCAAGGCTACTTCCAAGACAGTAAGCATTAGAGACGGTAAAGATTTCCATTCTGCAACATGGACATTAGTGCCCGAATTAAGGCCGGATATTTATCATTCGAGCAAATTAGGAGAACGGGTAACATTCTATACAGATATTGATTCGATCAGTGTTGACCTAAGGGAAAACACAAAGTTTGACTTTGTGATTTTGCTAAACGGTAAGGACTCCGCATTTACACAAATAGCGTATAGGGAACCGTATCTTACAACTTTGAAGAAGGCGGCGGAGTATGACAATACCCAGCGACGGAATATCCCGAAGTTTACATATGCGGGATTGAATGATGTCGATTTGCAAAAGATCAGAAAAGCGTTTAATCTGGACTCGATTGCGGGAAAAGGAAGCGAAGCCTCAAAATTTATCAATATGATGGATTGGGTTCATAACATTGTTCGTCATGACGGTAATAGTAGGAATCCCAAATTACAGAATGCTATAGATCTTATTAAGGTATGCCAAAATGAAAATAGGGGAATCAACTGTAGAATGATGGCTACGGTACTGAATGAATGTTACTTAGCCATGGGGTTTAAATCCAGAATGGTTACTTGTATGCCCAAGCCGTTAAAATTTCAGGATTGTCACGTAATAAACGCTGTATATTCTAATGAATTGGGGAAATGGGTTTGGATGGACCCTACTTTTTCGGCGTATGTGATGGATGAGAAAGGGGAATTACTGGGGATTCAGGAAGTCCGGGAACGTTTGGTAAACGATAAACCTTTGATCCTTAATCCTGACGCAAACTGGAATAGGCGGGTATCTCAAACCAAGGAGCATTATTTGTACGAATATATGGCGAAAAACCTTTATCGACTTGAAGTGCCTGTAAGGTCGGCATATGACGTAGAGACAAACGGCAAAGACAAAACTGTGGAATATGTACAGTTACTTCCGCTTGACGGGATCAATCAAAAGCCGGAAATAAGGGAATCGAAGTATAAAAGCGGAATGGTTTTACGGTTTTATATTACCAATAACCCGAAACAGTTTTGGGAAATGACCCCGGCAGTTAATTAATCAAGATTCGAACGGGAAGAGTTTGGGGGCGCAGTATAGTTATTGCGCCCCCTGTTTTTGCGTAAAAGCATATTATTTTCCGGTCCGTTGCCAAGGCATGCGACCAGTCCCCATTCTTTGTTTACCGGTACCGCCCACACGTTCAACTGCTTTGAAGCATGCAATATGAGCTAATAATGGAATACCTCCGCTTTCGTCGATAAATCCTTTGTCTAACATTCTCGAATAACTGTTCCAGCAATGGGCCATTACTTCCGAAAGGGTTTCGGTATATTCTTTTCCGGCCGATAGGCAGTCTTGTGCCGTAGCTGTTAAAGCATACATTGGAAGGTTATATTCCCTAAGCAGACCACCGTTTTCGGCGTAATAGTCTTGTCCCGTAGGCGTAAGCAAGTTTTCGTAAACCGCATCGGTCAGGGACTTTCCACTGGCCATAAAAGGCTGTAAGGCTTTGCGGTAAGCGGGACTGTCATGCTCGTTAGATTCCAAAATGGTAAGTATGCTTGTGGAGTGGGGAGGAGCCGAGGCTACGGGTTCTTGGGCGCTTTGAGTAAGGGAAAAGGGTGTTTCGCTCGGGCCCAAGTATGCGTAAGTGTCGTCGGCTGGCCACATCTGGTCCATGCTTCCCGTCACCGGACTTTCTTGTTCCGTTGCCGTAGAGGCGATAAACTGTTGAAGCTGTTCATCGTCGAGGGCCATACTGTCCCATTCGGAAGAGAGAGATTCGCTTCCCGGCAAAGACAATGAGGCCGGAAGCTGGTATTCCCAGCCCGACATGTCGGGAGTGCCTACCGAAGAGAAGGATGAGAACCCGGATGCAAATCCTGGGGAAAATCCGGATACACCAGAGGTTTTGGAAGATAATGATTCCCGCATACTGCCGAACCTGTCGCTGGCGCCCTGCCTGAGGCTCGAAAATTTTTCTCCCGCCCCTTGCTTCATGCTTGATAGCCTATCGCTGGCGCCCTGTTTCATTCCCGAGAGTCTTTCGCCCGCGCTTTTCTTCATGCCCGACAGCCTATCGCTGGCGCTTTGTTTCATCCCCGAAAACTTTTCGGAAGCGCCTTTTCGCATATTCCCCACCTTTTCCGAAGCGCTTTGCCTAAACCCGGAAAGCTTCTCCGAAGCCTGCTGACGCATACCGCCAGCCCCTTCGCGCACACCGTTTACTTTGGATTCCACACCTTGTTTGGCCGCGGTTCCCCGGTCCATCATGCTTTGCATTTGGCTTTGTTGGGCAAAGGAATCCCTTTTGTCGCGCATATATGTTCCGGCGCCACTCGCCGATTCCGACAGCCTCTTCTTAGCGTTTCGCCCTTTGTTAATCCAGTCCGTAAAAACCCCCATCTAGCCTTGCCCTTGGTTCTTGCGTTGCTTTACGGAGTCTGTACTTTACCGGTTACGGAGAAAGTTGCGCTTGTCAAATATCAGGGCTAATGAGTTGGAATAGTGATGTTTTGAAATATAAAAAGGATGGGAGAGATGCGATGAAAATCGAATTGTAAAGCACAAAGAGACTTTCATTTACGCTTCTGATTCCAACGATTCGGCCTCTTTACGCTTTACTGTGTACTCTTTACTAACTCAAAGTTTAATCGAAAATTTCTTCATCCTCTCGTCCAGCATATGTTCCGGGATAACGGCTTTGACGGAGTCGGCCACGGCGTTGATCAGGCGTTCGCGGATAAAGTCGGCTTTGATTACGATAGACACCTCGCGTACGGCCGGAGGATTGTCGATCGGGCGGATATTTTTCTTCTGTTCCTCGCTCAAAAAGTGGGTATGAAGTTCCGGTATCACGGAATAGCCGCCGTTTTTGTCGACAATACGTATCAGCGTATCGATACTGCCGGCCTCGAAGGTCCGATTATAGTTTTTCTTCGTACAAAAGTTAAAAAGCTGACTGCGCATACAGTGGCCTTCCTGCAATACCCATAAGCTTTTTTTAGGCATATCGTCGGCCGAAAGGGGTTTGTCGATAAGCGGATGGTCGGGGTGGAAGTAAGCCACGAAACGTTCGTAGTAAACGGGAATCTCGAAAAAGTCTGGCTGCTCCAATGGCGTTGCGGCGATAAACATATCCAGTTCGTCTCGCTCCAAGGCTTTTATTAGGTTGGCCGTGTGCATTTCCGTTACGCCCATTTCCACCAGCGGATATTCTTTGCGGAATACGCTGATCAGGTCCGGCACCAGGTAATTTGCCAGAGTGGGAATAACGCCAATCTTCAGCGGGCCATCGAGTTTTTCAGTTTCATAATCCACTATTTCTTCCATGCGCCGCATCTCACGCAGGGTCTTTTCCGCTTGCCTGATGAGTTTCTCACCCGTGGCGGTGGGTTCCACAGGTTGTTTCGCCCTATTGAAAATCGTTACGTTCAGTTCCTGCTCAAGCTTCTGAATCATTTGGCTGAGGGTAGGTTGCGTAACGCCGCAATGCTTGGCCGCTTCGCCAAAATGCCTGAGCTTGTTTACCGCCGATATGTATTCCAGTTGTTGAAGGTTCATGGTTTAGGTTCAGTAAAGAGTATAGAGTAAAAGCGTAAAGAGTATACGCATGAACAGAATTAGCCTTGTTTTATTCGCTTCACAGGCCTGCTCTATTATTGATTCTAATGCATTCCAAAAAACTAATTTCAGGCCTTTATTTTTCTTCCATAACCGCAAGGCTTTTGGATGGAAGAAAAATTTGTAGCCGTATTTGAGAGATTTTTTGGTTACTTTTTGATCTTTCAAAAAGTAACACCGGAGTTTGTTTATAGCAAAATGTCAGTGGTTTCGGGATACCGTATTTTAAATGTAGATAATTAAGTTACATATAGACAAGAGGCCTGCTTTGCCTTCCTGCATTTCCAATCACGTTATTGTTTCCAAAACAAATATACATTGATATCATCAATCAACCCATTGATATCACCTGTTTTCATCTATGATATTTTCATCGCACCTTTGTCATGTAGTTAATCACAAAGCAAAAGCAAAAACACAAAGACAATGTCACAGATCGGAAAACAAATCGTAGATTTCAAAGTGCAGGCTTACCAGAACCAAGGTTTCGAAACCGTTGAGAAAAAAGACGTTTTGGGCAAGTGGTCGGTATTCTTCTTCTACCCGGCCGACTTCACTTTCGTGTGTCCTACGGAACTTGAAGATCTCGCTGATCTTTACGAAGAGTTCAAGGGCATAGGCGCCGAGATCTACTCGGTTTCCACCGACACTCACTTCGTTCACAAAGCGTGGCACGACACTTCCGACACCATCAAGAAAATCGGATACCCGATGCTCGCCGATCCTACGGGAGTATTGTCAAGAGGATTCGACGTTATGATCGAAGAGGAAGGTTTGGCCGAGCGCGGCACTTTCGTCGTAAACCCTGAAGGCGAGATTGTAGCCTACGAAGTGGTTGCCGGAAATGTGGGCCGTAACGCCGAGGAACTGCTCCGCAGAGTGAAAGCCCTTCAGTTTGTGGCCAACAACCCGTCAGAGGTTTGCCCGGCCAAATGGAAAGAAGGTGCGGAAACCCTGAAGCCAAGTATTGACCTTGTAGGTAAGATCTAAACCTGATTGGATCTGTGGTCTTGGGTATTAGGTATCCGGTATTCAATTATTAAATCGAAATCCGATACCTAATACTTCTCTCCAAAAAATCACCTGAGACTAGCCTATCCCGGTTCAAAGTTCACCAAAACTATTAACCTGGATACACAACACCCTGATTAAGAAATATAAAGTAAATAGTAAAGCGTAAATAGACTGCTCGGAAGCCATTTGAAAATTTATCAATCGAACGAATTATCACCCACGAACTAACAAACTAAGCACATCAACTACCTAATACTTAATACCCAAGACCAAATACCAAAACCGTATTCCTATGCTAGACCAAGCCCTCAAATCTCAAGTTACAAGCCTTTTCTCGACTCTGAAAAACAGCTATACCTTTAAGGTAACCGCATCTGAAACACACGCCAAGCGCGACGAGTTTGTCCAGTTTTTGGAATCGGTGGCCGAATGTTCTGAGAGAATAGACGTGGAAGTTTATGAAGGAAAAGACTTGGCTTTCGATATCCTTAAAAACGGAGAGGAAACGTCGGTTCGCTTCCGGGCTATTCCAAACGGTCATGAATTCACTACTTTGCTTTTGGCCGTGCTGAATATGGAAGGCGTGGGCAAAAACCTGCCGGACGAATCGGTAACGAGGAAAATCCAGTCATTGAAGGGCGAAGTACGTGTGCGCAGTTATATCTCGCTCACATGTACCAATTGTCCGGATGTGGTACAGGCGCTGAACGTGTTGTCTATCGTCAATCCGAACATAAAGCACGAAATCGTGGACGGCGGATTGTATCAAGACGAAATAGAGGAACATAACGTTCAGGCCGTTCCGACTGTATTTGTAGACGGCGAGCAATTTCATGTGGGAAGATCGAGTATGGGCGAACTTCTCCAAAAACTTGAGGATAAAGTGGGCAAGGAGGAAGCTGTGGAAACACAGGAGCCATTGCCTGCCAAAGCCTATGACGTAATGGTGGTGGGCGGAGGCCCGGCCGGAGTTTCGGCTTCCATTTACGCCGCCCGCAAAGGTTTTTCGGTGGCATTGGTGGCCGAAAATATCGGAGGCCAGGTCCGTGAGACGGTGGATATCGAAAACATGATTTCCGTTTCGAAGACAACGGGCAAAGATCTTTCGGCCGGATTTGCGGCGCATCTGAACGATTATGATATCGATATTTTGGAAAACCGCCGCGTTACGGAAGTCAGCGACGGCGGAGATATCAAAGAAATTAAAACATCATTGGACGAAACCTTTACGGCGCCCTCGTTGATTATCACCACGGGTGCCAGTTGGAGAAAGCTGGGCGTACCCGGCGAAAGCGAATACATCGGCCGTGGGGTGGCGTTCTGCACCCACTGCGACGGCCCGTTTTACAAAGGAAAGAAAGTGGCCGTGATAGGCGGAGGCAATTCCGGGCTGGAAGCGGCGATTGATTTGGCCAATATAGCTTCCGAAGTGACGGTATTGGAATTTGACCACCAACTCCGCGGCGATCAGGTATTGCAAGACAAATTGGCCTCGATGGGAAATGTCCGGATAGTTACCGGCGCGGCCACGACAGAAATCATAGGAGACGGAAAAAAAGTTACCGGCCTGAAGTACGACGACCGAAAATCCGGCTCAAAAGAAAACGTGTCGGTGGACGGCGTGTTTGTGCAGATAGGTTTGACTCCCAACAGTGGAGTATTCAAAGAAATAGTAAGCACCAACGGCCGTGGCGAAATAGAGATTGACCCGGCTTGCCGAACCAGCGTACCGGGCATTTACGCCGCCGGCGACGTAACGGTAGTGCCTTACAAACAAATTGTGGTAGCGATGGGCGAGGGGTCCAAGGCGGCGCTTTCGGCATTTGAAGACCATATCAAACGACCTGAACTAGCTGCCGTTTAGATTACCATGTTGCGATATAGGTTTAAAGATAGGGGTATCAACAATCAACGCAACACTCGTAAAAAACACAGCGGTTTACCATGTAAAACCGACAGACTCTTTAGAGCTGTCGGTTCTTTTGTATGGAGAACGAAACGGATAATTGTATTGCTATAAATTTAATGGGACTTAACATTAGCTATGCGGCGGCCACGACTAACGACATCAATAACATGATGATGGCGGGTACGGACCTTCCGGCGGGATCATTGACTTTGGCGTGCATTGCGATAGCTCCCACCATCAGTATGGCCAGTCCGAACGCGGCGGGCTTTACCACGGCAGGCACCCACAAGCCAAGAACCAATAAGGCACCCAAAGTCAGTTTCAAAACACCGATGGCTTTCATAAACCAAAGAGGTAACCCATAAGCCTCGAATTCCTCCTTGAGACTTTTGGCGCCTTTTCCACGCCACTGGCTGGGGCGGTATCTGCGTATGAGCCAAACGTTGACCAAACCGAGGAATATTATGATTTGAAATGCGATACTTGCGTGTTCCATATCCTTGGCGTTTAGTTTAGCGTAAATTTTTTTCTGCCTGATGGAAAGTCTTACTTACTAATAGTTATAAGTGTTTTCTTTTTTTGGATTCTTCGAATGTGATTAGCGCAATTTTGTGGAATAGCTATATTTTATATTTGTGAAAAACAGCTTTTTGTGAAAAAAGAAAAGCTTCACCGCATTGCGGGAAGCTTTTGCACTAGAGGGAATAAAACAATTTTTGAGACTTAGGAATTTCCCTCCTTCAATGTTTAGTTTTTATGGTTATGCAGGGTTGAGATTTCTGTTGCGGATATTGTACGCGATATAGAAAATCACGGGGACCACGATAAGGGTTAGCACCATCGAACTGCTAAGCCCTCCGATCAAGGCCCAGGCCAAGCCGTTTTTCCAAGCCGAACCGGCCCCCGTGGATAATGCGATTGGTGTCATGCCCACAACCATGGCTATGGTAGTCATAAATATGGGGCGAAAACGCGCCTTGGTAGCGTAAACCAAAGCGTCAGTTAGCTGCATGCCTTTTTTCAGGGCTTCGTTGGCGAAATCCACAAGCATGATAGCGTTTTTGGCAACCAGACCAATCAGCATTATGATACCCAGAATAGTAAATATACTGAGCGTTTGTTTGGCCAACGCCAAGGCGAGCAAAGCGCCGATGATGGCCAATGGGATGGAACATAGAACCACTAGTGGCGTGATATATGAGTCGTAAAGGGCGACCATAATCAGGTAAACAAGAGCCAGCGAAATCAGGAAGGCATAACCCATCCGGCCGAAACTTTCGCCTTGCATCTCAAGGTCTCCGCCGTAAACGGTCTTGATACCCGAAGGCTTGTCCAGTTTGGCGATTACTTGCTTGATTTCCTCTCCCACGGTACCTGAGGGCCTTCCGGCCACTTGCACGTTAACGGTAACCGACGGTAGCTTGTCATAGCGGTCAAGCTGGCTGAGACCATCGCCATCATAGATTTCGGCGAATTGTTTGAGTTTGAAAACCTGTCCGTCACGGTTGCTGAACGGAAGGCTGGCCACGCTTTCGGCGCTTTTCCGGTCGAAATTGTCCAGCCTTACCCGGATATCATATTCCTTGTTTCCTACTTTGAATTTTGTCTTGCGGTCACCCTCGAAGGCCGTACGCATTTGCATGCCCACTTCGCCTACGCTTAGGCCTAGTGTGGCGAGCTTTTCCCGGTTGAATTTTACGTTAACCTCCGGGGCGCCTTTTTCCAGTGAGTTTTTTGTCCGGATTATTCCGGGAATTGTGTCTACCGCCGTTTTTACGCTTTCGGCATAAGACAACAATTCTTGTAAATCACTGCCTTGGAATATCAGTTTGATCTTGTACGCATTGGCTTGGCCAAACATATCGACAGGTACAGTGGTGATGGTCGCTCCCGGGATTTTGCTCTCCAGTTCCAGCCTGGTCTTATGTGCAAAGAGGGCCGAAGACAGCTCTCTCTCTTCCTTGAGCTGCACGCTTATATATAAATAATAGGCGCGTGACTGGCCTTCTTCGTCGGTTTCTTTTGTGCCGATGACAGTGTTGATGTCATTGACTTCGGGCAATGTGTTCAGGTATGTCTCAATTTGCTGAGAGACCATATTTGTGGCTTTCGGACTTGAGGACTTAGGGAGTTCCACCTGTATGGAAAATTCTCCCCGGTCGCCTTGGGCAAAAGCTTCCGTTCCGATAAACCCTTTGCTAAGCAACAAAGTCGAACCGAAAAACGCGACTATAGTGACTCCGATAGTGAGCGTTTTGTGATTCAGCGCCCAAAGCAGAATGCTGGTAAAGGCGTCGATCATGGCGTTGATGATCTTTTCGAATCCTCCGAAGATTTTTCCGCTGATTGTAGCGGGGTCCAAGGTTTCGTGGCGGGCGAATCTAGATGACATAAACGGAACCAGAGTAAACGCCACCAAAAGGCTCATCATAGTGGAGAACCCAACCACAAGGCTGAATTGTGAGAACATTAGCCCGACCATACCGCCGGTAAGTCCCAAAGGCAAGAAAACGACGACAATAACCAATGTAATGGACGAAACGGTAAGCGCGATCTCCCTAATGGCGTCCAGAGAGGCTTGTCTGGCGGATTTACCTTTTTCCATATGGCTATGGATATTCTCGATCACGATGATGGCGTCATCCACAAGGATACCCACTACCAGCGAAAGCCCGAGCATCGTCATCAGGTTGAGGCTGTAACCGGCGAGGTAAATCACGGAGAAAGTCGAGATCAGCGAAGCGGGAACAGCCACCATAGTGATCAGGGCGTTGCGCAGGCTGTGCAGGAAAAGCAACATAACCGCCGCCACCAATAGTACGGCGATCTGCAAATCGTGCATTACGGCGTCGGCCGCAAGGATAGTGTAATCGGTGGTGTCGTTGAAAACAGTGAACGAAAGGTTAATGTCCTTGAATTCATCTTCCAGAACTTTCATGGATTCCCGGACTTTTGCGCTCATCTCCACAGCATTTGCTCCTGACTGTTTGAGAAATTGAAGGCCGACGGATTCCGTTCCGTTAATCCGGGTGATGATTTCGTTGTCTTGGATTCCGTCCAGGATTTCGGCAACATCCGAAAGCTTAATCTTCCCTGTTTTCTCGCTGTCCACGATTACGAGTTGGCGGATTTCGTCCACGTCGGCGAATTTGCCCCGGACCCGTATGGTGCTTTGTTTTTCGTCGTTTTTGATTTTGCCGGCAGGCACTTCCATATTTGAGTACTCCAGCGCTTGGCTGATTTGCCCGAGCGACAGGCCGAAGGTAGTGAGCTTCTCTTTGTCGATGTTGACTTGGATTTCCCTTTTCTGTCCGCCGACCAGCTTCAGCTTGGCTACGCCGTAAACGGCTTGCAGTTTCGGTTTGAGCCTTTTGTCCAGCAAGTCGTAAAATTCCGTTTTGGGCAGATCGGAGCTTACGCCTCCCATGATCACGGGAAGGTCGGATATTCCTCGCTTTTCGATCAAAGGTTCGGAAATACTCGGTGGCATTTCGGCCTTAACGGTGTTGATGTAATTGGTTGCTTTTTGTATAGCTTGGTCAATGTCCGTTTCGTAGCTCATCTCTACGGAGATGATTGAGAAGTTTTCATAAGAGTTGGACACGACCTTGTAGACGTCGGCGAGTTTTGAGAGCGATTTCTCAATTTTCTCCGTGACGTTGGTTTCCACTTCGTCGGGAGCGGCGCCGGGGTAAACCGTTACGATCGTCATCGTGGGCCGGACTACTTCCGGCACCAGTTCGTAGCCGAGTTGTTGGTAACACAAGAGGCCGGCGCCGATCAGTATCGTGAATATCACGACGACGATCGAAGACCTGTTGATTGATATTTCTGTGATTTTCATACGCTTTCTTGCCGTGTCAGATTTTTTCGACGTCCATGCCGTCTTTCAGGTTAAAAATGCCGTCAGTTACGACCGATTGGCCTTCGCGCAGGCCGTTGGTCACGGCCACGTCGTCGCCGAACCTTTCCGGCCTCACGGTTATTTTCCGCA
This sequence comes from Fulvitalea axinellae, assembly GCF_036492835.1. Classification (GTDB taxonomy): domain Bacteria; phylum Bacteroidota; class Bacteroidia; order Cytophagales; family Cyclobacteriaceae; genus Fulvitalea; species Fulvitalea axinellae. The sequence goes on along the minus strand of NZ_AP025315.1, from coordinate 212,907 downwards.
TCTTGACTTTGCCGTTCTCATAAACATAGACCTTCGGTGATTTGAAACCGTCCACCAGCGCCTCTCGGGGAATGACGAGCGTTCGTTGTGGTTCGAAATCGAATTCGCAGGATGCGAACATGCCCGAACGGAGTTTCCCTTCAGGGTTTTGGATAAGTATTACAACTTCATAACGGTATGCGTCATCGGCTTTGACGGCGACAGTGAGTACTTCCGCATTGATAGTTTCGTCAGGGAAGAGCGGGACCTTAACCCTTACGGTTTGGCCTTCGGAAATTCTGTTTATTTCCTGCTCGGCGAGTTTTACTTTGAGTTTCACCTGACTGTTGTTAACCAAGTCGCAGACTGGCGCCCCGTTGGCGAGCAATTCGCCCACTTCGAAGTAATCCTCGTTGATCATGCCGTCGATAGGGGCGGTGATTCTTGAGTCTTGATACCTTTTCTTGGCCATTACCCATTCCGATTCGGCCATTATCGCTTTCACTTGCGCTTGCTCAAGCTGTTGTTGGGTGATGGCTTCCTGTCTGAAAAGTTCTTCGTATCTGGACAGGTCGTGTTTGTTTTGTTTGTGATTGGCTTCGGCGGCGAGCAATCTGGCATACAAGGAACTATTCTCCGTTTGGAGGATCAAGTCGCCTTGTTTTACCCAATCACCTTTTTTCTTGTAGATCCTTGATACCTTACCGATGGTTTCGGATTTGAGGGCCAACTCTTTGAACGGATGTATCCGGCCTTCGGATTTTAGCGCTTTGGCCAGTTCCTTGTATTTGGCGATGGCTGTTTTCACGGGGAATTTTATTGTTCTGCGAGATACAAACTCCGTTACTTGCGCCTGTGCATCCATATTGCTGTAAAGCTTCCACCCCGAGGCGGCGATCAATGTGGCGGCGACGCCGATGTTTATTATTTTCTTTTTCATGTCTCAGTTGCTTTCGGTCTTAGGGGGTTTCTACAAGAGTCGTAAGCCGGCCTTCGGCTTTCAGCACATCCAAGCCGGCTTCCTTGAGCTTGAGGTTTTGGCTGTAAAGGGAGTTTTGGGATTCCCGAAGGGTGACTTCAGCGTTCAGCAGGTCGGTGAGCGAGGCTACTTGGGCCTTGTATCGGGCTTCTGTTTGCGTGAATACGTCTTCTGCCAGACGGAGATTTTCTTTTTGGGCCAAAACGTTTTGGTAAGCGTCCCTAAGTTGTCGCTTGGCGTTTTGGATCTCGACATTGGCCGATTGGCCGGCGAACTGAAGGTCGTGTCCCAGTTGTTCGATTTCGATTTTTACTTGTTTGGATTGGGCCCTTTTTTTCATCCCGTCGAAGATGGGAATGTTGAGTTGGATCCCGACAAAGGATGAGGAGAACCATTTCCGGTCACCGAAAATGTTAAACTCCTCCCTTTGCGCTTGGGTCTTGAGATTGCCGACCGCAACCAAGCTGGGATAATACTTGGCGGCAATCGATTGTTTCTCAAGCTCCTTGAGTTCGAACTGTTTTTTCAAAAGCCTGATGTCTGGCCGTTTTGAGAAGTCAGGTTCGTCTAGCAATGGCTGCAGAACGAGGCCTTCGGCACCCATGGGTTCTTTTTGAAGGTTCAGAGACTCGGTGGTCCTAAGCCCCATATACAGTTTGATTAGGTTGAGTTGCGTGGCTTCGGCCGTTAGCAACTCGTTTCTGCTTACGTTTAGGTTCGATAGTTTTACCTTCAGCCGGTTTTCGTCAAGTTTATGGGCCAGGCCTTGTTGGGTAAAGCCGTGTTGGGCTTTGATGACCTTTTCCATTTTCTCGATATTGTCTTTGAGGGCGTCTGCTTGGTCGCCGAACCTGAGCCATTTGTAATACGCTCCCGCGATTTGGTATATTACCTCTTCTACGGTTCGGGCTTTTTGGATTTTGTACAGCTCTTTGGCTTTCTTGCTGGCTTTGACGCCTATCCAGAAATCGTGGCTGTAAAGCAATTGGGTAGCTTGGGCATACGCTTCGCCAGTGTACTTGGTTCCCATAGCGACGGGAACCACTCCGGAAGCACCCACCAGTTCGCCGGGCATCATGGTGACTGGCACGCGAAGGTTATTTATAACGGAGGCTTGCCCTTCGATTTGAGGGAGGCCTGAGCTTAGCGTTTCTTTTATCTTTTGTTCCGCTTTTTCGGTTTCGAGTTCCGCTTTGGCCACGGAGTGGCTTCTTTCCAAGGCTATTTTCAGGCAATCCCGCAAGCTTGATGGCGCTTGGGTTTGCGAGACGGCTCGGGTGAGGGAACTTGCGCATATAATGGCGATGATGAGAATTTTCTTCATAGGCTTGGCCTTGTATTAGTTGATGGGGCCGAATATCAAGGTGTTGTGAAGCGAAGTCAAAAAAAATCTACGGCCAACGGGAATCTCGTGGCGAATGCGCCTTAAAATGCAATGGAGCGTGTTTTTAAGTGTTGATTTTCCATTCGTAGGGAATAATGGGGCGCTCGCTTATGAATTACATCGATTGGTAGAAATTATTGGAAATAGTGAAAAGAGATTACTTCATTAGCGGAAAATCACGGCAAATGCGGGAATTTATTCAAAAGAGAAGAGATGTCTTTTACCACTTAATATTATGGTTGGTTACAGGGACATTCTCGGTAAGGGACACGGTGCTGGCTTACGGCGTAGCTCGGGGACTTTCGTTGTCCACCTATTTTATATTGGTTCAATTAGTCTGTTTTTATGGAGCGTACTTTACCATACTTCGTTTCAAGAAGAAGAGGTCCCATATCATATTCCCAGTTTATGTGATCACCTTTGTGCTTTTTTTATGGTTGGAATTGAACCCGTTGCTTCCGGGTTATGACCTCGAACGGTTGCAGGGTTTTGACGCTTGGATGTTGGGCCCGATGTGGACATTCTTTTTCGTTTACGCCATTCACTTGGTAAACGCAATGGAAGCCCGGACTATGGAGAAGCAAATGCTGATTTTGGAGAAAGAAAGACTGAAACACGAACTGCAGTTCCTAAAGGCGAGAATCAATCCGCACTTCTTATTCAACGCGTTGAACAACATTTATTCGTTGGCCTTCCAAAACGATCCGATGGCGGCGACTACCGTTACGAAGCTGTCTAATCTTATGCGTTATATGTTGACGGAATGCGACAAAACCAGAGTTCCGCTGTCAAAAGATTTTTGGTTTATAAGCCAATATGTGGAAATGCAATTGATCGAAAGACGAAACGAGTGGAATGTGGACGTTTATTTCGAGGATGTAAGGTCGTCCTGCCAAATCGCTCCATTGGTTTTGATCAATTTCGTGGAAAACGCTTTTAAACACTCTGATTTGGATTCCAATCCCAAGGGATGGATCAGCGTTTCGGGTTTTGTCGAAGAAGAGGAACTGATTTTTACGGTTGCGAATACTTGCGGAAATGGGGCCCGCGCCGGTTTGGAAAGGGAAACGGGCGAAGGCATTGTGAATTCAAAACGCCAGTTGGAATTGAATTATCCGAATAAACACTCGTTGCAAATCGATACGAAAAACGGGGAGTTTAAAGTAAGCCTAAGCATAAAGCTAATGTGATGGAACAGCGTAAGATAAAATGCCTGTTGGTAGACGATGAGAAGCTTTCGAGAGAACTTGTCGGAGCGTATATCAGAAAGATCCCGGCTCTTGAAATTGTGGGCGAGTGCTCGAATATTATCGAGGCGAAAGAGGTGATTGACCGCGAACAGGTCGATCTGCTTTTGCTTGACATTGAGATGCCCAACCTTACGGGAATCGATTTTCTAAGGATGTTGCGCAATCCGCCGGTGACGATTCTGATCACGGCGTATTCCAGCTATGCGGTGGAGAGCTACGAGCTCGACGTGGTGGATTACCTGTTAAAGCCGGTAGAGTTTGACCGTTTTTTTAAGGCGATATATAAGGCGTTGGAGATTATTGCTCCCGAATGTTTCAGAAACGATGACAAGCGAACTGCGGAAAGAAAAGAAGCCGAACCGTTAAGTCCGAATGGCGCCGAGTACTTCTTTGTGAAATCGGACAAAAACATTATTAAGGTAGTGCTGAAAGAAATCCTGTATATCGAGAGCTTGCGGGAATATGTGAAAATAGTGACAAAGACGCAGTCGGTGATTACTTTGCAATCGTTGAGCCGGTTGGAGGAAATTCTCCCCTCAAACTCTTTTCAGCGCATTCACCGCTCCTTTATTGTGAATGTGGAGAAGGTGGATAAGGTAAAAGGAAACGAAGTGTTTGTAGGTGAGAACAGGCTGACAATAAGCAAAGGGCAACGCGAAAAGTTCATTAATATGATCAATACGCACAGGTTGTTCTAATAGCCTGCTTACATTTCCCGAATGGTTCGGTAACGGCTAGGGGAAACGCCGGTTTTGTGTTTGAATATCTTAGTGAAGTGCGAAGGGTATTCGAAGCCAAGATCATAAGCGATTTCACCGATTGTCTTGTCACTTCCCAAGAGCTCCGATTTCGCTCTTTCGATTAGTTGCAGATGGATGTGTTCCTGTGTGGACTTTCCGGTGTACCGAGTCAGTAAATCGGAAAGGTAGTTTGGCGAAAAGCTTAATTCGTCGGCAAAGTGTTTAACCGAAGGCAAGCCTTTTTCTATCAGGTCTTTTTGCGAGAAATATGTTTTAAGTAGATTTTCGAACTTGGCCACAGTATCGGAATTCACCTTTTTCCGGGTTAGGAATTGTCGGTCGTAAAACCTGTTGCAGTAGTTGAGCAACAGTTCGATGTTGCTCAGAATCAGTTCGCCGGTGTGTTGGTCTATGTTTTGGCTGTATTCGCGTTTGATGTTTTTAAAAGACGCCTCAATAATTCTTTTCTCATCGTCCGAAACGTGTAAGGCTTCGTTTGAATCGTAATCGAAGAAACGGTAACTGTCCAGTTTCTTTGCAAAGGGGGAATTATATACCAAATCGGGATGAAAACAAAGCATCCAGCCTTCTGCCTGCGTTGCGCTATTCTGCAGGGAAATGGTCTGGTTGGGCGCGAAAAATGTCAATGTGCCTTCGGAGAAATCATAATAGCTTCTGCCATAGGCTAATCTGCCCGTACATTTTTTCAGCGATACGCAATAAAAAGCCAAATTCACCGAAGTGTTAACCGGAAAAGCACAATCCTTAAAATCCTGAATACGTATCAAGTTGACCAACGGGTGTTTGGGTTTGGGACAGCCCAATAAGTCGTTGAGTTCCGACAGGCTAGTTATGCTCAAAAGGTTCTTATGGGCCATTTTAATTTGCGGTTTTCCTTATTAGGGTCCTTCTCCGGATAACGGATGGTTAGGCGTTTTCGTGTGGGCTGTTTTATGGGAAGCCCAAACGTATTATCGTAAAGAAAAACGATAGCCACAAACCGAGCGCATTATTTTCGGTTTATGGCTATCGGTTTGGGTTAGCCCTTCATCCGGTCACGGATCATTTTTATGAATCCTTCGGTACCAAGTTCTTTGGCTGTTTCGATATATTGTTCCGCATCTGCGCCAACAACGTACCGCAGTTGGTCGCTGTCGTCCGTCGAAGCCTTGAATATGGCGTCCGCCACTTCCGAGATGTTCTGGCTTGAGTTCAGGTTGGACATAAAGGCCATAAACTCATCGAAGGCCTGATGGTAGGCTTCGGGTCCTTTTCCGTAAATATCCAGCGAGCGGGTGGCGAAATCGGTTTTGTAAGCGCCCGGTTCCACAATTTTCATCTTTATTCCCAACGGATTCAGTTCGTATTGTAGCGATTCGGTAAGCCCTTCGACTGCGAACTTCGAGGAATGATAAAGAGAGAAGTAAGGGAAGGCCAAACGACCGCCGACGGATGATATGTTTACGATAACGCCCGAACCTTGCTCGCGCATAATAGGAATGGTGGCTTGAGTCACCTTTATCAGTCCGAATACGTTTACTTCAAACTGCCTGCGGACGGCTTCTTCGCTGGCGCCTTCCAAAACGCCCAATGCTCCGTAACCGGCGTTGTTGACCAACGCGTCAACGCTTCCGAACTTTTCGGTGGCCAAAGCCAAGGCTTGGTGTACGCTGGCTTCCTCTGTTACGTCCATCTTGCAAACCAGGACATTGTCCAGTTGGTTTAGCTCCGTTTCTTTTTCAGGGCTACGCATGGTGGCCACTACGTTCCAACCTTCGGCCTGGAATTTTTTGGCTGTCACTTTACCGAATCCGGTAGAAGCGCCGGTGATGATTACTGTCTTTGACATAGCGTTTATTTTTGTTTTCGATATTACAAAGGTGGGCGAATTCGATTACACTCATTTATACATTTCTCTCCGAAGTTTATAGATTTCTCGGAACCCGTAAGAAAGAGATAAAATTTTGATTCATAGCATAATATGAGATTATCGATTATGTGTTTTACGAATAACTCAAAAGCCTATTTTTTTCTTCGAGAAGATGCCTTTCAAACTAGTTGGCGACACTTCCCAAGGCCTCCCATTCTCTGTGTATGATAACCTTGGATTCGGGTAAACTCTCGGGTTATATCTTGCATATTCCCATTCTTTTCCAAATCTTGTAATTGAGTTTTTTATTGATGACTATTAGGAATTTTTAGGGAATGGAAGAGTTGAGGAAAGGGCCTAAAGGGCATACGATTCGTTTTTTGATTTTGTTTTCGGGGATTTTTGTGGCGGCTTACGGAGTCTATCTTGTTTTTCCGAAACACTTTAACGTTTATGTGTTTCTCGCCATTGGCGGTTTTGTATTGGCTCGTTATGGCTGGAATTTGCTGAAGGAAAAAAGCGACGCTAATAAATTGGTGGCGCAAGAGGAGGAAAAGAGAATCCGTACCCGGGATGAGAAAGCATTGGTTGTGTTATTGGATAATGAATACAGGAATCATCCCTTGTATATTGACACGCTTTTGTTGTTGGAGCAAGAATATGTGCCTACGGGTAACAGGGACGAGCAGAAGCTTTTCGAATTTGTGCTTGAAATAGCCAGAAAGGTTTTGCGAAGTCCACATTGGAGAATAAGCGAGAAATTGATGCAAGCGAGTTACAAACTCTATTTTGAAGCGACAGAGGTTGGAAATTTTCCCCATAAAGACATGGAGAAGGCGCAGTTTATATTCGAGCGTGATTTTTATCTTAAACAGGGAAATTCCTTTATGCTGGAACAAACGAAAAAGAAACTCAAGCGCTCGTTTCCGCATTTAAAGTCTGAATGGAAGTAATAATGTAAATGGCTACGTGGTGGCTTGGGGGCCGGTTCTTTCAAGAGCCTGCCTGAGCATGCTTATTTGTTTGTTGAGCTCAATGGTGAACCGTTCCATTTTAGCTTCTTTCGGAGTGCCTTTATCGGCTACGGCGGCGGTTACTTCTTCTTGGGTGGAAATACTGATAGAGCCGGCTTGCCTGTCCAATTCGCTTATAGCCTCGGGCGGAAGGGAATACATGGCGTTTATGGCCCATGTCATTTCGTCGAAAACTTCTTTTACGTCGGAAGTGACCGTGTCCCAATGTTCTTCCAACCTATAAGCTTCAGCGTCGATGGATTTCGGATTTTCCATAAGAGAGGTAACGCTATAAGTTTCGGAACCGTCCCAACTCAAGTCTATTTTCGGGCAAAAATTCGCCGACATTTTCAGGAAAAATACGCTTGAAAGCTTACTGGCCGAATGTGTAAAATGCGCCGAAAGCGTTTTGGTGTTGTCGTGTATTTCGTGGGCGCGGTGGTGCATAAGAAGGATACTGTAGACATTGGCCATAACGCGCAGGGCGTATAGGAACAAGTCTCGTTGTTCGGGAGTAGGCTCGCCCGCTGTGCGGATACTGTCGGGAATCAGGTCACTCATGCGGTATTCCGAAAAGTTGGGAATGACGGGTGTCGCCATCCGGTCCGTTAAACTTTTGGCGAATTGGTCTGGCGGAAGCTTTTTGCCTTTTGCCTTGTCCCCCAGTTTTTGTCGGAGCGTTTCGGCGGAATAGCCTTTTCCAACGGTTCTGGACTTTTGGAACAGTGCGGTGATTTTTTCGGAAATATGCCTTACGATCAGCGTTTCCATCTCTAAAAAATAATCGAAGGGCCCGTCAGGCAGTTGGGAAAGGTCTTCCACGCCGTAACGCTCCATCAGGTTCCCGAACTTGATGTTTTCCTCAAGCTCCTGTTCGTCGAAGAAATCTCTCAAAGCGGCCCGGTCCGGTTTCTTTTTCCGTTTCTTTCTCTTTTTTGCCATTGACGGCGAAGGTTCGGGGGAAAGGCTGATGGAGGACCCCGAACCGGAATCGCTTACGGTCAGGAGTTTTAGCCCTTCTTCCAGAGGCAAAGAGGAAGTTGAATCCGTTTTTGGCAGATCAGTGTCAGTTACGGCGGACACTCGTACCTTGGGCGTACCCGGCAATGCGGGGATGGACGCTTCCGTTTGCAATACAAAACCTATTTTCGCTTTGCGCAACCAAGCGTTGGCTTCTTGGGTGGCGTGTTCGGCTTCGGGTGAGTTTTGTTCAGTGACAAAGGCCCCCGTTTTCGGGTCTTCCGCATAGAAAATTCGCTCTGCCGTTTTTGATTTGGAATAATGCATACGGCTGATATGCAGAGTGACAGTACGGCGTTTTTGTTTGTGGTTTACGTCGTCAATGTCTATGGTCAGGTGAGGGTAGGTTCCCGAAGCGGGCACAAGGATTGCCCGGCGGAGGTTGGTGCGCAGAAAGCGCCTTTTGCGATCAGGCGTGGCGAAGCGGTTACCGTACCATTCCTCCTGGGGCATTTCCAGCATGGCGCATTGAATCGGCGGAAAATCTGTTGCGGGCGGAAGCTTAGCGACACTTTCCGTTCCGGCTACGGATCTCCTTTCGGTTTTTTTACGGAATGGTTCTCGCTCAAACATACGGACGCTTTGGAAAAGCATAGGTTCAAAATAAAGACCGGTTTTGTACGCGACACTAAGGATTTTCCGTTTCGGAACGGTTTTTATCGCTGTTGTTATGCGTCGCAAGTAAGGCGGATAGTGGGTTCGGTGTCCCGCATACTTACCTGAAGCTAACCGAAAATGTTCTCGCCAAAATCCAGAAACGTAAGCGCAAGAAGGGTCTCGGGCCGTAGTGGAGAGCGGTCGGTGGCGGGTTTTCCAAGAAGGAAGGAGCAGGTTGTTCAGGCTATGTTGCTCCCGGCGCGGATGAAGCGCGACAGTTTCGCTTACATCACCGAATTCGGAGTAAAGAAGATGGTTTCGTATCTTCCTTTACACTCCGGAGAGCTGATCCTTATCGAAGAACCTGACGATGCCGGGCCTTCAAACGACAGTCAAAACGACTCGGGAGAATTCGCCGAAGAGTGGACTCAGTGCCACCTTATGGGGACGATGGAGGAGTGCTGGGTCCGTTCCGAACTTCTGGATAAAGAAACTCCTTCCGATAGCTTCAAAGACCTAGTGGAATTGGTGGATAAAAACTGGGCTCGGGAAGGGGACACTTGGCCTTGGAAAGAACGAGGATGGAACGTCTTGGACAGTTTTTTTGCCATGGCCGTTTATCCAAAAGATGAAAAGCCCAAGCTAGGGGAAGCGGATGAGGCCTCTACTGTAAAGGCCATGACCCGGGTTATGCGTGACAAGATGCCCGGGACTTACGCTTATTTGGAGAAAGAAGGTGCGGACACCATTTACTTCGGTTCTGAAAAGTTGGCAAACCTGCATGAGACCAGGGAATACCGACGGAATATGATCCGGATTTCGGCATGGAGAAAAAAAAGCGGGGCAGTAATGCCACCTTCGGGCACTAGCCTTGATATGTCGGAGATGTTGCCCGGCCGACGCCCGACTTTGGAAGCGCCTGCTTCTCCCCAGTCCTATAATTTTGTGTTGAACGTTCAAGCTTTCGCAATGCCACAAGTATTGGATGTCTTGGCCAAGCTGATTAGTCCGGAAAGCGAGATGGAAACGTCTTATATCGACACGATTAATATTGTTCCGGTCAACAGGGCGCATCGGCGAACGGATACTTTCACGGTGGATGTGGTTTCGAAAGAAGGTTTTGATCGCACCGCAAAAGCTTTGGTAGCCGTGGCGGAAGCCCATCCCGAATATTTTGGGACTGACGTTATGCGGATGACGGAGCCGTTGGCGCCCGGAGTGGGGTGGAGCGAAGGCACAAGCTTTTTTCAGGTTTGGGAGATGGACGAAGATATGCTGGCCAGTGTATACCGTTTTTATGGCAGGGTAGCCAAGATGATAGAGAGGAAAAGAGGCTGGCGCCGGCATTTCGAACGGCCGGATTATGGTCAGATACGAAAGTTACAGGAGTTGGAAACGACGTTGGATAATGGATTGAAGAGGAAAAACAACTTGACGCCCGATGGCGAAAAGGTTGACAAGGACAATCTCAGGCTTATGAATAAGCTTTATAGGGAACTGGTGGGCGAAGAAGGGAGCCTTTCCCTGCATGTGTTGGAGTGGATCGAGCATTATGAAGCTTACCAAGAAAAGCGGGGCAGGGAATCCAGAACATTTATGAGCAAGCGTGCGTCGGCTTTGGCAACAATGCTGGAAAAAAGGCCGATGACTATGGATGAGGCGATTCGGATGACCCGAAAAGAATTCGGCGAACGGGATTTGGACTTTTTTCATCCGCACAGAAATATGGAAGTAAAGCCTTACTGCGATGATGACATGGTGTTACTGGAAAATCTTACTCCGGGCCTAAAAGGAGAGGAAGCCCAGTATTCATATAAAGTAGTGCCGGGCGCGCCACGCGCTAAGCTTAAAGCCGATATAGGAAGAGGCGAGGAGCTGAAAACCGGAGGTGAACCTACCTATGACCGGGGAGCGGAGTTGCGCTTGCCCACAGATAAAAAAACAGATGATAATCCCAGAGGAGCGGAAGGGCCGGATGTGTTTTGGCCTATGTGAGAATTGTGCCAAGTAAAAGAATGAAGCGTAAAATGGGCCATTATCAAAATAGAATCAACTTCTTATTTGGCCAGAAATGGATGAGTCAATTTCAATCAGCCTCTTTTACGCTTCACCTTACCAATGTCAATAGCCTAAAGCCTGACCGTCGGAACGGTTGGTGTCGGAGGCGCCCTCAAGCGAACCGTCCGGTCGTACCAAAACACAGTCCATACGACCGAGTTGGCTGGCGAATTTCAGCTTGTGCCCCCGCTTTCGCAGAGAATCCAAAGTCTCTGACGAGAAACTTTTTTCTTCCATTACGATAACGTCTGGCAACCATTGCGAATGGAACTTTTTAGCGTCCACCGCTTCCCGCATGCTCATCCCGTGGTCAATTATGTTGAGGATGGTTTGATAGACACTGGTGATAATCGTAGAACCTCCGGGTGTGCCGACTACCATAAACAGTTTGCCGTCTTTCTCGACTATCGAAGGGGACATGCTGCTGAGCATGCGTTTGCCCGGTGCTATGGCATTTGCCTCCGCACCGACTAAACCGAACTGGTTCGGAGTGCCGGGCTTGGAGCTAAAGTCGTCCATTACGTTGTTAAGAAGGTATCCGCCTTCTTTGGCCATCAGCTTAGAGCCATAGTTGCCGTTAAGGCTGGTGGTAATCGAGGCCGCGTTGCCGTCTTTGTCCACAATCGATAGGTGGGTAGTTTCCAAACTTTCGATACGGTTGACTTTGCCGGGCTTAATTCTCTGCGAGTCGGTTTTTTTATCCATCCGAATATCGGAGAATCTTTTTCTGAGATATTCCCGGTCCAACAACATTGCTTGCGGAACATCATAAAAATCGGGATCGCCCAAGTGTGTAGCCCTGTCAGCGTAAACACGGCGTTCCAATTCGGTCATCAAGTGGATGGCGTCCGGGGAATTGTGTTTGTAATCCGAAAGGTTCATCATTTCCGAACCGGTGAAAAGCTGAGCCAAGGCTATACCGCCACTGGACGGCGGAGGCATGGAGTGTATTGTGTATCCTCTATAGTCAGCGGAGATGGTGCCACGCCAGATGGATTTATATTCCCGAAGATCTTTATGCGAAAGTATCCCGCCGTTTTTCTGTATGGTATTTACTAAGTCGTCCGCTACTTTTCCCTCATAGAATCCGGCCCTGCCATTGTCACGAACGGCCGTAAGCGTATTTGCCAGCGATTTATTTATGATACGGTCACCCTTTTTCCATTTGCCCGCTGGGCTTATATACGGGTTTGGCGCTCCGTTCATTTCTTTAAGTACGTCCTGATAAATGTTAAGCTTATCAGCTTCGGCTTTAGTCAGTTCGAATCCATTCTGGGCCAGATCAACGGACGGTTGGATAAGTGCTTTCCACGGAAGTTTTCCTTTTTTTGACCACAATTCGTACATGCCGTCCACTGTGCCGGGCACGCCCACGGCCAAAGCTCCTTTTAAACTCAGGTTTTTGATTACGTTTCCGTTTTTGTCCAGATACATATCACGGCTGGCCGATAATGGTGCCCTTTCGCGAAAATCCAAAGACCCGTTTTCGCCGGAGGCCGTTCTGTAAACCAGAAATCCGCCGCCTGAGATATTGCCGGCTCTAGGGTAGACAACAGCCAAAGCGAATTTTACGGCTACGGCCGCGTCAAAGGCGTTTCCGCCTTTTTTTAGAATATCCAGCCCTACCCGCGATGCTACCGGGTGTGCCGTGGATACCATGCCGTTTTTGGCTATCGTCCCCGTTTTTTGGGCGAAGATCGGCATTATGCTAACCAGCAGAAGCAGGCTTGATAGTATGTGTTTTTTCATATAGAAACTATTATCCGTAAGGTCAGAATTAGGGGTACGTATGAAGATGGCAAACGGTTATGTTTTTGGGAAGAAAAAGGGACACAAGTTTAGAAGTGCCCCTTCTGCGTTGCTTTTCGTGAAAAAACGAAGGATGATAATACATTATTTTACCCACAAAGTAAAAAAGTTAGGGTTGATTCGAGAACCTGAAGTTTGGAGGTTGAATAGTATGAGCCCGGGTTATTTAAAAAATCTATTACTGGTTGAAATTTTTTCAAATGGAATAGAAAAAACTAAAGTTGAGTATGCAACCTTTTTGTCCAGATTTATTGTCAAACAGTCAGAACGCCATTGTTTTGCCACATGAAATATTGACTTATGAGATTCGTACTTTTTACATTTTTACTCGGCGCAATTTTATGTCATTCGGGTTATTCCCAAGGGTTTCTGAGAGGAGGGAGTATCGATTTGGATATCCGGGGAGCCGCGCTTGATCAAGGAATACCTCAGGAAGTGTTTTGGGGAGGCTTAGGCACCCGACTCGGCGCCACGTTGCCGGCAAATGAGAAGCTTTACATCGCGCCGGGCTTTGTTCTCAATTCTTTTTGGAAGAGCAAAGGCGATAACCTGACGGAAGAAGTATTGCTATACGGTCCCGAACTTTCGATGAAAGTCAAAGTCTTGGAAAATACATTCTATGAGGGAACCAAGTTGTTTCTTTCGACCAAAGGTTCTTTTTTATGGGCTTATAACGCTTTGGTTCCTGACAGGGACGAGGACTGTTACTTTTGGGATGTGGATGATGTTCCGTTATATTTTTGCGAATGCGACAATGATTGTGATGACAACCGCGATTCGGAAACCTTGATGCGCAGACACGGATTCGCTTTGGGAGCGGGTATGGAGTTTTATTTTTACGAATGGCTTAGCGTTTCGGCGAATTACGTTTTTCGGCCTGTCACTTTCCGGATTGATGAAAATACGATGAGCTCGCTAAAGAAAGACGGAAAAGCGTTCGGGAAGAAGCATCGTTTCGATTTTTCCACTTTTGAGTTAACGGTTTCGTTTCATCTTCCTTTTGCGGAATTATAAATTGGATCCATTCATACGCTTTTCCTTTATAATATTACCTTGCGGTTGCAAACCCCAAACGACAAAAGGAATGATCAGCAAGACAGAATTAAGGGATTCAATTATACATGAACTGGACACTGTAGAGTGGCTTTACGCCAAAACGCCCGCCAAACATTATGGATTCAGGCCAGAGCAAAGCATGTGGTCTGTAGGTGAAGTGTTGCGGACACTTTCTTTTATAGGGATTTATACTGCCGAAGCTTTGCGCGATAACGATTTTAAAACCAAAAGCCATAACCGTTATTACGAGATGAAAAAGAGGGCGTTTGAAATGAATCTCGAAACGGATTTTGAAAAAGCGAGTATAGCTCAAAAAGAAGCGCTTTTCCTTTTTTTCGAAAACCTGAAAGAAAGCCAATACGAGCAAGAGGCTTGGCACCCGTTGCTGGATAAGAAACCGCTGAACGAGGCGTTATTGGAAATCACCTTGAAGTTTTTGACTGGTTACAAAACCCAGCTTTTCACCTATCTCCGAATGCTTGGCGAACCGCTGGTAGGAGCCGATACTTGGGCTGGTAGAGATGCTCCTTTTTATGGTTATGAATAGGAATGCCGGCAATAGTTTTGGGTTCTAATGCAGACCTCTGTGTTTCGCTATATATGCTATTTTTTATATTTTTCTATAGTATAGCTTTATTTTGTCCTGTTAATGGGTTTTGAGAAAATGTGTTGGCCCGATGATTTTCGAATGATATTTTTTAACGAATTAGATGCGGTGCCTATCATGTGTAACGATGCTACACCGTTATGGGCTCCTTAAGTTTAGGTTTCAGAGATTTCGTATAGGGGGTGTGAGACAATCTTGTCTTGTTGAATGTGGGTTGAATGACTCCCTTGTGTTTGCTTTCGTCCCTTGACTTAATGACCCCCGCATATAGGGAGGGGATATTTTTAAATTGAAAGGGGGCGGTATAATTCTTAGTGGCTTAGTGTGTTTTTATTGCTTGTAGTTATTCAATAGGGGGCTTTTTTGAATCAAGTTAAGTATAATTTTGTTTCATGATTTTTATCGGTGAAGCGCTTGTTTCCCCCAATTCACAAACGTCGTAGCTGGATGGTGTTAGGTTCTCGTGTTGGATTGATTTGTTTTGACTAGCTACGAAGCAGGGTGTTAGACAATGGTTATAGCGTTATATGGTATGATGGTGCGACCTTAGAGTTTCTGGAATAAGATGGATAAAGCTTCGGCTGTTTTAGTTTGATGGTATCAAGCTCCTGATTTTTTCAGTGGTGCTGTTGTGTATGGATAATACAATTTTTGGAATACATATTTTTCACACTAAAAAGTACAGTATGAGATTAAATTTACACGGTTTTAAGTGTGCGATTGTTCTGTTTGTCCTGATCCTTTACGGATGTGAGGATAATATGAAACACTACGACATTTCCAGTGACCTTGGTGGGCGTTTGGTAACCGCAATGGAAAAGGATGCGGAGCTGAAGCAGTTCGTAAAAGGGATCGATATCTTGGGGATGCGGGAAGATCTTGAGAAAAGTACTTTTACGGCTTTTCCCCCTACCGATAAGGCTATCCTTTCCTTTATGGACAAGGAGTACGGGGTTTCGGATATTAGCGAATTGCCAGAAGAAGAAGTGAAGAAAATCGTAAGAGGCCATATTATTAAGGATGCTTGGTCTTGGGACCAGCTTCTAAGAGCTGGTAGGTATACCTCAAAGCCTACTGATGTTGGCTACGGTAAGAGCGCTTCCTGGGATTTTAAATTTATTTCGATCTACAACGCCCCGCCGTACGAAGATTACGATTGGAGAACGGGACGGGTAAAGAAGCTGTCTAGGCAGGCGGATTATCTTCCGATTTTCGATTACGACATCAACAACGGTTTAAAGGAAGAAGAAGACTATACCTTTTTGTTTCCTAACAGTCAGTTTACGGGGCATAATGTGCACGACGCTATTTCTACCCGGCCAAACCAGAAAGCCTTGAACGGTTATTATCATGTAATCGATAGGGTTATTCCGCCTTTGGGCAACTTGGAAATGCTGTTGGCCAATAAGGAGGAATTCAGTCTGTATTACTCTTTGCTTAGGCGTTTCGGCCGTTATGTTTACGATTCAAAAGCCACGGAAGCGCAAAAAGGAGAGGTTAAGGACTCGTTGTTTTACAAAACTTATGATGACTGGAATCTGGATTGGGTGCCGGCCGACAAGAATCCGTATAACGCCTATTCGCATTGGTATACGGAGATGGTGGTAAATATCGCCACTATCCCGCATAACGACGCTTTGCAGGATTTCTTGGACCGTACTTTCTTCCAATCGGGCGCTTACGCTTCAATTGAGGAAATTCCTTCGGAGGCGCTTCATGCCGTTGTGGCCAATCATCTTCAATTTTCAAGATACCTGACCATGGGATGGCTCCGGCCTTCTGATTTGGGCTTTTTCGCCTCGGGCGGAGACGAGTTGGTAAACCTTGAGAAGGGTGATGTTTTCTACACCGATTTCCTTAACAACGCCGTAGTTTACGGACTTAACCGGACGCTTGAGCCTAGGGCTTATACTTCTGTTTTGCGCAAATTGTCGATGGACACCACGTTCACGTATATGCTTCGCATTATGAACAAAAACCCGGTGGCCACCAACCTGATGAACACCCAGAGTTTGAGGTCTACGGTTTTCGCTCCAAACAATCAGGTTTTTCGCGACGCGGGAATCATCTTCAACGAAGATGCGAACAAGTTCCAAAAATACAACAGCGATAAGGATAAGTACGAAGACCTATCCGACAGTTATATGCAAAGGATTTTTGATAACCATATGCTGTTCGATATCGACGTCACCGATTTGACCAGTACCCAGTACCTGAAAACTGTGAACGAAACACAGCGAATCAAAATTGAGGATGGAAAGATCAAATCAGGAGGTGTTTTCGAGATTGACGAAGAACTTTTTGTGACTTCCCTTGCTTCGGACGAATCTGGTGATAACGGAACATTCTACGAAGTGTCAGGCTTATTGCTTCCTGCCAGCTATAGTGTCCATAATTATTTTATGACTAGGGATGGATATTCCGAATTTAGAAAACTGCTCGAAAAAGCGGGCTTGATCAAGGGATCGTCCTTCGGGTTGCTCTCCTCCGCCGACACATATACCGTTTTGGTTCCTTCAAACGATGTGATTGAAGCCAACAGGGATCTGATTCCCGAAGATGAGGACGAATTGCGCAAATATCTTTCCTATTACATCATCCCTGATCAGGAACTGTACTGTTACGGCGAGGTGGACGGGGAATTCCAGACCAAACAGGAAATCACAGTAAGCAGCTTCGAACAGATGAACGCCCGCACCGATACAGATGGGTTACTGAAGTTCTCCAACCTGAAAGGAACCAGCTCCGCAAAGGTGATTGACGATGTGCGTTACAGTAACCTACTGGCCAGAGATGGCACGATCCATCTTATTGACAATCTTTTGAGGGCTAAATAATTTTTTATAGATGAGAAAGTTTTTAGCGCTTTGCGCTACTATGTTCTTTTTGGCTCTAACAACAGCTTGGGCCCAGAAGAATACCGTACTGCAAGGCTATATTAAAGATAAACAGACGGGAGAGGCGCTCCCAGGAGCCACTATAGTTGAGGTGGATCAGGAAGAGCGCTATTTGCACGGTGTGGTAACCGACATTAACGGATTCTATATGATCAAGTTGGCGGAGGAAAACGCCCGTATCAAGGTAACCTTCGTGGGGTATAAAGACCAGATGATCACTGTCAATGGCAGAAGCGCTGTTGATGTTCAGATGGAAGATGATAGTCAGCAACTTGAAACGGTTGTGGTACAGGAAGCCCGTTATACAAGCGATGGTTTTATCCAGATGCGTGACAAGGTTTCGGCGGTGACTAGTATTAAGATCGACGATCTTGAGCAAATGGGTGTAGCTTCTGTGGACGAGATGCTTCAGGGACAAGTCAGCGGTGTGGATATCACTGCCCTTTCCGGTGATCCTGGAGCGGGTATGCAGATCAGGATCCGTGGTACGGCTACTATTACCGGTGATCGAGAGCCCTTGATTATTCTCGACGGAATGCCGTTTGAGGTGGATGTAAATGACGGTTTCGACTTTAACTCCGCGGATTCGGAAGATTATAGCCAGCTTCTCTCAATTTCCCCTGAAGATATAGCGGATATTCAAATCAGTAAGGATGCTCAGTCTGCCGCTGTTTGGGGGGCAAAAGCAGCAAACGGCATTATCGAGATTACAACCAAGAGGGGACGTAAGTCAAAGCCGAAGGTTCGTTACAATTACAAATTTTTCTACGACGTACAGCCAGATCCGATTCCAATGCTGAACGCTGGAGATTATGTTACGCTCCAGAAGCAGGCGCTGTTCAATAAGGAAGGGAAAAGTTCGCACAGTAACGTTAACGAGCTGAATTATGACCAGGATTGGGAACTGTATCACCTCTATTCTCAAGAGACGGATTGGTTAGACGAAATTACCCAAAATGCGGGTAACCAAGAGCATAGCGTATCGATCAGGGGTGGTGGAGACAAAGCGAAATACAATGTCTCGACCACCTATTATTCTCAGGACGGTACCACTAAAAACACAAGCTATGATCGTTTGTCGTTTCGCGCTAACCTTGACTTTGACGTTTCTACCCGATTGAGAATCAGTTCTGATTTCTCTTACTCAAGGGAGGATAATGATAAACTGTATAACAAGGACACAAGGAAAATTGCCAGACTCAAGATGCCAAACCAGAGCATCTACGATATGGATTCACTGGGCAATCCGACCGGGCAGTATTTTTTGGACGCCCGTCCGGATGCCTATTATAAGTCGGACAACCCTGTGGCTTTGATCAACGAGGCTACACGAAGCTCGATTAACAACATTCTTCGTTCTACCTTTAGGTTACAGTATTCCATTACGGAGCAGTTACTCCTTAAGTCGAACATTACGTTTGACCTAGGTAAATATAGGGAGAATTCCTTTCTGCCTTTGGCTGCTTCAAGCAAAGAATGGAACGATAAGGCGACCAATATGTCTTCGGAAAAAGTGAGCGAAAGCTTTAGATCCCAAACTCTTACGCAACTTTTTTACTATCCTAAACTTGCCGAGGGGCATGACGCGTCAGTGATGGGCCAGTGGTCCACCTCCGACCGTAGAACCAACTTCTTCGAGTCTGCTTCGGGAGGCTTGCCATCCGGCAGTTTCGATGATCCTGGAGTGGGTAGTGAGCTAAGTGCGCTCAAGGGAGGAACTGGACTTGAGCGTGAAATGGCGGCTCTTGGGCGGGCTTTTTATAAGTGGAACGATCGTTATATGGCAGACTTTGGAGTTAGGTTCGACGCCAGTTCCAATTTCGGGGACAATACCAAGTGGGGGGCGTTTCCGTTTGGCGGTTTTGGATGGAGAATTTCTTCTGAATCATTCATGGAGAAATATACTTGGATCGATGACTTGAAGGTCAGGGGAACTTTCGGCGTGAATGGTCGCGCCCCGAAAGGAGATAGCCATTATTCGATCTATAAAACAGGTTCTAGCTATAACGGCCAAGGGACAGTTTACCCGAATAACGTCAAGCTTAATAACCTCAAATGGGAAAGGGTTACGCAATTTGACCTTGGTTTCGAGATGTCGTTGTTCGAGGGGCGTTTCTACATGGATTTCGATGTTTATGAGAAAAAGTCCACGGATTTGATTTGGGATTTGGCTATGCCTACGTCTTCGGGTTTCAGCGTAATTAAGCAGAATGCTGGTGGTATGACCAACAAGGGTATCGAGCTGGCGGTCAACACAGTGCCATACAAGACAAAAGACTGGACAGTACGCGTTTCGATGAATGTTTCCAGAAACTTGAACGAGGTTGACGATGTGCCTGAGACTTTCAGTTTGGAAAAAGGAGACATGCACAAAAACGGGCAGTACGCTACAAAAGTAGTGATCGGCGACCCCATCGGCGGTTTTTATGGATATAACTACCGTGGTGTGTATACTAGAACAGAGAACGCTTTGGTGTACGACAGAAACGGCGAAGTGGTGATAGACCAGCTTACTGGCCAGCCGATGCGCATGATTATGGGCGGGGGCAACAACTATGAATTTCAGGGAGGCGACGCTATCTATGCCGACAGGAACTTCGATGGCGAGATAAGTGAAAACGATGTGGTATACCTTGGCTCAAGTAATCCTGATCTTACGGGTGGCTTTGGTTTCCGTGTTACTTATAAAAACCTTACTGTAAGTTCTAATTTCCATTTCAGACTGGGCCAGGAAATCGTAAACGAAGCCCGAATGTATGCCGAAAACATGTACGGGAAAGAGAACCAAAGTACGGCGACGATGAATAGGTGGAGATACGAAGGAGACGAGACCGAAATCCCTCGGGCGGTACAGGGCCTAGGTTTCAATTGGCTCGGTTCTGACCGTTTCGTTGAAGATGGATCATACCTTCGTTGGAAAACGCTTTCGGTGAACTATAGCTTCCCCAAAAAGATGTTGAAGCGTTACCGAATGGATAACCTTTCCCTCTACGCTACCATCCGGAACTTGGCCACTTTCACTGACTATACGGGACAGGATCCTGAAGTGCCGTTGGGGTCAGGTGTTTATGCATTCGGTATAGATAAATCGACCACCCCGCCAAGTAGAAGTTTTACTTTCGGGCTCACCGCAACCTTCTAGATTATGAAAACAATTTTTAGGCTATTTATAGCGGTTCTGGTTTCGGTTTCGGCTTCTTCGTGCGGAGCTTGGCTTGAGGTAGAGCCCCAGAACGACATTACTTTGGAGGACTATTGGAAATCTGAAAAAGATATCAGATTGGCCCTTAATCAGTGCTATTCGCAATTGAGAGGGCAGGTCAATACCCTTTTTTTGTGGGGTGATTTGCGTGGGGATTTTGTGGTGGATGGCGCCTCCAATCACGGGGACTATTTGGACTACGAACGAGTGTTAAGACTTGAGATCTTGGATAATAATTCCCTGAGTAAATGGGGTGGGATCTACAAAGTGATTAACTATGCCAATAATGTAATTAAGTACGCTCCCGGAGTAAGATCTTCGGATCTCACACTGGGAAAAAAGGAACTTAACGCCTATCTGAGCGAAGCGTATTTTCTCCGTTCGCTGAGTTATTTCTATTTGGTAAGAACCTTTAAGGACGTGCCTTTACAGTTGGAGCCTACTGATACGGATGACGTAAACGTAGTTTTGCCCAAGAGCACTGAGGAGGAAGTCTTGGCCCAAATTGTAACTGACCTTGAATGGGCCGAGCGCTATATTCCCAGACGATACGCCGACCCTGACCTGAACAGAGGTTTCGCTACGCAAGCCGCAGTACAGGCTCTGTTGGCTGATGTCTACCTTTGGATGGAGGATTATGACAAGTGTATTGAAAAGTGCGACAAGATTATCAACCGATCGGATTATGTTCTTGTAGAATTCTGGAGGGATATTTTCGCCGAAGGTAATACCATCGAGAGTATTTTCGAGTTGCCTTATGATGTGGCCCGTGGAGAGAAGAGCCCTTTGAAAAACGTGTTTATTAAAGATGGTGCGGAGGTTTTGTCGGCATCCACAGAAGTGGGCGAACTTTTCACTGACAGGGATATCCGGAAGATAAACACTTTGATACTCCGTGAGGGGGAAGACAATTACACAATTGTAAAACCCTTGTTGGTCAGTAATGTCGAGGACGCTAACTGGATTGTATACCGTTACGCGGAAGTGTTATTAATGAAAGCCGAAGCTTTGGTGCAGAAAGATCAGTATTTCGAAGCGCAATTGATCTTGGAAGAAATTCGCGAACGCGCCGAGCTTGATGTGCGTGTGATCCCAAGCAACCGTGAGGTGGCCGAAGACATTATCCTCGAAGAGCGCGGAATGGAACTGGCTTTCGAAGGCAAACGTTGGTTCGACCTCTTGCGGATGGCCAAGCGCAACAACTACCAGAGGAAAGAGAAGCTTATCGACCTGATGACCAAAGGGGTGGATCCGGGTTCGGTACCCAAATGGAGAAGTTTGCTGACGGACCCGATGAGCCACTATATGCCTATCCACAGAGATGAGTTGCTCAGCAACCCGAACCTTACGCAAAACCCTTATTACGATTAATTTGGAGACTATGAAGAATAATAAAATACAAGTGCGTTATTCTCTGCTTCTCGTCTTGTCGTTTTTCTGTCTGGCCTCTTTTTGGGCTTGTGATACCGACAAAGGGGCCTATACCGAACCGGAATACTATACGGCCCTGCAACTGATGGAGCGTGATGAGGAAGGTCGCTTTGAGGAATGGCTCAAAGTGATTGCGCAATCCGACTATGAGGGACTTCTGGGAGCAAGGGGAAAGTATACTGTCCTAGCTTGCGAAAACGAAGGCGTGCTCAAATACCTGGCTGACCAAGGCCATTCGAGCGCCACTGGTATGGAGAAGGAAAAGATAAACCGTTTGGTAAAAAACCATATCGTGATGTCGCAGTACGAAAGCTACGCCATGGACCAAGGTCCGATGGCCGACACAACGCTCAACGGCAACTACCTGACGGTAATGTTTGGCGACGGCGGTTTCAATACCATGATGCTTAACCAGACTTCACAGATCGTCGATCGCGATTATGAGTGCTCAAACGGTGTGTTGCACGTAGTAGACATGCCAGTATCGCCTATCGTAGACGGAGGCTTCACAACTCTGAAAAAGGCTCAGCGATTCGGAATCTTGGCGCAAGCGGTGGAATTGACAGGCTACGATACCAAACTAGATTCTTTTCAGGACGAAGACGGAAAGCTGACCAGTTACACAATATTTGCTGAACCTGATGAAGTATATATAGCTGACGGAATCCAAACAGTTGAGGATTTGATCGTTAAACTGGGTGCGGCGGACGACTATACGAATCCGGAAAACGCACTTAATCAGTTTGTCGGAAACCACGTGCTTACCAGAAAGCTGTACTCCAACCGCCTCAAGGCCGAGATGTATATGACTCTTAGCAAGACGATGGTGGAAGTGAACCCGTTGGAGAAGTTCTTCGTGAATCCGCATTACGATTTCCTTGATAATATCTTGGAAGAGTCGAACTACCTGAATGTTTACAAAATGGACCTTCAGGCCAGAAACGCCGTGATTCATGATTTGGAGAAAATCCACTATGTGTTCCAGCCCACCCCGAGGGAATTTTACGATGACGTTGATGACGTTCCGGAAATTTTGAAATACAACAAGAACAACATCAACCACACATACTTCTCCGCCGACGAGATCGGCCGTTGGAAAGGTTTGGGCTATATCCGCTTCAAATACCAGCTGGGCAGTGGCGGTTACGACAACGACTTTGTGGCCTGTTGGGATGCACGCTACGGTTGGTTCGAATACACAACCAAGCCTATCGTTAAAGGAAAATATAAGGTTTATGCCAAGTTTGCCGAAAACGGAAACAAGGGAACCTTCATTACCTCCATTGATGGAATAAAAGGCGAAAAACCGGCCAAGACGGGTGTCCAGTCGCACTTTATGGGCATCTATACTTTTAAGGAAAACGGTTCGCATGTAATTCGTTTCGAGGCCATTACGGGTTCGGGCTTGTTGCTGGACTGCTTTATTTTCAAACCGGTAAACTAAACAGATCATGAAATATATCTGGACCATGGTATTGGCCGGCGCGCTGGTTTCAATGATGTGCGCATGTGACGATCGTGACGATCATTTTCTGGACCAAGGCAGTTCCGAAGTTAAAGACATGACGGTTGGCGAATACATAGCGTCGAAAGGGGACTACGCTTTTTTCGCCGATTTCCTGAAGCGTACGGGCTATATGGATTCCGTTTCCGGTTCCAGGCCCGTTACCGTTATGTTGCCTCCCAAGGAGGCCATCACGGCCTGGGACGAGTCGGAGATGCCTGTTGACAGTCTGTTGAAATACCATATCGGAGGCACGCTTCTTTATGATTTTTATTTCAATGTGGATGACGAAACAGGAAAGTTCATCAGGCGAAACTTGAAGTCTCTTTACAAAAACAAAGAGATTTGGGTGGACAAGGACCACGGCGGACTACTTTTCGATCTGGAAGCTAGGTCTAAAACAGAACCTTTGATCTGTCAGAACGGGATTATTTACTTCCTCGACAAAAACTTGGAGCCGTTGGAAAACATCTTCGAAGGCTTCGAGAAACCCGTGGAAGGTTATGATATGTTCCGTGAGTTTGTTTTGAAGGATTCTCTGCTTTTCAAAAGAGAGCTCAGTGATATGATCGGGGTCAACGAATTCGGTATGCCAGTTTACGATTCCGTTTTTGTTGACGATTATGTCTATCTGGTGAAATATGGACGTATAGACGACGAAGCCCGCCGTTTTGAAGCGTTACGCCTCTCTGATGAGGCTTACAAAAAAGCCTATGATAACTTGGTGAAGCGCTATTACACTTCCGAAGAAAACCTTCCCGACTACTTTACTGATGACGTGGAATACCGAAAATGGCTACACGATAAGATCATGGCTTCGACCCTGTTTTACAAGTCCTTTGAGGAACTTGAGCAAGGAGATACGGTATCAACGAGTGGTGGTGATATTATCTTGACGGAAGAATGGTTTGCCGAAGAGCCAACAAGGTTCAGCAACGGTTATGTTCATGACATCGCCAATTTGGAATTGCTCATGGGCCCCGTGATGGTTAGACCTTTAGCTTTCGACGCTTCCGACGATAGTAAACTCATGTACTACGGTTTCGACAATCCGATGTCGGACGCGCCGGTAATACCTTCTTCAGGCGAAACCCCGGATGATGGAAGCCAGTTTGAAGAGGTCGAGCGTTCCGTTTCGGTAAAAGACCAGCAAGTGGCTTTCAATTTCAGCGCCGACAAGAAGTTCTACGTTCAGTATCGCCTGGAGGATGTTCCTGCGGGAATGTTCGATGTCAGTATTAGTGGATTGAAAGACAACTCTACAGGCGCCAAGGTCTACCTCGACGGTGAGGTGTTGGACACGGACTATCTCCCTGGATATAACTGGTCTTATGATGTTTACCGAGAAATCATGTTCAGTGAATTTGGCGATCGCACCATCCTTTTTGAAGTGGATACACCGGACGACGACGGGAAATACAAAATTAGTTTGAACTATTTCACAATGTCGGCGAGGTGGGAATAGCACTGTACGTGTTTTTTTGATTTTCGTTCAAAATCAATTTGGAATGAAGAACATTTTTGTAAATATAATTTTATTGTTCGCACCCTTGTTTGGCGGTTATGTCCATGCTCAGGACAAGGTTACCGGCCAAGTGAGGGACGCTGAAGGCGGTGGCGCCCTAAAGGGTGTCGTCGTGAACTTGCTCGGAAGCGACGGCGTTTCCGGCTTTACAGACGACGAGGGTATGTACTCGCTTCCGGTATCCTCCAAGGCGGAAGTGATGTTGGAATTCGCCTACGCGGGTTACGAGTCCCGGACCATTTACATCAACGGGCGAAGCGTAATAAATGTAAACCTTGTGCCGGCGGGTGGCGCCGACGCCAGTAAGCGCCACGCCACGTCGCGAGGTAGCTTGGACAGCCGGGAATATGCCGGCGCGGCCGTAACCTTGACCCGCGACCAGATCATGGAACGCGGATACGGAACCTTGGACAATGCGCTGCAAGGCATGGTTCCCGGCCTGTACGCCGTTTCGCGTTCGGGAACTTCGGCTTCCGGTACGTCGATGAGCCTGCGCGGAATGTCCACGCTTTCGTCCCATACGCGCCCGCTGTTGGTGGTTGACGGCGTGATCTTCGAGACCGGGGTAGGGCAATTGTCCTCGATCGACGGCTTTACTTATAACCCGTTGTCGAATATCCAGATTCGCGATATCGACCGCGTAACGGTAATCAAAGACGGAGTGGGAGCCAATTACGGTGCTTTGGGATCGAACGGGGTAATCTTGGTTACTACCAAAGAGACTGAATCGAACAAAACTCGGGTAGACTTTTCCGCCAACGTAGGCGTGATAAGCCAGCCTGAGGGGGCTTTGGTTATGGACGCCACCAGCTTCCAGAACTACGCTTTGGAACAGCTTTCGAACAGGGGCTATTCGTACTCATATCTTCAGTCGGTTTATCCTTTCCTGATCGATCAGGCTGAGGGCGTGGAGAAACACCGTTACTCGCATAATACCGATTGGCAAGACTTAACCCAGCGCGCTGGTACTCTAAGCGACTACTCTGTAAACATTCAGGGCGGTGATAATGTGGCTTCTTACAATATCTCTGTAGGATACAAAAGCAATGAGGACGTAATCGAGAATGCGGGTTACGAATCGTTTGACTTTCTGGTAAACGCCAAAGTGCAGATGACGCCGACTTTGGTGATCAAGCCTAGGGTAGTAATGTCGAGGGTGGATTCCGATTTGCGTGAGGAAGGCTCGAACGGCACTACCAACCCGACGCTTGCGGCCATTTTCAAATCACCGCTTACCGGTCCTTTCAAACGTAGCGAGAAGGGTGTGACCATGCCTTTTTACGATGAGGTGGGAGCGTTCGGGATGAGTAACCCGGTATCGTTGGTAGACAACGCCGTGGGCGAACACGACAACTTCAGGGTAAGGGCGGGCTTCTATGCTTCGCAGAAAATCTTTAACAACCTTAGCCTGGAGATTTCGGAGTTTGTGGACCTTTTCAGCGTGAAAGAGGCCTCGTTTATTCCGGAAACGGGAGTGGTTAGCCAGTATAACGGACGCGCCCGTAACGTAATGTCAAGTACCCAACGCGATTATTACTCGATCTTGAGTGAAGCGTCGCTGAAATACGATAAGGTTTTCGCCAACAAACACCACCTGAACGCGAACGGTGGCCTAAGGGTGTTGATGAACAAATTCGAAGAGGAAAGCGCCGTGGACATCAACTCGCCATCAGATGAATTTGTCGTGATCGGTAGAGGTAACAAAAGCTTGCGTAATCTGGATCCCGTAAACGGCGACTGGAATATGCTCAGCTTTTTCGGTAACGCCGGCTACTCTTACAAAGACAAGTACTACGCCGACCTGAGTATTTCGGTTGACGGAAGCTCTAAGTTCAGCGCCTCGGAGCGTTACGGATACTTTCCTGTGGGCGCCGTGGCTTGGAGAGCCTCTTCGGAGCCTTTCCTTAACGGGCTTACTTTCCTCAGCGATTTGAAATTCAGGGCCAGCTTCGGCCTGTCGGGCAACGATGATATCGGGTATTATTCGTCGCGCTTCTATTACGTGGGTGTACCGATGTTCGACATCAACGGTTTGCAGCGTGGCGGTATCCCGAGTACGAACCTTACTTGGGAAGTCAACAAGCAGGCTAACTTCGGGATGGACCTTTCCCTTTGGAACGATCGCATCTCGCTTTCGCTTGACTATTACGATCGCAGAGGCCTGGATTTGGTGACTTACGAACAGCCGGAGGTTTATTACGGAAGCGATTACCTGCTCAGCAACTCTGGCGAGGTAAGCAACAAAGGCTTTGAGATGGCCCTTAACGTAGGCGTTGTGCGTCGCAAAGACTTCACCTTGGACATGGGCATGACCTTGTCGGCCAACAAGAACGAGTTGGTTTCTTTGGGGCCGAACGCTCTGGAATCTGATAGCTGGGGACGCTATGTGGTCTCCGATATCAAAGGCGGACAGTTGATCAGCCGTGAAGGGTCTACCGTAAACGCTTTCTTCGGTTACGAAACCAAAGGCGTTATCAGCTCAACGCAAGAGGCGGAAGCTTTGAACCTTAAGCATCACCTCGGCGATCCGTTCCGCGCAGGCGACGTTCTTTTTGTCGACCAAAACGGAGATAATATTATCGATGAGAACGACCGTGTGGAACTCGGCGACCCTATGCCCGAATTTTTCGGATCCTTCAATATGCGGGCGCGTTACAAGAGACTGCGTTTCAGCATGCTTTGGGACTACGTCTACGGTAACGAGATGTACAACAACGTAAGATCCGAAATGGAATCGATGGACAACCTCTGGAACCAGAGCCGTGCCGTCGAGCGCCGTTGGCGTCAGGAAGGTCAGCAGACGGACATGCCAAAGGCCACTATGTACGACCCGATGGGCAATAGCCGTTTCTCGGATCGCTGGATCGAGGACGCGTCGTTTATCCGTCTGAAAAACATCTCCGTATCATACGATTTCAACATCAAGAACAAAGTCATCAGAAGCCTTAGCGCCTACGTGGTCGCCAATAACGTGATCACGTTCACCGATTACTTGGGAGCGACTCCGGATGTGGCCTACAGCCAAAACGCCATGTACAACGGCGTGGATTATGGCAAAGTACCGCTCACTCGGTCGATGATGTTAGGGATTAAGTTGGGTATCTAATATTCTCGGGATGAACATTACTTTGAAAAAAATATTCAGAAGCGCGCGGGTCTTGGGCCTGTGCGCAACACTGGGAGCCTGCTCGGATTTCTTTGATCCGTCGCAGGACCTGATACAGGAAAGGGAAGACCATTACCAATCCCTTGATATGGCCCGCAAGGCTGTTGTCGGCGCCTACGCTGGCTTGCAGGAAGTGGTGGAACCGTTGGTGGTATTGGGTGGTCTCCGTGGCGACTTGATGGTCAGGACCTTGAGCGTAGACGAAAGCCTCAGGGAAATCGAGAACTATTCCGTAACCGCCAAAAACGAATACGCCAACCCCAGACCGTTCTACGATATAATTCTGGAATGCAACGACGCTTTGGCCAATTTGGAAAAGACCAAGCAAGACCCCCAGATGACGGAACACCTCTACCCGGCGTACAAAGCCGAGCTGATGACGTTGAGGGCCTGGACATATTTCCAGTTGGCCCAGACGTATAAAGAGGTACCGTTTATCACGCAGGAAGTGAATGGCTTTTTCGGCGACTACAAACCGGAATCGCTCGATTTCATTTCCATGATAAACTGGCTGACGGAGGAAATGACCTGGGCCCAAAAACAGCCTATCCTCGACTGGACCGTCACCGACAAAAATGACAAAGAGATCCTTCAGCCATGGAGAAAGGTATTTATCAACAGAAAAGCCCTTTTGGGGGAGTTGTACCTGACTGCAGGCCAATACCAGAAAGCGGCGAACCTGCTCTATTCCTGTATCATTGACGATGGTCAAGGTAAAGATAATGAGGAGCACAAATGCGCTGGAATCACAGGCCAATTGAATTGGAGGAAATATTGGCACAAAATAAAGGACGGTTCCTCGACGTTTGAGCAAATCAGTGTAATTCCCTTTCAGTCCTCCCAAGGGCAGACCAATGAGCTTTCCAGAATTTTTTCGAACGCTTCGTACAACGATTACCTGCTGAAGCCGAGCTCGCTGGCCGTTTCTATATGGGAAAAGCAACATTCCACAATGTCCAACCTGCCCGGCGATTTTTATAGAGGACTTGGCGCATCGTACAGGATTTACTCTGAGGATACGGTGATCACCAAGTTTAGCCAAGGCAGTAATTACAAGCTTGACCCCGTGTTCTCGATCTATCGTGCCGCCGACGTCCATTTGCTTTATGCCGAGGCGATCAACAGGCTCAACCAGTCGGACAAAGCGTTGGCTGTCGTGAATTCGGAACTGGAAGGATCGCCCGAGACCAGCGGCATCAGGGGGCGCGTCAACTTGGAGATAGTCAGAATGGACAAGCTGAAGCTGGACTATCCCGACATTACCGACGAAAGGGAGCTTGTGGAAATTGTGTTGCTTGAGGAAAGAGCCTTGGAGTTCGCGTTCGAAGGCCGAAGGTGGAACGACTTGGTACGCTTCGCTACCCGTGTGGGCAAACCCGAATGGCTTGCGGACCGCGTGGCCAGCAAATTTGCCTCTTCCGACCCGGACAGGGCCGAGAAATTAAGAGCGTTTTTGATGGATGAGGATAACTGGAGGCTGGATATGCCGATGGTTAAGCTCGAAAACAAAGACCAGTAAGCGCAAAAGGATGGGCGATTCTGGTTAAGAATCCGCCAAACTGAAAAAACGAGAATGGCGCTTCCGCGAAATCCGTTGCCCGGCAGGGGAAGCGGAAGCGAATTTTGACCATTGAAAATATTGAAGCAGATGAAAAGGAAACTGTTTTTCATAATGGCGTGTTTGGGCGTGTGCCTGTGGTCTTGCGAGGAAGACGACGGCCCGCTTGAAATAAACGACGCGTTTTTGGAAGTGATGACCGAAGCTGCCACGCAAATAGGGTCGGATGGCATGACCCTTAAGGGCAAGATCATCTACATAGGCGAAACTGATGTCGAGAAAGTGGGCTTCTCATACTGGAAACAGGGAAACCTGAGTACCAGAAAGACGGTGGAAGCCGAATACAATCCGTCGGACAGCACGTTTACGGCCGATGTGATGGAGCTGAAGTCGTTTACCACCTATACTTTTGAGGCTTACGCCGAAGACGGGGTCAGTAAAGAGGAAGGCGACGTACTGAGCGCCAAAACCTTGGTGGCCGAGGGCGTAGTGGCGCCGGTGGTGGAGATGGTTGGCACTGACAGTCTGTCGTTCAACAGCGTAGTGCTCCGCGGTAAGTTGGTGTCTGACGGACAAAGTGACCAAACCACATTCCAGTTGATGTATTGGGAAAAAGGTTTTGACAACAAAGCCGAATCGGTGGAGCCGGCAATGGACGAAGAGACCAACATCGGCAGTTACAAGTTGATGGGTTTGAGGCCGGGTAAGGAGTACAAGTTTACCGTATTGGCCCTTAACGAAGTGGGAAGCGCGTTTAGCGATACGCTCGCGTTCACGACCAACAGCATGGTGTTCGTAGACGTGGATGCCGGCGAAGGGGCTAATGACGGGTCTTCTTGGAAAGACGCATTCGTTAGCCTCAAAGAAGCGGTGGAAGCCGGCGGTATCGACGCCGAATTCTGGATAGCTGAAGGCCTTTACAACGAGTCGGAGATTCCATTGTATAACGGCACCCGCTTCTTGGGCGGATTTACTGGAACGGAAGAGATGGAATCTCAGCGAGACCCTGTAGCCCACGTTACGGCAATAGGACGTACTCAAGAGCAGTATGACGCTGGCAAAGATGACAAGTTCAAAATTCTGACTTCGCAATTCAAGCATAAGTTGGAAGGTTCCGAATTCGACGGTATTCGTTTTCAGTATAGCAAAAACGACGATTATGGAGGAGTGTTGGATTGCCGATTGGGAAGCCCGATTTTCCGGAACTGTGTATTTTACAAAAACAGGTCTTCCAAAAAAGGGGGAGCCGTTCATCTTAATAAATCTGCGGCCCAATTCCACAACTGTACTTTTGAGGAGAACTATGCGCATTGGGATGGTGCTGGTATTGCGGCTTTGGGTGGTGATACCAAAGGCGTGGTGATTAATGAATGTATTTTCCTGAACAATAAAACGCCTTGGAAAGCGGGAGCCGTTTTACTTGAGCACGGTATTTTGATTCGCGAGTCCAGCTTTATTGGCAATTGGGGCAACAACGGCGTGATTTACGTTTATAAAGGCTCTTGCCCGAATTTCATTGGGGAAATCCAAAATATTGACAACAAGAACAAAAAAGGCGATGGCCCAGTGAACCGCTTCGTTGATAACGTGGCGGCCGACTGCGGACTTTATTGATCCATTTATTCAGTAGCCAATTATGCGGTTACGGGATCGAAATACTGTTTAACAGGCGCTAAGAGGTAAGTATCCCATCTAAGTCCAAAGGTTTCCGGAAAAATCATTTCCGGGAACCCTGGACAAGTCCGGGAACTCTTTTTGAACTTTGAGGCGCCTATTGATCTCAAGACAAATGAAAAGAATTTACCAGAACATATACAAGTTTGTGTTGTTTGGTGCGACCGGGATCTTTCTGGCTTGTGCCGAGGACACGCTAGACTTGAAGGCTCCCTCACCTGAGATTTACGACACAAAGCCTCTCCATCTGATAAACGACGTGTCGCAGTACTGGAACCCTCAGCTTTTTGGGGAAGGAAACAATTTCTTCAGCTTTCTGGATACGGCTAACGCCCAATTTATGACACTGTCGTATCCGAAGCTTTCGAAGATTGACGCAACGGGACGTAATGTGCTCAACGTGTATCTCAATACGGAGAATAACGAGTCTTATACTCCGGAAGATATTGCGTACCTGACCAAGTTCTCCGAAAAGCGAAGCTTGTGTTTCTTCGCTATGGGTGACGGCGCTGAACTTGCCAATCCAAATGATCTGGTTGCCGGTTTTGGTTTCGCCTTTGAGGCTGGTCCCGTAGGCGATATTACGACCATGAAGGAAGGCCATACTGTAAAAGCCAGTAATAAAGGCTCTTTCCTTAGACTAGACACTCCCGAAGAATGGACGATTTTGGCAAAATCTGGTGAGACCCCCGTTATTGCTGTCAAGGGTATAGGAAATACGCTTGTTTTGGCTTCGGGAATCGATATCTTCTCAGGGTTTGACGCAGGTAATGTGGCTTTCTTTAAAGAAATCATGAAGGATGCGACCACCAAAAGTCCTGCTTTTTTTTCGTCAGAATACATAAGCGTTCTCGATTACGGATTTGCCCAGAGGGAAGGGCATGTAACCTATAAAGCCAACACTTATTTTCAAAGCAAAGTGCTGGACGTAAAGCAAGTCTACGAGACCGTTCTGGAGGACGTAAAGCAATATTTGGATAGAGACGACGGTTCTCGAGATTGGACATTGCGTTTGATGGGAGGAAATGGAATCTTAACCAAGAATGCGGGTGAATATTACTTGGGCATAGGAGCTAGTGACTTTGCCGGAAACACGGAAAAGCTTTCGGTCGAACTAGGTAAATGCGCTTATCATTGGGTTAATGACTTCAAGGTGGAACCCTTTGATCAGGATGCTCTTGCTTTGTATACAATAGTGAAGATCCTTGAAGAAAAAGGAGTGGCTGACGCCCGCGAGAAATATATCCGCCCGTTGGTTGATTTCGCCAAAGGCCACACCGATTTTCAAGCCTATGATCCCTTGACGATGAGTTCGGAACAGTTGGGCATGTACCCTAGAGAGTTAGGCTTGGGAAAAATGTTGGCAACATTGGAGCAAATCGAAGAGACTCATGGAGCGGATGCAGTTACTAATTTTGTGGAACACAGGAAGACTGAACTGCCGAACGGCCTTGATCAAGACCCAAATAACAATGTATGGGCTTTGGGAACAATGACCGAGGATGTGGACGCGGCTTTTGAACTGTTCGTTGGAAACGGGTACGGTGTGGATTTTAACAAGAGGACTATTCCCGGGACATATGAGGGCGAAAGAATTCCCGCCTCGGAACTTACGGTTATTTCCAGCCCGCCGGCACGCGAAGGAAAACCGGATTACATTGTTGATGGAGACGTTAATTCAAAATTCCACACGAACTGGGATAACTCAACACCGCCGATGCCACATGATATCGTAGTGGATATGGGCGAACAGAAGGAAGTGGCTTATTTCGTATATCATACGCGTCAAGACCAAAACGACCAGATTACGAAGTGTTATCTGTATGTAAGTGATGATCCAGATAACTGGGGTGATCCGGTAGCCGAATATCGCCATGAGGGAGAGGCTAACAAGGACCCGGTAACGGGCGAGACCAATAAGGGGCCAAAGAGTATTTACGCTTATACGTTTAAAAAAGGACGTTATGTGAAACTGGCAATTCACGAATTTAAGAGAGGGAAAAATGAGACAAAGTACTCTAGTGTAAACGAATTGGAAATTTACAGCTATAAAGGCCCCTTGGCCGAAAAATAAGCTGGGTAAAGATAACGGAGTAGTGTTCTTTATTTCGGCGCTTATGTAGGCAAGCGCTATTTTAAACCACCCAAGGCAAGGGTGGTTTTTTTATTGTCTAATGTGGCGTATCAGGCGTTTGGTTTTAAGAATTATGTTGACGAGCATTTCTATTTCTTTTATTCATTGCCTAATATATAGAGCTTATATAGTATCACTAACTATATGCGGTCACATGGCCACAATATTGCTCCTAAATTGTTTGATAATTCCGTTCCTTAGATAACCGAGAATAGTTCCTGATTAATATAAGGATTGGGCTTACCATGTCTCTATGACAGCTTTCATTTCATAGTTTCTCCTCTATTCATCACTACTCAGATGTTTCAGCCCTTATAAGTACAAGTAGGCGAGGAAACTAGCATTCCCCCCCTTTTTGCGGATCTTTCGGATAGAGTGCTGGACTTCTTCTTGGTCCACAACAGCATCAGTGAATCATTTTATATTCTTTAATTCGAAATTTGAAAAGGTAAATGAGGGGGTGTTTAACCCTTTTTTCTCAGGAACTGTAAAAACATAGGTGATTATGGTCTCAACTCAGGATAATCATGTCCTTACATAATAGTATAAGGGTTGCTGATGAGGGGGTGATCAATTTTTGTATACAAAGTTTATCATGGTCAAAAAACACCGCCATTTTTTCTTTTGCTTTCATGATAAACCGTCAGGTGGGATGAATTATTCTTGATGCTATACTGTCTATGAAGAGGTGGGGGTAATTTTCCGGGGGTATCAGATGTTTTACGTTTTAGTAACAGCTTGTTGCGTGATAGGTTGTTCCTATTGCATTATTGGTATGTGCTGTGAGGGGTATAATGGCGAAATGAAGGGGTGTTTTAAGTGTTAATCTTTTGTTTTTGAAAGGAGGCTCTTGATATTGTGAGGTGTGAAATGTTTTTACACAGGTAAAAATTGACCATTATATTCCGTTGCTTTTTGGCTAACTGAAAACATTTTTACACAAAATGGTTTTGTTTCAAATCTTATAAAATAGTTACTTGAGTTGACGAAAGGGGGAGCTATTATACAAGAGATGTTCTATCGCCCAATTGATAATGGGATGATCCCTTGGATATGTTATATAAGGATCTCAATTAAGGAGAAAATGTTGTTGGTGCCCTTTTCGGTTACTGGACAATTAATACTGTAGAGTCTGGAGTTGATTCGTAAAACACAGTTTATAATATAAATATTGACAGGATAGCGGGAGCGAGAAAAGTTAGACGAGACATAAAATACAGGCTCGATATTATTTTAACGAAGTTCTAATCTCACGTTTGCTTGTTTACTCAAATATTATCAGTGGTGGGGGCCATTGTTAGTGTTTATTTCTAGCCACATATCATTAATATATTTTGCGAAACAGAAACTCTTAGGGGCTAAGAGTAATGTTAACAGGGAATGATATCATATATTTTTGTTTCCGCTTTTCGAGGGTGGAAAAGGGAAGTCCTCAATTATGCTAAGAGGAATGAGGAAGTTTGTGCCTAATAATTAATAAGGCCTAGTCCTCTCGTCTTTATTAGCGGTAAAATGTAACTGGCCGATATGTGAGTCTTCGTATTGTTGTATTTACGGAGCCTCTATTATTTCCTATTTATATAGGGATGTTTGGTTCGTTGTAGGCTTTCTTCTTGTTTGTCGATTATTTCTAGAATATACAATATTCCCTTTTCTGGGAAGATATAAGTACAACAGGTTACGTAATGTAAGCGTAGACCGTTTTTGATTGTATTTGTGATAATTTAGATATGGAAAATATTATGGAATTTTTTGCTTCGGGAAAAGTGCTTTATCCCTTATTGACCATTGTCAGCGTAGTCTCTTTTTATATTTTGACGGTGAAGAAGACCTTTAGCCGAATGAGAAACAGATTGAAGGAGATATGGACAAATCGCAATTCGGCTTATTGTGAAAACGTGGAGCCTGAAGGTTCTTTTCCAAAATCATCAACGGGTGAGACAGACAGTTTGGAGAAGATGATTTCTTCTAATAGAAGATTCATGAAGAGTGGCGGTTTGCCCGAGATCGTAGACAGTGTTTTTAAGGAATATGCCGACTTCGCCAAAGATAATTGTATACAATATGATTATCACTCCTGGGTCTCTGACAAAAACTTGTCACTTGTAGGTAATGAGAAGGCTTACGCCACGGTTGTGGAAATGATTGCGGAAGCTTTTGACAATGTGGGTATTTTCGGAAGGGTGTCGGTTGAATTAGAAGGGGCCAGAACCAGCATAGCGTTCAGGGTATCATCTTATAAACAGGAAAATGACGGTTCCCACTCATTATCTTTTCGGCGCGATACTTATTTTCATGAAGGGGGAACATCAAGAGGCAAAGAATCCGTAAAAGTGACCGAACAGGTGAAGAAGCAAGTGATGGCCAAAACTAAAAGAGAGGCTGAATCGAGAAGTATTGATAATAAGGGTGAGGGTGTGGCATTGAGGTATGCGGACGTTCGGAAAATTAGAATGGATAGCGAAGACCGTTTATTTTTGTTGCGTTTGGATCAGAAAATTGACGAACTAATGAACTCAGATAATCTAACCGTAAAGAACGTTGCAAAAGAGATGGGCATGAGTCATTCCGTTTTGTTCAAAAAGTGCAAGAAGTTGGTTAAGGTTCCAGTGTCAAAATATATTCAGGTAAGAAAAATCAAGAAGGCGGCGGATCTATTGAGGGAAGAGAACCTTTCGGTAAAAGCCACGATGAAACGTGTAGGTTTTAGTGATCCGAAACACTTTAGAGAATGTTTCCGGGATGAGATAGGGGAATTGCCAAGTAAATGGCGGACATATACTGAGAGGTAGGTGTTAGAATACGTCGTTTTTTCTTGTCAATACAGCTCGTACATAGCTAGATATAAGTGGATATTAAAAGTTATACTGCACAGAAGCCTGCACTCGGTTCGCATGGTTGCTTTCCCCGTTGCGGTTTACTCTTCTTCCATAAACATACTCTATCCCTAACTGTATCGTAGCCCGGGTATTCCAGAAATAGTTGGCAACCAAATATTGTCCGTACAGATATTGGTCATCCATCTGCGTTCCGGCGGGAAGGCTGGCCCTGACTTGGCTGTAGGTGCAGGAAACTAAATTTTTTTCCGAAAAATTGTACTGAAGGCCTGCGTAACCGCCAAAGGCGTCAACTGCGTGAAGCTGGCCGGGAGAGTCCGGATCAGGTATAAAGTCAAGGCCAAGGCCCGATAAGTCTTGGAGGTAACGGGAGAACCCTGACCCGCCGGCTCCTTGGTAGAATAGGGATACCCTTTTGCGTATCATCGAAAGTTTTCCGCTAAGCTGAACGCCCCATCCCTGAATCCGTTTTTCTTCGTTATCGGTGTTGTTTCGGTATTTTAACGAGCGGATTATTCCGGCCAGCCGCACCCAAGACTTTTGTTCGTCCCAAGATAGTTTTATATAAGCGGGTATACTGGGCAAATTCTGATACGTTTCTTCAGTCAAGCTGGAGTAGGTAGCGTTAAAAATAGGCATTTCCGTGGCCGCGCCCACAGACCAATGCGTGTTGAACGAGTGCCGGAAAGCGATCGTCGTATTCCGCGTAAACGTAAAGGCGTTTGGCCCCTGAAAGTCAATGGTAGGCACGGAGGCGTCCACGTCCGTGAACAGGGAAATGTCAAAGCCCGCCCGCCACTTGTTAAACGTTACATAAGCGTAACGAATCAGGAAGGTGTTTTTTGGTCCGGTAAAATTGCCGTTCAGGTAAGCGCTGAAACGGTTCTCGCCATGGAACCTGACAAAGTTTACGAAGAAGTTGCTGGTGACGGCTGAGAAGTGGACTTGCTTGTTATTGCTTGGCTTGGACGGCACCGGAATCTTGCTTACGACAAAGTTTATCGGGTCGTTTATAGCACCGTCAAAATCGTAGGCCAGACTCGTTTTGACATATCCGCCCATACCTAGATAATACTTTCCCTCTTTTCCGAACAGGGAGAATCGTGGCAATTCGGGATCGTTGAAGGCCATAGGAACTTGTCCGCCGAACACTCTGTTGATTTGCGCCGAATCGGTAGATTTCTGTATGACCGTAGTGAGCGTATCCTGGGCGATTTTATTGATTTTTTCTTTTGTAGCATGATGGTTTTGCGCATTCGTCCCATTGTATACAAGCGTCAAGAGACACACAAAAGTTAGTATATGTGCAATATGTTTGAATTCTACATGCATAATGCTCAACGTCGTGTGAAATGAGTGAAATGCGCAAGGGAGTTAAAGTGTCTATGGATTCGAAAAAGACAGGCAATTTTGATGCCGTGCGTTCGTATGTTTTTCTTTGGAACGAACCGAAAATTGTCTGGTTAGTTGATGCCTTATCTGGGTTTGGTTGAATTATATTCTCAATGAGGTGTTTGATTTTCACGGTTCTGGGTTTTATGGAATTTATATATAAAATCCCCGAAGAAATTGTTGACTATACGCTGCTTGTAGGAAGTACGGTTTTGTTCGTAGCCGTTGCGTCTTTTTTGATAAAAAAATTCTTCACGAAGATTATCGAGCGTCACTTCGACAAAATTGATGCGGATGACACCGGCCTTTTATTTATACGCAGTTCCATTACCTATATTCTCGGTATTCTGGGACTGTTTTTTATCCTTTATAATATCCCTTATTTCAAGGATTTGGGTCACACCCTTTTTACCAGTGCGGGTATTTTTGCCGCTGCTCTGGCATTCGCTTCCCAAAAGGCGTTTTCCAATATAGTTGGAGGCATGTTTATCTTACTCTTTAAACCCTTCAGAGTTGGGGATGTGGTGGCGTTGGACGACGGCAAGATGGGAACGGTAGAGGAAATATCATTGAGGCACACCATTATCCGTGACTTCGAGATGCGGAGAGTCGTGATACCCAATAGCGTAATAAGCGACGAAACAATCGTCAACAGCAACATAGTGGACAGGAAAGTCCGTAAGAATATCGATTTCGGGGTGTCTTATGATACGGATTTGGATCAGGCCAGCGATATAATATCCAATATTTTGGAGTCTCACCCTTTGTGTGTTGACACCCGCTATAAAAAAGATCTAGACGAAGGTATCCCAAAAGTAGTGGTCAGAGTGGTTGAGTGGGCGGACTCGTCGATTGTGTTAAGGGCGTACGCTTGGGCCAAGAATAATTCCGACGCATTTGTCTTGAAGTGCGACGCATTAAAATCC
Organism: Fulvitalea axinellae; assembly: GCF_036492835.1. Classification (GTDB taxonomy): domain Bacteria; phylum Bacteroidota; class Bacteroidia; order Cytophagales; family Cyclobacteriaceae; genus Fulvitalea; species Fulvitalea axinellae. The sequence goes on along the minus strand of NZ_AP025315.1, from coordinate 174,299 downwards.
GTCAAGAAAGAATTTGACAAACAGGGAATCGAGATCCCGTTTCCGTACAGGACTTTGGTTTTCAAAAATCCTTTGGAAGTTCAAGACACAAGTTTTGAAGAAGAAGAAAAGAAACCGAAAGCGAAGAACAAAACAAAAGTACCTAGGAGAAAGAATGCCACGCCTTTGCGTGATCAGAACAAAATTTCTAGGGATAAAAGCGGGAAGGGTGCTTCTCCGGAAAAATAGGGAATAGGCAATGTGTTATGGCTCGTTTTTAATCTTCCTAAGGGGCAACAATGCGAAGTCCCCATGGTTTAGGCCGAAGAAGGATGTGCCGTTTTATCATTATTGAAAATTAAACAGACTTGTCGTTATGACCTATAAAAAGATTGAGCCGAAGAGACTGAGGCGTGAAGAGGAGATGCTCACACCAGCTTACGGGCAAAGGGCTATGGATAGCGAAGTGCCCAAGTTCGAGATCCCGAAAGAAGGCTTGCCTCCCCGTACGGCTTTCGATTTGATTAGGGATGAACTGATGCTGGACGGAAACGCAAGGATGAACCTGGCCACCTTCGTAACGACATGGATGGAACCCGAAGCCACCCAGCTGATGTCGCAGACGTTTGACAAGAATATGATTGACAAGGACGAATATCCGCAAACGGCTGAAATGGAACGCCGTTGTGTCAACATATTGGCCAGGCTTTGGAACTCTCCGCAGAAAGAAAAGGCCATGGGCTGTTCGACCATAGGTTCCAGCGAGGCCTGTATGCTTGGCGGCATGGCGATGAAATGGAAGTGGAAAGAGCGCATGAAGGTGAAAGGAAAGCCCACCGACAAGCCGAATATAGTGATGGGCAACAATGTGCAGATCTGTTGGGAGAAATTCGCCCGCTATTGGGAGGTGGAGCCAAAGCTTATTCCTGTGGAAAAAGGAAAGTATACGAACGGCGCCGAAGACATTCTAAAATACGTGGACGAAAACACTATTGGCGTGGTGGCGATCATGGGGACAACCTTTACGGGGGAGTACGAAAACGTAAAGGAAATCAACGATGCGCTGGATAAGCTAAACGCCGAAACGGGCTGGGATATTCCCATTCATGTCGATGGGGCTTCGGGGGCTTTTGTGGCGCCGTTTATCCAGCCGGGCCTGGAATGGGATTTCCGGTTGAAGTGGGTAAAATCGATTAATACTTCCGGGCACAAATTCGGTTTGGTATATCCGGGCGTGGGCTGGGTGGTTTGGAAAGAGACGTCTGACCTTCCGGAAGATTTGATCTTTAAAGTAAACTACCTCGGTGGTCAAATGCCTACTTTCGCCATCAACTTCTCCAGGCCCGGAAGCCAAGTGCTGGCCCAATATTACAACTTTATACGGCTAGGCTTCGAAGGCTATAGGCGAATTCACCAAACCTGCCAAAACGTGGCACTGTACCTTTCTTCCGGAATTGCGGAGTTGGGTCCATTCGAGCTGGTAAGCGACGGTAGTGACATACCAGTATTCGCATTTCAACTCAAGGAAGTCACGAACTATTCTTTATACGATTTTACAGACAAACTGCGTGAACGCGGTTGGCTTATCCCGGCCTATTCCATGCCCGACAACGCCTCGGACGTAGTGGTGGCGCGCATAGTGGTGAAGGAAGGTTTCAGTAAGGATATGGCCAATATTTTATTGGAAGATATGAAACGTGCGATTATCCATTTTGGTAAAAACCCTAATCTAAAGCCGACGGACAGAGGTGCGTGTTTTCATCATTGATTGGTGTTTTGGGATTTTACAAAAGGATATTACCAACTGGAATGTAGAGACAGGACATGCCCTGTCTCTACGCATATATATCTTAGTGGGTGATTTTTAGAGCTGTAGGATGGATGCTTTTGTCCCAAAAGACCATTTATCATTTTACTCGGAGCTCTTTACCATAACTAAGCGTAAGCCTTCAGCGTGACTTCCTTGATATTGGCCAAATATGTTTTAGATACGGGGATCTTAAGGTTCTCGGGACCGTTCATTATCAGGTAATTCTTGCGGTTGAGCACCTTAAGCGAGTTAACGTTCAGTAGGTTGGCTGCGAAGGAACGATGGCATTGGATAATAGGGCAGTCTGTCAATTCCGACAATACTTTTTTTAGTTGCGTCCTTACCAGTTTCGTCCGGGCTTGTCCTTGCTGAAAGTACCTGACCATTACGTATTGGTTGCTGGATTCCAGGGTAAGCAACTGCGCCAATGGGATGGTCAGGTTCACGTTGCCGTTTTCGTCCATGATATCGACCATATCGTTTTGGTCTTTCTGGAGGCTGTATTCCTGCTGCACCTTGTGCAGTTCGCTTTCTATCTCTTTTTTCTCGTGGCTGAGCCTTCTGATATGGATATACAGCGCCGAACCCGCCAAGGGATATATCAGCACCAGGCATTTTGAGAAGTATATTTCCAGACCGATGAGGGCAAACACTATGGGCGGACGGCCGTCTTTAAGTGGGCATGTGCCCAGAACCGCCTGTTGTACCCCCATCAGAAGCAACATTATAAGTTGTATAAGCGCCACTTCCAGCATAAAATACAGGAGGTTGGCTTTATAACTTCGCACTCTTCTTTTGAGAATATATTTTTTGAGCCAAAACTGGCTAATGTAAAAGGCTATGAATGTAATGGCGCCTTCGTAGAGCAATACAAAAATGAACTCTTTTTTGAACTTCAGTTCCTCAAAGTCCCCGAAGGGGCGGTAAGTCAGCAAAAACAGCATGAAAAATAAGGAACTGCTGAAAATATAAAGCCACTTTTCCTCTTTGGTATGGAAGAAGTTAAAGGGTAAGTTTAGGAACTGCTTTATCTTCATAAGGCCGGTAACACGTTTTCAATCAACTCGATAGAGTATAGCAATTCGGAGAAATCCATAAAAACACAAAGCCAAACAGGCCCGGTTGGCCGATCTGACTTTGCGTTATTGAGCACGTCCAGTAAATAGGCTCAGTATCATTTGTTTCCGGCGGAGCTTGGCGTTCGGGCTCCGGGGCTTTCTTTTCTTATTTAATTAGGAATGATAAAAGAATAAATCCACGGGGTCTTAGGTAGCAGGTATTATGTACTGTATCGATGTTTGTTACGTCTTCCTGAGCCCCAAATAGCGAGATTGTTCTTTAACTGTTCCTTAATAAGCACATCCAGTAAAATTGTGGCGGACTGAATGTTGAATTTTTGAATTGGCGCAAGCGTGGCTTAGCTTAACACTTGCGCCTGTTTTTCCGTGGCTTATTCCGACAGTTTATGTTGGCCCCGGACGAACTGCGACAGGCGGAAATAGCCCAAAACCTCTTCGTCGGGATTGTCTTTGTTTAGGCAATTGCCCTTGAGCGGAACGGGTACCGTAGGGAACGGACCGTCTTGGCCTTCCGATTGCTCTATCAGTATTCCCATAAAATTGTAATAGTTTTTGGAAATACCGTATAGCTTGACGTTGATCAGCTCGCCCGCCGGGTCGTCTTCCCACTCGTAGTCAAACCTGACGCGGTTGCCGTTCTCAAACTCGTCGTTCCGTACGTCTTGGGACAGCTTCTTGCCGTTCTCCAAGGAGAATTCGCAGAAGTAATAATTGCGTTCGTCTTCGGGATCCTTGGCGAACACTTCTATCTCTATTTCGTCTCCGCCAAAGCCGCCCTCCTTATTCTCTTCAATGGAATCTATCTCGCTGACTCCGTACATGGTCTCTTTGGCGATATAGGTTTTTCCATTATAGACAATTTCCAAAGCGTATTCCACACCCACCGCCGGCTCGAATACCTGCGTGGTGTATAGGCCGTTGCCCGAATCTTCGAATAGGAAAACCTTGTTGTCGTCCGTCTTCGTGATCTTGACCGTAGCGCCTTCGGCCGGACGCCCTCCGTTTTGCGAATAAAAAGGGGTGGAATGGCTGAGCTTTATACTTTGCGTTTTGCCTTCCGTTCCTTTTTCCCAATCAATGGAAGCCTCAATAACCAACCTTTCCTGTCCGTCATTAAGGTCTACGTCTATCACTTCCGTGCACGATGTCGAAACCAGGACAATACATGCCAATAAAAATAATATCCTCATCTGATTAGAATTTGAAGTTGTAGGTAACTGAAGGAATAATTCCGAAAATAGAAGTCTTGGTGGCTTCGTTTACTCCCGTATCGGTGTTTTCGGCAAAGGATATGGAGGCGGCGTTCATGCGGTTATACAGGTTATAAACGCTGAACACCCATTCGCCCTTCCAGCGTTTGCCTTTTTTCGGAGTGGGACGCAACGTGGCCGATACGTCCAAGCGGTGGTATACCGGAAGCCTGTCGGCGTTGCGTTGGGAATACGTGGCTACCGATAGGTCGTTGTACTCGAATTTTCCGTTGGGGTAGGTGACCGGCCGGCCTGTCTGGAACGCGAAGTTTCCGCCAAGGCTCCATTTTTCGTTCACCTTTAGCGTACCCGTCACCGACAGGTCGTGCGTGCGGTCATAGGCTGTGTTGTACCATTCTCCTTTGTTTATTCCCGGTCCGCCGGCGTCTCCGCCCAAGGCCCTTTGTTCCGATTTGGCAAGGGTATAGGCTATCCAGCCGGTAAGGCGTCCTTGGTTTTTCCTAAGCAATACTTCCAGGCCGTAGGCACGTGCTTCGCCGTTAAGTATTTGCGTCTCTATTCGTTCCTGCGCTATCAGTTCGGCGCCGTCTATATAGTCTATGCGGTTTTGCACCGTTTTGTAATAGGCCTCGATTTCCAACGAGTATTTTTCCTCCTTAAAATTCTTGAAGAAACCCACCGCGTACTGGTCCGCTATCTGCGGATCGATATACTGCCCGCTGGGAGCCCAAACGTCGAGCGGTGTGATGGAAGCCGTGTTGGAAATAAGGTGTAGGTATTGCACCATGCGGTTATATCCGGCTTTGACGGACGAGGTAGGGTTCAGCTGGACGGATATTCCGAGCCGGGGTTCCGGATACCAAAAACTTTTCGACACTTTTCCCGAGGCGTAGCCCTTTACGCCCGAAGGGTCGGCACTTTCGTAAATGCCCAGTTCGCTGTTGTAATATACGGGCAAGTCGTTTTCGTAAAGGCTGATGTCCTCTTTGCCCATTCTAAGGAAATTGCTTAGGCGAATGCCGTACTGAACGGTCACCTTGTCGCTGAGTTCGTGTTCGGCGTTGGTGTATACGCCGTTTTCCAATGCGTATTTCTGGTCTACCTCAAAGGCGTTGATATCCGAATCGGGGGAGGTGGGGACTACATCACCGGGTTTGAACACGTGGTATATACTGCTTAGGCCAAAGTCCAGGTTTAGCTTGTCGTTTACCGCATAGGCCAAGTCGTAGCCGGCTTTGTAATCGTAAACGCCCGCAGTCCAGTCGATACTTTGTCCGAAGATCTGGAAGTTGTAGCGGTAACGGCTGAATACCAAAGACATTTCGCCGTAGACAGATTCGTTAAAAGCCCGTTTCCACGCCAAAGTACCCGACAGGTTGCCGTATACGTTCTTAAAGGCGTCTTCAAGCTCCATACTGTCATCGCCGAAATAGCCCGAAAGAACAATCTTGTCCTTGTCGCTGATTCTATAATCCGTCTTTAGGTTCAGGTCATAAAAGCCCGCGTAACTGCCGAAGTTGGCCAAACGCAAAAACACGTTGGCGTAAGAGGCCCGTCCGGCCAACAGAAAAGTTCCTTTGTCTTTGAATGTAGGGCCTTCCACCGCCAGCCGACTGGATAGAATACCTATTCCGCCCGCAAGGTGTATCGAGTCGTCCTCGCCGTCTTTGTGGTTTATGTTCAGTACCGACGATGCCCTGCCACCGTATTTGGCGGGTGCGGCGCCTTTGTAAAGTTCAATGCCACTGATGGCGTCGGCGTTGAATACCGAGAAAAAACCGAACAAGTGTGCGGTGTTGTATACCGTGGCCCCGTCAAGCAACACCAGGTTTTGGTCGCCGGCACCGCCGCGTACGTTAAAGCCCCCGTCGCCCTCGCCGTTGCTCGTCACGCCCGGCAAAAGTTGGATTGATTTGATAATGTCCACCTCGCCCAACACCGCCGGTATCTCTTTGATTTTTTTGGATGAGATCTTGTTCACCCCCATTTGCGGGGTCCTGATGTCAACCGCCTGTTGCCCCTCGCCTCTAACCACTACGGCATCCAGTTTAGTCAAATCACTTTTTAGCTTTGCGTCGAAAGTCTGAGCTTTATCCAAGGTTATCAGTTTTTCGATGGGCTGGTACCCTAAATAGTTAACCACCAATTTGTACTTCCCCGCTGGCGCAGCTAGTGAATATCTTCCCTTATCGTCGGTGATATCGCCAATGGTAGTACCGTCGAAATGTACCGTTGCGCCTACCAAAGGTTCCCCCTTCGCATGGTCGTATAGCGTACCGCTCAGAGTATGTTTTTGCTGAGCGAAAAGCCATAGCGGAAAGAAAGTCACTAATAAAGAAAATGCGTACTTCGTCATAAATAAGTAACTGTTTGGTTGTGTAATAATGCAAACACAGACACCTAATGCAACGATAAATATATTGCGACGCAGTATAATGATGTTGGTATGAGGGAAGGGCAAGGAGTGAGTTGATGGAATTTGGAGTGAAAATATCTTTTGTTTTGTGTGTTTAGTGCAAGTAGAGGACCTTCTTATGGTGTGAATAGACTCTATATTTTTCGATTACCAATGCTATTATAATTTACGAAAGCAGGGGCTTGTCTATTAAAGGTTGTCAGGAGTTCAAATCGTAAACGCATCATAGTCTTGTAAGACTATACCCTGTTTAGTATCATAGAAAATCATTCGTGTCATTCATTGTTGAATGTTGTTGTAATTATTTAAATAATAATTATAATACAATAGAGGTGTAGTGGTTTTGAAACTATATTTAATTGTGCTAAAGTGCTTTTATGTTTTAAATATCAAAAAAAGCAATTGTCGTATTCAAAAAACTTTTACTTCTGACAATGGTGATCACAAGTTTCGCCTTTGTTCCTTCCGCTTCCGCTCATACTATAAACAATTCCGAATTCGAGAATTTATGGTGGGGTATAGCAAGAAACACTGAAGAAGTTACCATTATATCCGATAATGAGGATTCATTTGTGGTGGTTATTGCTTATTCTCCGTCTCCAACTGAAAAATGGGGTTTTATGGAGATATATCCAGCGGAGGATAATGATATTGGTGATACTTTTCTATTAGATTACTCTCCAGAGCCCTGGGTTACAGGCGTAGTTAGTGCTGATGGGCTTAGTGCCGAAATAACGATATATTCGGCAACAGGAGGATATGGATACAATATCGTGGGGGAAGATTCATTTACAGACATCACTTTTACCGCAAATTTCTGGTAATTAAAAAATGAAATGCGTTACTACTTAAGTAGTATTTCAAAACGTGGCGAAGTTCCTTTTTTATGGAGAGGAGCTTCGTTCTTCTCTACACTTTTTTATTTTCAGGTACCCAACTTGTAAAAGGTTGGCGCAAGGGGAATATGATTTTTTGTCATGTACTGTGCCAGAGACTAAGGTAATTATAAAAAAAACTTTGTATAACTTCATTTTAGTGGTGTAAAGATAGTTAAACCCTACTTTTCAATACAAAGAACATGAATTATTTTGTTCTTGATCTATTTACAATTTTTATATAACAACATGAAGTAATGTTGAACATAACCTTAATGTATTCCACTAAATTATGACTTGTCAGGGGGCCTTGTGATTTGTTTCGCAAAAGTGCTGGCTGTTTGATGTCTATGATACCTAGCTTTGGATTTACGGAAAGAATGGTTTTGATCGTAATTGTTAATGTTAAACAATGGTATTGTAATGAGCTTACAATAGATCTAAGTACATGACAAAAATAGCCCTGATAATCTCTCGATCTTCGTTTCGACCTTATTAATCAGAGCGTGGGCTATTTCCTCAAGGCCGTACGAGAAAAAGCTTTTCGCCCTTCTCCCGTGTTTTTTGATTTTGATCGGCTCCTCCTCTTCGTGTTTGAAAATCCCGATATTATACGACCAGATAAACGCTATTGCTATGACACACAGCAACTTGTTTATCCTTTCGTAATCTTGTAAATGCGTATCCTCAAGGTTGAAGCCCGCACTTTTGAAGCCCCTGAACATGGTTTCTATCTGCCAGCGTTCACGGTAGATTTCTAAGCTTTCCCGAGTGTTTTTCGGAGACGCGAGGATCAAGTATTCGAGCTTTCCGTTCTCGATGTACTTCATTCCCGAAACATACACCTTCACCTTGGTGATCGTCACGGAAGTCGGATGAAAATAGGCGACTTTCAGCTTATGGGGCGCAAACAATCGCCTGGCGTTTACGAATCTTCCGCCATGCAACCCTATTAACGCGTTTTCCTTGATGCGGATATAAAAAGGGATCCCGTGTTCCAGCAGGAATTCCCACCATTCTTCGCCGATAAATTCCCGGTCAGCGGTAATGCGTTCGATCATATCCGCACCGAACCATTCGATAAACTTCCCGAGAAGACCTTTTCGTTCGGCCGTGCTCGAATTCCCCTTCTTGTCCCCAAGCACTTTCCATATCAACGGAATACCCACGCCTTTGTATACAACGCAGAGAAACAGCAAGTTGATGTTCCTTTTCCCGAACTTCCAGTTGGTCCGGTCAATGGCGATCCGGTATTTCCCTTTGACGGGAATCATCCTGATGATAAGCCGGGAAAAGCCCTCTTCCGGAAATTCGAATTTGGCAAAGAAACGCTGAATCCTCCTCATGTTGGACGTCACCGTAGCTCCCGAATCGTATCCTTCCGAAAGGTGTCTGAAACCAACCTTTTGGACTTTGATCAACGAGGTTATCAGGTAACAAAGCAGTTTTAGTCGGGCCTTATTCAGTTTCTTTAACTCGGGTTCACTGGTAATTAAGGTCTGTAGTTTTGTATATTCGAACTGGCTTTCCAATCGTTTTGCGGGTTTAAGTTTGGTCACTCAAAATTACGCAATGATTCGGAAAGCCATTTTTTGTCATGTACTGTGACAATAGATCGTTTTTTTCATAATTGAACATTGGTTTAGTGATGTTTTAATATATTGTGCTTTAACCCGAAGTGTTGACTTTCCGTGTGTTTTCATTCACTGAATCGCAAAGCTCGATAATCTTAAAATGATCATGAGGTATTCGTGATTTTATGCGTTACAGGTTGAATTTTAGCGACTTATAATATAGGCTAGTCAAAAATGAAAATAATCAATATTCTTATTGGTCTTTGCTTGTTCAGCCTTATAGCTTATGGGCAAAACACGAAATCCGCTACCATTGCTATTAAGTCATTAACTGATTTTCCATGCGTACGGGATTTCACATTATCTTCAAACGGTCAGGAAGCGTACACTACCATTCAAAGTAACTTGGGGGATATCTCGGTTATAGTGCGAATAAAAAAGATTAACACTCGTTGGGGTGAGCCTACGATTGTCCCTTTCTCTGGAAAGTATAAAGACCTTGAAGCCTTCCTTTCTCCTGATAATCTAAGGCTATACTTTGTCTCGAATAGACCTTTAGATAGCTCATCTGATCAACCCAAGGATTTTGATATTTGGTATGTCGAACGTTCTGATATAAATGCGGAATGGGGAGCCCCGAAGAATGTTGGTTCTCCCGTCAATACGAGTTATGATGAGTTTTACCCATCCGTAACAGCAAACAAAAACCTTTATTTTACAAGTGACAATCCGGGCTCTAAGGGGAAAGATGATATTTATTACTGTGCCTGGAACAATAGCGGATATTCCGAGCCCATTAACTTAGGGGACTCCATAAATACGAATGGATACGAATTTAACTCCTTCGTCTCTCCTGATGAGACATTTTTAATTTTCACGGGTTATAATAGAAAAGGTGGTTTGGGCAGTGGCGACTTATATATCAGCTTTAGGGATAACACTTCACATTGGAGTAAGGCGATAAATCTGGGTCCGGAAATTAATTCAAAGTTTATGGACTATTGCCCTTTCTTTGATTCCACATCCGGAGAATTATACTTTACTAGCAAGAGAAGGTCCTTTGAAAAAATCAATAACTTTAAATCAATAGAAGCTCTTTTAAAGGAACTTAATAAGGATGAGAATGGGTTAAGTAGAATTTATAGAATTACTGTTGATAAAGAACGATTATTTGGCAATAAGAAGTACTATTAGTGAATTTTAGCGCATTTTATTTTTTTCTAAAAAGTTTTTCCACCAGTATGAAACGAGTTTAAGTTATTTTTTGGATTAACTAATCCAGTTTTCAATATTTTTGAATTCAATCCACTTACTGCCAGTATACTTAAAAATAGATGTAAACCCATGAGCGTTATATGAACCACATGAAACAAAATATCTGATGATAACAAACTGTCTATCCTTTGAAATTAATGGAACGGAAAAACCTTGAATACATCCAATGTCTTTTTGAAACTTTTCTCTAAAAGTATTTATCTCTGTAGAACTAATTAGGCGATAATTTTTATCAAGCCAGTTGTTCCTGATGATCTTAAGCTTTCTATTTGCCTTTTTTTGATCCGATAGAAATTTACATTCTTCTTTATTGAAAATGCTTGTAATAATAAAGTCAGATTCAATTTCACCATCATAAATTCTTGATGGGCCACCCAAAGGGGAGTTATAAAAATCTAATAGTTTGTAATTTGAAGAAAAAAGATCTGGATTATCTCGAATAACTGAAAAGAGAATTTCACTTACTTCTTTTTCAAGTGTTTCACTCTTGTTGCAGGAGAAAGATGTAAAAAGAAGAAATACGTATCCTATTCGTTTCAAATTTTTCTTTTTTGATATGCTAGAACTTGTAATCAACAGTAATTCCTGTTTCCTTATATATTAGGAAGATATACCATGAGCTTAGAAAATAAAAGATAAATAGTGAAAAGTAAAATGGGCATCTAGGCCTTACTTCAATAATACAACCTTTAGCTCTATTCACTTTAAGGTACTTTGTTTTAGAAGAGGCTCCTTTCTTCAACAAAATCATAACCGGCTGATCTTATTAAAACGCGACAAGCCTCTTGCCCGTCCTTTTTGGAAAGAATTGCTTATTGAAAAAGGGAATATTTGGTGTCTCGAAGGCGTGTAGAGTATTGAAAAATAGAATATGAGATCGAAAAAGCGATAGCGTTAGGCCGAAAGGTGTGTATATTCTGTGGTTAGGGTATAGTTATGTGCTAAACGAGGCGATTGCTTACGTTTTTTATTAATGCTGTCGTTTTGCAACATTGGTTTTTCTACTATGACCCTTTTATGTTTGGTACTGCGCTTATTTACAGTAGATTGAAAAGTTTCTTTATCGGATACAGGCGATAGTAGGAACTTTATTTCTGATCCGTTCCACAGAAAAGCGTTTGTTTTGCGAGCCTTGTAGGGTTTATAGCGCCAAGCTTCGGAGTTACGGAAGAAACGGTCTTGGTCGTAATCGTACCAATGTATATGTGTGTGAGAGAGGTGAGCGTATTTTAATCCGAGTTTGCGGAGTTTGGAATTAAAGAGTACACCACCTCCGAAGAGCAAGCGGGCTTTTACGGCTTTGCGCTGTCTTGTGTCACGAGCGGATTGCGCTTGCCAGAGGTCATAGTTTTCGCGTCCGCCGTTGCGATTTATCTCACGGCCTACGGTACCACGGTGTACGCCGAGTTCTCTCGCTATTTGGGCGTCGGTCTTTCCGGCTTGGATGCCTAGTTGTATTTGGGCTCTATGTACAATATTGAGTTGTGGCATATGCGCAATAAACGGATGCCTATTCGGTTGGACAAAAAGTTTGAGCGAAACTTAGTGCAAGTTTGTACTGAATTACTGGGATAGTGGGCTTGAATAAAGTGATCAGAAAAGGGGAGTGGCCAGTACTTTATTGACTGGCTACCCCTTTAGAATATTCCCCTATGTATCGATGAAGAATACTGAGGTTAATCCAACTTGCTATGTTGCGGGGCGACTTATGTCGGATGTTTTATTAGAAACTTAGGTATAGTGAGCAATCATCTTTTCGATTTTGCCTTGTTCGTTGAGGAACATGACTTCAATAGCTTTTTTTCCCATCACCGCTTCGTAATAAAGGGCTACGGAGTTTGACCCTACGGCGACATCATATAATTTAAATTCTAAGGCTGGTAATTTCCGCAAGGCGGTTTCCCAATACTCAGCGACGGCCTTTTTCCCTTTTAGGCTGTTGCCTTCCATGTCCGCGGCCATTTTTATCATGGGCGTACTGACTTCAATGTCATCCGAATAATGGGTGAGGATTCTGTCGAGGTCACAGGAGTTCCATGCGTTGACCCATTCGTTGGCAAAAGCCAAAGCTTCTTTCTGTTCCATAATTTTTTTCTTGTAAAGATAGCTTTGTCTGAGCCGGAAGGTTATCGATTTTGGCTCAATCTATATGCGAGAGATCGGATGGGCTTAGGTGAAATTGTTGTTTGAAGCTATGGGAAAAATGCGGAAGGTTATCGAATCCAGCCCGGAAAGCTACTTCCGACACTGGGTACTGTTGCGTACGAAGGTAAAAATATGTGGCCCGAAGGCGAGTTTGCCTAATCCACGTTTTGGGAGCGATGCCGAAATTCCGTGAAAAGTGCCTTTTGAAAGTGGCTGTACTCATAAATGTTTTTTCGGCTAATTCCGGAATCGTTAATGGTTCGAAAAGGTGGGTTATTAAAGTGTCCAACATACGTGCAGGACAAGAAGAGCTGTCACCTTTTGCGGGATAAGGAGTATTAAGGCTAATAAAACCTTCAGTTTGGTCGGGGATATGTGTGAAAACCACGGTGTGTTTGGGTATCCGCAGGGAATCACCCTTGCGCAACCGAAATTCGGTATTGCCAATCAGCATATATTTTTCCCCTTTAACTACTTGGGTGCTATAATTTTCCGGGAGAAAAAAACAACTGGAGTCTGTTTTGGCGTATTGGCAAAGCCTTCCTCTGGATTTCTCGTAACTTATATTCGATACTTCGGCTCCGCCGGAAGCGTTGAAGTCATCGTATTTCTGGATACGGTAACGCATAATCATTAAAGCCTAGAGTGATAAGGTCGATTATTGTCTTGAGAAATAAAAATGCGGTTTTAAGTAACAGGTCAGTCCAATTAGCCCATAATTTATTGAAGCGTTACCGGTTTTGAAATTGCGGTAAGCGCCCGCTCGTTTTCAAGAATTATAGATACTTCAAAGCGGTAAATGCCGGGTTCAAGAGTCTGGGCTAAGTATAATTCGAAAGGAGAAGCCAGGCTTTCGTAATCGATATGTTCTTTTTCACGAAACATCGCTACATAGTGGTCCAAGGATTGCATAGAATTCTCTTCTTTTCCAGCGAAAAGGTCCGATACGTCTGAGTCGGCGGGGTAATCCTCGTTAATGTCGGTAAGTGTTTTGACCGTGATTTTTTCGACGGACTTAAAAAGTGTGTATACCTCTTCGGGGCAGACGGGCGACATGGCCTGCGCTTTAGGGATTATTCCGGCAGAAGTGGAAGGCGTGGCGCAAGGGGCCAAAGTCAAGTCTGTATTAATGCGGAGAATATAGTTACTTATGTCGGCGGTTTCGGAAGCGACGGGTTTCTCTCCGGAATTGTCGATATGCGTAAGGCTAATGTCACAAAGATTGTAAAGATGGTATGTGCTGTCGCCCGTGCATGTCGATACGTTACAACTCGCAAGCACCTGAATGAAAAACGGAATAGCCATTAAGCCGATCGCCTTTGGCAAAATATTGTGGAAGAAGTGAAGCTTATCGGTTAGTCCCATATTCCCTGTTTCAAGTGTTACGGATTATTGTTTTTTCACTAAAAACAACCTTGTAAACTATTTACGTATAGTCATTTACTTTGTACCACTAATTATGTAAAAATAACTAATATGATGAGTTGTAAAAGTAATTGTGCGGAAAATTAATATGGAGACTAAAATGATAAATATATGTTAATCCTATGGTGTTTAGTGCCAGGTATTAAGTGTTAGATACAATCACCGACGCGGTTCCTAAGACTTAACACCAAATACTTAATACCGAAAACAGTCTATTTACTCTGTACTCTTTACGCTTTACTACAAAAAATTCAAGGCCTGAACGGCGGAGGTTTAGCGCAAAACACATCAAGCTTGGCCTCGTCAATTTCAAAAGGTTCGCCGTACTTCAGGTCCAATCTTTTGTTAAGTGCATAGATCATTTTCCAACCGTTTTCCATCCAACGTGGCAGGTTGTCCGGCGAAGTGAGAATATCCATACCACGCACCTCGAATATTGGTGCCCGAGTGGTATTGGTACCGCCTCCTTCGTCGGTTCTGCTGGCGTATTCGCCCATTGATTCCAAATGGTGGGCGTGCTCATGCGTGGGGAAGTTCCATCTTGTAAGCAAATCGACGCCTTTCGGAATATTCTCAAGCCAAGCCTGTACGGTTAGGCCGTCCAAAATATGCTGGCTTTCTTTTGGGCCGTCGCTATAAACGCCGTGCGTAAACAGCGGGGCTTTCCAAGAAAGGTACGGATAACAACTCTGGATAAGGCGGAGCCAACGAATAATGTGTTTGGGCCCGAAATATACCCGTTCCTTAAGCGGAAGCACCTTGAACATCTCCGCAAAGTCTGTCCTCGCCAAAAAATTAAAAGCGGATTTCGGATATGAAAGGTGCGGTTTTGAAGCCGCCTTAAGGTAATGGACAATCATACACAATAGTCCGCGCATATTGGGGCTCATGCTCCAAGAGGGAAGGTCCGGGTGTTTGGCCATAAACTTCTTGCGCCCTTCTTCCACCTTGTCGGGAATATCGCCGTTGAATACGTTTGAGCGGTGGTGATGTTCGTAAGGAAACTCATGCAAATGCGATTTGCTCAATGCCCGACGTCCGAAAGCCCTTCGGCCGTAGCGGGTAAATGGGTCTTTGGAAGTGGGAAATGCGTCTCGGTAAAAGTCCGGGAGCTCGCTTAGCCTAATCCCCGCCGTCATCTGCGGCGTGATATTAAATGGAAAGCGAGGCTTGAATATGGCCTCGTGCATTAGTGTCATGCCATGCTTTGCCAACGGGGAAAAGCCCATAAACGGATTTGGGTTTTCCTTGGAAAGGGTTTCTATTTCATGAAAAAAATCAACAATTTTTCTGCTGGCTGTGCGGAGTCTTTCCAAGCCGGTGGCGTCTTCCGCAAAGGGTTCGGTTACCACCTCGAAGTCGCTCTTTCCGTCCGAAGTCTCGTCGGCCTGTACCTCAAAGTCGTCGCCCGTAAAAAGTAGGTCTTTCTTCTTTAGAGGAATGGTGTATTCCTCTCCGCCGGGGTCGGCCAAGGCCTCGTCTTCCATACCC
Source organism: Fulvitalea axinellae (assembly GCF_036492835.1). Lineage (GTDB taxonomy): Bacteria > Bacteroidota > Bacteroidia > Cytophagales > Cyclobacteriaceae > Fulvitalea > Fulvitalea axinellae. The sequence goes on along the minus strand of NZ_AP025315.1, from coordinate 159,019 downwards.
ATTTTCGGACGCCGTGTAGGCCATGATAATTCCAGCTCAAAACCTACAAGCCGTTGTATTGGCGCTTTGGATACGGCATTGGGTCCCGGTTTGGGGATTTGTCGTTTCGGAACGGGATTATGTCGGGCGTATTCGGCGAGCATCTTCGGCATAACGCTCTTTCCACTTCTTCGGTTTTGGGATGGTACAAAAAGTAAAGGGTAGGGAACTTTCTGGTCTTAGGCACCAAAGTTTTTGGAACAATCAGTCGCACAGTGCCTAAGACCAAATGAGGTGTTTATTCTAATGGAGTTAGGTGTTTGCCGGGATTTTAACTTTCGTGCGTGAATTCTTTTTTTTCGGCGTATTGGTACTAGTCGTTTTTCCGCCAGTTTTCTTTTTTTTCCGCCGTCCCCACCAAATCAGAAATCCGGTAATCGGCAAAGTGGTGCCTATAATTCCCGCAATGAATGTGGAGATTTTTCCGATGAGGCCAAACCACGTACCCATATGCAATGACCAATAAACATTGTCGATTTTTATGTTCGCCTTCGCTTCCTTGGTCGGTATCAGTTCTTGGCCCGAATACTTGTCAACAAACACGGGAAAGAAACCGTCGCAACTTTTCAGGCCGACTTGTCTGGATAATGAGAAAAGATAGTAGCCTTCTTTTTGGGTAAAATACGTACGCACTTGCGCTTCTTTTGCCCACGTTTGTTCCGCAAAATGTTTGTCGATGGCCCCAAACAAATTGACGGGAGTTTTTCCGGGACGACTTTCGGGCAAAGACTCTTCCCAAGTGCGTTCGGATTCGCCTCCGAAGGAGTTTAGAGTGATGTCGGCGATTGGCTTAAAAGCTATGATCAGGCCGGTGACGGACAATACGATTCCAAGAGCCAATGAATAAAATCCCAAGACGTTGTGCAAATCATAATTCAAACGTTTGAATTTGGCGTCCCATTTGATTTTAAAACTAGCGTTCCTTGTTGATTTCGTCCATTTTTTCGGCCACCACAATATCAGTCCAGTAATCAATTCGATCAGGAAAACGATGGTGCAGATGGCTACTATCCATTCGCCCACCCCATGCCATAAGAGCATACCATGCAGATGCGCCACGATATAGAAAAAGTAAATGGTTCCGTCCTCTTTCAGCACTTCGCCAGTGTACGGGTCCATGTATACAAAGCTTAGGCCCGTTTCTTTGTCATAGGAATTTAGCCTTACCGACCTGTTTTTCTCTTTATAAATAACCGCATAGCCGGGGTCATTCCGTTTAGGATAAGTGCTTCTGTATGCGCTCAACAAGATTTCGAAAGGCAGTTTTTCTTGACCATTATTTTCTACGTACCGGGCTTCGCCGGCGCTTAAGTTCAGGATTTCGTCGGCAAAAACGATAATGGTCCCCGTCAAGGAAATAAACACTAACAAAACGGCGGCGACCAAGCTTGGCCAAAGGTGAATCCAAGCGACTACTCTGCTAAAAACACTTTTCTTTTTCACGATTCGGGAAGTTGGAAACGAGGTATACCAAAATCTTTTCGGAAACGAACGGCCAAGGTATTCCTCCTGATAAAAGAATAAATTCCCTTGTAGGGAATTCCGGTTTATGGGTATGCAAAAAACGTCCGCCTCTTCCTATTCAGGAAAAAATAGGAAAGAGGCGACGCGTTAAAAATGGTTAGAATTTATATGAGAGGCTGACAACAGTATTCCTGGTCTTTTGCGGTTGTACGTATGTGCCCATATTCGACCAGTATTCTTCGTCGGTTATATTGTTCAGCTTCACGCCAACCCTAAAAGTCGGGTGATCATAAAACAAAGCTCCGTTTAGTATAGAATAAGCTGGAACCTCAACGGTATTGTTGTCGTCCACGAAAGAGTCGCTTACATGATTGGCCCCGAAGCCGATGCCGAAGTTTTTCAACGCCCCCTGCGGTACTTTAAAGCTTGTCCAGAAATTTATCGTGGTTTCCGGGGCGCCGTGCGGAGTGTTTCCGATTACCTTTTCGTTTCCTTCCGAAAACTCGCTCTTGTTGTTGGCGTAACCTGCCACGATATTCCAGCCCTTTACGGGATTGGCGATGAACTCCACCTCAAAGCCCTTGCTACTACGTTCCACGTCTTGCATCTGAGACCATGTTTGGCCATCGTTCACCCACCTTATGGCATCTTTTACCAAGATATCATAGTAGCTGACGGTTGCGCTCAGTTTTCCTTTGAACAATTCGGCTTTTACGCCGCCTTCCATCTGCGTAGCTGTTTCCGGTTTTAATTCCACTACTTCACCCGACGACAAATCCGGCGCAACGTTTTTAAACCCGTTCATATAGTTGCCGAAAACGGAAAGTTCGTCTTTGATGAGCTGGTAAGATATTCCGAATTTCGGCGATAGGTATGATTGCGAATAATCCGATTCAACGTCTTTGTAATTGTCCCAGCGCAAACTCGCCATTACCGATAACTTTTCTGTTACGTTCAATACGTCGGAAACATAAGCGCTAACGCTGTGCTGATCCCTTTGCCCTACACGGAAGGCGTCGGTGTCGGCGAGCATACCTTCGTATTTCTTCGGGTTTATATCTTTTACCGGATCATCATACCCGATCTGGTCATACACTACCTGCGTTCTTCTGTAAGGGGTTCTTAAATCATAATAATCGATACCCACCAAAAGCTTGTTGTCCATATTTCCGACCTTGAACGCTCCGTTGAAATTTTGCTGGATCTGGGTAACGTGAAATTGGCTTTCGATATTCATTATCCTGCGGTTCGCCTTACTGTCGTCCGTAAAATCCAAGAACAGGTAGTGCGTGCTGTTATCCACATTGCTGGTTGTCAATACAGTCTGCGAAGTCCAACGGTCCGAAATCTTGTATTTGGCCTCGGCCATTACATTGAATGATTTGCTATTATTCGCCAGATAATCGCTGCCGTAAGAATGTTCGAAATCATATTTCAGATCGTCCATCGAGCCAATGCCGGATCTGAGCGGATTAAAATAAACGCTCGGCGATTGATTGTCGTAAACTTCCGCTTCCAAATTCAGCGTCAGTTTGTCACTGGCCTTGTAAGTCAAAGACGGGGCGAAAAAGAGGTTTCTCGTGCGCCCATGACCCTGAAAACTCTGTTCGCTGTGCTTGGCGGCATTTACCCTTAACAATACGGTTTCGTCTTTATTCAAAGGCGTATTCAGGTCAACCGTCAAACGTGACAGGTCATTGCTACCTGTTGAATACCCCACTGCTCCGCCGAAAGATTCGTAAGGTTTTTTGGTAACTAAGTTTACCACACCGCCGTAAGACGACACGACACTGGTGCCGAACAAAGTTCCCGAAGGTCCTTTAATCACCTCGATACGCTCGATATTCACTTGGTCTGTTCCTGTCCTGAACGCCGAAGCGATACCGTTTCTGGTAGCTATATCCACGCTGAACCCCCTTAGGTAAAGATTCACGCCGACACCTCCTGAACCGATGCCTTGCATCACGTTACTTATGCCGGGCGCGTTTTGCAAAGTGCTTTGGATATCCGTTACCTGAAGCTCTTCCAACAATTCGCCCGTGATCACAGAATACACCTGCGGGTTTTCGATATTCTCCAAAGGCATTCTGGCCACAAAATCGGTGTTTTTTTGGTCAAATTTATACCTCCTTCGGCCTTCCAGCACCACTTCCTGAAGCTGTACTTCGTCAACGTCCAAGTATATATCGTCAATGGCCGTAACTTCGCCTTTCGCCACTTCGATCTCTACGGATTTGGTAGCCAATCCGATAAACGAAAACATCAAGGTGTGTTTTCCGGGAGTAATACTGTTTATGCGGTATTCTCCGTCTTCGTTCGAAGTTGTTCCTTTGTTTGTATTCTTGATCACCACGTTTACAAAAGCCGCGGGTCTATGGTCGCTGGTAAATACTTTTCCTATCAAAGTCCCTTTTTCCTGCACGTTCGCTTTTAAGGTTAAAAAGGGAAAGACTACTATAAGCAGGAGCAATACTGTTTTTGAAAGGAGTGAAATAGAGATTCTCACAGTTGCTTTATTTAGATTTGATATAAATAATTATCTTCACGCAAAGGTAGTCGGCCCGCATTTTTGGGATGTAACGCGAACGGAAGTTTGTTTGACGCAAAAAGAACTAAATCGGAAAGGATAAATGAGAACGGTTCTTAGAGGAGATATTTTTGAAAAAAAGGTTATCGTCAAAGAGTTTGAGGACGATTTCAAAACGGATTCATTTATAGAAAGGGATATCGTTTTGGATAATGAATACGAAAAAGGTATTGTCACTTTTTTGCAATTGGATGGAATAAGGGTATCGATAAGAAGGACGGAAATACAGTCTTATTCACTCGATGTATACCATGATTTTCCTTTTTTCAAATTACAGTTCGAGATTGAGGGCTCAAGCCTGTACACTCCGGAAGCGCAAAACGAAATGGATGTGTATATACCCCAAGGCCATTACAATCTGTTCTATATACCCAGAGTAAAGGGAAAACTAACGTATGATACATCATACCGGAATACGTTGGAAATTGTATTTACCGAACGCCACCTTATCAAACTGTTGGGGCATGACTTTAAGGAATCATTCGATGACTTGGGAAACGCTATTAAAAGAGGATATACCTTTAAATTATGGAATAGGAGCGGGATTATTGATTATAATTTGGGCCAATGCGTAAAGGATATTCAAAATTGCGGGTACGAGGGAGTATTGAAAAAGGCGTTTTTGGAAACGAAAATCAATGAACTGCTTTTGGTATTGCTCGCAAAAACAAAAGAAAAGGATTATCGGCGGAAAAGGCCCTTGCTAGCCAACCAAGGAAAGATACTGGAGATAGAACATTATATAAGAGAGAATCTGGGCGAAAGAATAACCATAAGCGATCTTTCCCAGAAATTCGGGATCAATACCTCTAAACTAAAGCATGATTTCAAGCTAGCGTTTTCCACTACTATTTTTAAACATATTACCACATTACGTATGGAAAAGGCTATTGATCTTATTCAAAAACATGGTCATTCGGTTTCGGAAGCTTCCTACAAAGTTGGATATAAAAACCAACAACACTTTACCGTAGCTTTCAAGAAAAAATACAACCTATTGCCAAAAACGCTTATGGAGGAAGTCAGGAGAGCATAGTTTGCACAATTTATTACAAAACCAAGAAAGACAACTATGAAGATACTTATATTCGGAGCCTCGGGATCCGGGACAACAACATTAGGAAAAGAGATTGCAAAAAGGGCAAAATTCACACACTTGGACGCTGACGATTATTATTGGAAACCTACGAATCCTCCCTCTGAATTCCACCGGAAAAAATCAGGTATCAGGTTTAAGATACAGTGCTGATGTACCTAAGACCTGATACCTAATACTTAATACCGAAAGGAGTCTATTTATTCTTTACTGTGTACTAAAATTTAAGCTCCACGCTTGGCTTTTCCGGCTTGGATAATGATTTCCGAAGATTTTAACCCTTTGCCAGTCGCTTTTAGCTTGATGCTTCCGGTTTTGCCGTCGCTTTGGATTATTACCATGGCGTAGCCGTTAAAGGCCTTTCTGTTATTCGCCTGAAACGATCCGTGGTCGGTAGGGTCGCCGTTGCCTACACCGATTATCTTTCCTTGGCCTTTTACGGTGAAGTTGATCTCGTCGGAAGCCGTCGGGACTAGGTTGCCGTCTTTGTCGCAGATACTTACCGTAACGTACGAAAGGTCTTGTCCGTCGGCGTCTATTACCGTTTGGTCGGCCTCAAGGGCTATCTGCGACGGCGCGCTTGCCGTGCAGATAATCTGCTCCGTCAGCTTTTCGCCTTTTTTGTTTTTTCCGATGATCTTCAGCTCGCCCGGCGTATATGGGATGTCCCAATTGAGGTGCAGGTCCATGGTGGAGCGGGTGGCTTTTTCGCCGTATGATTTCCCGTTGACGATTACCTCTACCACATCGCAATTGGTAAAGCAGGTTAGAGGAATTATTTCGCCTTCTTTTCCTTCCCAGTTCCAATGCGGGAAAGCGTGTACCATAGGCTCGTCTTTCCACTGCGCACGGTAGAAATGATAACCGTCCTTAGGAAGGCCTACCAAATCGACTGCGCCAAAGTAAGAACTGCGCGAAGGCCAAGAGTAAGGGACGGTTTCGCCAAGGTAGTCGAAGCCCGTCCAGATAAAGAAGCCCGAAAGGAACGGGTTTTCTTTTACCTGTTTCCATACGCGTTCGCCTTGTGCGTAGCCCATGCGCTTATTAAACAGCTTCTGGATATCTTTTGACGGATATTTCTCAAAGATCTTGTGCTCGTAAGTGTCTTGGTCAAAGATGTATTCGCCGCGCGGAAGCATTACTACCGCCGAACGGTTTTCCGTACCGATAAATACTCGGTCGGGATAAGTGTAATGGTCTTTGATGGCGTTGTCCATTCGGTAGTTGTAGCCGGCAAGGTCCAGGTCGGCGTAGGTGCCGTATCTGTTGGCCTGGCTAGGCCCGAGAATACCGTTGGTGATATAGCGGGTGGTGTCCGATTTCTTCAGAATCTTTACCAACTCGCGGTTGATCACAGCGCCTTTCGGTCCCCATATCTCGTTGATCTCGTTGCCGATACTCCACATAATAATACTTGGATGGTTGCGGTCGCGGAGTACCATGTCGGTCAGGTCGCGTTCGTGCCATTCGTCAAAGTAAAGACCGCCGTAGCTTTGGAGCTTTACGGTTTTGCGTCCGCCTTCCGTAGTGAAAACTTGTGGAGCTTTACTGCTTGACCATTCGTCAAAAGACTCTTCCATTACCAAAATGCCGTGCTTGTCGCACAAATCGAGAAACGCCGGCGAGGCGGGGTTATGCGCAGTGCGGATAGCGTTGGCACCCATCGCTTTCATAATCTCGATCTGGCGCTCGAAAGCCCTCTCAGGTACCGCCACGCCCAATGGCCCGGCGTCTTGGTGAAGGCATACGCCTTTGATTATTTCGTGCTTTCCGTTCAGCAAAAAGCCTTTGTTCGGATCAAAACGGATATCCCTTACGCCAAAAGTGGTCTCGTATGTGTCAAGCGTCTTGCGCCCTTGCGAGACTACCGTTCGGAGCGTATAGAGGTTCGGATTTTTGGTATCCCAAAGCTTCGGTTGGTCCAGTGAGATATCTTGCGTAAACAAGGAAGTGCTGTCGGTCGGAAGGCTAACGGTTTTCGTAGACGTTTCAACCGTCTTGCCCGATGCGTCTATAATTTGGCTTACCAACGTTACGTTTTTCGTGGCGTCGGCGTTGGCGATTTTTGTTTCTACGCATACGCGCGCCATCGCTTCGCTGACGTAAGGAGTAGTAACGTAAGTTCCCCACTGTGGCACGTAGGTCTTACCGGTAACTTTTAAATTCACGTCACGGTAAATACCTGAGCCGGTATACCAACGCGAACCGGGCTGGGCACTATTGTCTACCCGAACTGCAAGCGTATTTTCGCCGGCCTTTAGGTATGGCGTAAGGTCGTATTCGAAAGTAAGGTAACCGTTCGGGCGTTGGCCAAGCTTCTGTCCGTTGATCCAGACGGTACTGTTCATATACACGCCCTCGAATTCCACAAAAACTTTCCCTTCGAGCTGGCGCTTGGTAACGTTCAGGTTTTTGCGGTACCAACCGATTCCGGTAGGCAAGTAAGCGCCACGCGACAGCGTGGGCTCGTCTTGCGAAAAAGGCCCGAGAATACTCCAGTCATGCGGAAGGCGTACGGTCTGCCATGCGCAGTCGTCGAAGTGTATGGCGTGGGCGCTGTATTGGTCGCCACGGATAAAACGCCATCCGTTGTTAATGTTGATCTTGTCGCCAGAAAAGGCCGGCAGGCTGATCAGCGCGGCCAGAAAGGCTAAAAATACCTGTCTCATATGTGCTGTTGGTTGAATGCGTAAAAAAGGCTTGGCGGAGCGTATGTCCGGTAATCGAAACGAATGTACGGCTATGCGCCGACAGACGAGTGGAATGAATGTTCTTAGCTTGGGTGTGCGATGTTCGTATGAAAAAAAATCAACGGATTTTGAGATGAATAGCGGCGAAAAGGTAAGCTTTGACCGGATTTTTACCGCTTCTATTACAAATGTTTTTTCCTAAAAAGGAATTGAAGTCACAATGAAAAAATGTAATAGCCTGAAAATTAAGGGAAAAGAGTTCTGTTAGAACTTCTGTTCGATGATTTTTCCATTAATGGAAAGACAAAACCTAAACATAATCGAGGGCGAATCGAGTAATTAATTTTAATTTGGAAAAAGAGCTTAATGCATATCAAAGTACTGGCCGATTTCGCTTTTAGATTAATCGAATAAACGTCTTAAATACGGGTATCATAATTTTTTATTAAAAATATCTGATTCGAGAATGTAACTATTCCGTTTATCCTTTAATATAAGGGTAGAGTAACAATGGGATAAAAATCTATGGTTTCGGCCGATTAAGACTAAACAAATCACGGAAACTACCTAAGACCTAAAACATGATACCAAATACCATAAAAAATATGCTGACTAGACTCACCGTAATTTTTCTGCTCTTTATAGGAACCAATACCGCTATAGCGTCGGATTGGGAAACAGATTTTTCCACGGCAAAAGAAAAAGCCAAAGACTCCGGAAAAGATATAGTCTTGGTTTTTCAGGGTTCCGATTGGTGTGCGCCCTGTATTAAGATGGAAAAGGAAATATGGGATAATCCCGATTTCAGAAAACTGGCCGAAAAGGATTTTATTCTTTTGAAGGCAGATTTTCCCAGAAAAAAGAAAAACAGGCTTCCGGAAAAACAGAGAAAGCATAACGGAGAACTGGCGGAAAAATATAATCCGAACGGGCATTTTCCTTTGGCCGTGATTATGGACGAAAACGGAAATGTAAAAGGCAAAACGGGATACGAAAAGGTCTCGCCTGATAAATTCTACGCTAAGCTGAAAGCGTTTTAAATAATATAGAGTAAAACGTACAGAGTAAAATAGACTGCTCCTTTAATTAGATTTATGTAATTAAGTTGTTGGTAATGAGGTTGATGATGTTTTTTCGGATAAGCTTATGCTTGGTTGTTTTTCTTTTTGTGGGAATACATTCTAACGCTTTTGCTCAGCGTGTATTCAAGGAAAAGGATAAGCTGATGGGCTGTGGTTTTGAGTTTACCGTAGTGGCCAACGATTTAGCCGAGGGAACAGAGTATATCAATATCGCCCGAAACGAGATTAAGCGGATTGAACGTTTGATATCCTCTTGGGATCCGTCTTCTCAAACTTCGACTATAAATGCTAAAGCGGGTATTGAACCTGTAAAAGTAAGTGTGGAATTATTCGATTTAATAGAACGATCGCTTAAAGTATCGAACTTGACAGGCGGAGCCTTCGATATAAGTTATGCGTCTATGGACCGTATCTGGAGGTTCGACGGATCGATGAGCCTAATGCCGGACAAACAAACCGTAGCCAAGTCGGTGGAGAAAGTCGGATATAAAAATATCGTACTGAATAAATCCGAAAAGACTGTATTCTTGAAGAAAAAAGGAATGCGGATAGGTTTTGGGGCGATAGGAAAAGGCTATGCGGCGGATAGGGCGAAAGCGTTATTGCGAAAAAGGGGAGTAACCGGTGGAATAATTAACGCTTCCGGCGATTTGACCGCATGGGGCAAACAGCCGGACGGCAAAGACTGGATGGTGGCGATAGTGAATCCGATGAATAAAAAGAAAGTGTTTTCCTGGATGCCTTTGGACGGCCGGGCTGTTGTTACTTCCGGTGATTATGAGAAGTTTGTGACGTTGGAGGGGAAACGGTATTCGCATATTATCGACCCGAGAACGGGCTATCCTAGCCACGGAACGGTAAGCGTAACCGTCATAACGCGAAACGCCGAAATAGCCGACGCCTTGGCTACTTCAATTTTTGTAATGGGGCCAAAAGTGGGGTTGGATTTGGTGAATCAGCTTAAAGGAATAGACTGTATAATCGTCGATGAAAGAGGCAAAGTGAGGGCTTCCGACAATTTACAATTGAATCAATAATCCGGAAATGTTTAAACTCCTGTATAAATATGATGAGGAAAGGTAAAACGTTCGTATTCCTAATTTTTCTTGTATTGGGCACTTCCTGTGTGACGGTAAAAGAGTATGAGAAAGTAAACCTAAACGATCCGGATATGGCATTGTCCGATAAGAAGTTCGCCAAGTTCGAAAAGAATTACCAGGTATATAGGGAAGGAGCCTCCGGTGCTTCCGGAGGCAAATCGGGAGGTGGTTGTGGCTGTAATTGATTTATGAGATAGGCGATAAAGTGAAATCGCAAGATGGAATTTGGCTTTTCAGACAAATTCTTTTTTCTAAAAAAAATCCGAATTGTTTATAACCATAATATATGCGTAGGTATATTCTGATTGTTAGTTGTTTATTGATTCCTTATTTCTCGCAAGGCCAAAATCTGTCGAAAAGCGACTCTTCGAAAGTTTATAAAAAAAGGGTGCTGGAAAGTACCGAAATCGATATCCTGAATAGTTATTATCAGCAAGAAGGAAATAACGCCGCGGTTACGGGCGGTATTGGCGATGAAAAGATTACCAACTTTACGCCGACAATAGTGGTTAGCGTTCCCCTAAACGACGATGATGTTTTGACTTTTGATGTCGGAATATCGGCATACTCTTCGGCATCGTCCAGTAATCTTAATCCGTTTGATTTGACTAGTGCTTCCGGAGATGACGATGATGATGACTATGGCCCAGGCAAGGATATTATGGGTAGTCCGTGGCTGGCCTCGTCAGGCGCTTCCGGTTCTGACGCATGGAAGGGCCTTTCCGTAGATTATTCGCACAGTTCCGATGACAGGAACCGTGTATGGAACATAAACGGTTCGGTATCGGGCGAATATGATTATACATCTTTCGGCCTTGGTGGTGGATACTTAATGCTTTTTAATCGAAAAAACACCGAAGTTGGAGTGAACGCTTCGGTGTTTATGGATACTTGGTCGCCCATGTATCCGACAGAGCTTAAGTCGTTTGACGAAGTGGAAGGCAATCTGAACAGTGGTTTTTTCAATAACGTGGCCATATTAGACCAAAACGGTAAAGCTACCGAAAAACTTGGAACTACATGGAGTCCGGTACAGGGTTTTGGACTTATTGATGATAAAGGCAGAAATACGTATTCTTTTTCCATTTCCTTTTCGCAGATATTAAGCGTAAACGCACAGTTTTCGGTTTTTATGGATCTCGTTTGGCAAAATGGATGGTTAGCTAACCCTATGCAACGCGTGTATTTCGCAGATAGACCGAATTATTATATCGGAAACGCTTCTGCCATTCCGAATTATACTTCCCCAACCAATAAGGAAGTCTTCCAGTTGGCTGACGATATAGAGCGTTTGCCCGATAAGCGTTTTAAAGTGCCGGTAGGCGCAAGATTTAATTATTTTATAAATGAGATTTTGACGCTTAGAACCTATTACCGTTATTATTATGACGATTGGGGAGTCAACTCGAATACGGTAAGTATAGAAACGCCGATAAAGGTATCCAGCCGTTTTACGCTTTATCCCTCTTTCCGTTATTACACTCAGACCGAGGCGGACTATTTTGCTCCTTTTGAGGCGCACCTTTCCAGTTCCGATTATTATACGTCGGATTATGACCTTTCCGATTTCTCTTCAAGCCAATATGGCTTTGGGATAAGCTATACCGATATTTTTACAAAGTTTCGGATATCGAGATTCGGTATGAAAAGCGTTGATTTGAAATATAATTATTATAAACGAAGTACTGGATTAAGCGCTAATTATGTCGGTTTGGGGTTGAAGTTTGTAATGCAGGAATAATACTTTCCAAAAAAGAAAAGTATAAGGAGTAATGGAATCGCTGGTCTGATTTTGAATCTATAAGGCCAAGAGCCAAAGTATTTTTCTATAAAATGCTTTGGCTCTTTGTTTTGTAATAAGAGGATGTTAGATTTTTGTGTTTATAGAATATTTTTTATTTGAAAAAGATAAAGCCTTCAGGTAGCTTAGGATAAAAGGCATGCCTGATGGCCGACTATATTTTCAAACTTCTAGCCAATTGGCATGATAGCTATTTTCGGCGCACTCGTGTCGAACTGACTTTAAGTCGGTGTTTCGTTGTACTGGAGTATGAATTAGCCGGAAACAACGTGATTTCGTTTCGATAGTATCGTTAAACAATTGGTTTATGAGGGCACTGTCACTATCATTATTGTATCTTTCAGCTGTTTTGATGTTTGTGGGTGGTTTGGGGGACCAATTTATCCGAAGGTTGCTCAATGTTCATATCGATTTTTTGGGGAATCCACCCCCATCTAAATTTTTGGATAATACAGAGAATTTGATTTTACTAATGCTTCATTCCGTAGGCGGAGGACTTATGGCTTGCGGGGTAGGGATGTTTGTGTTAGTGCATTATGGTATTAGAAAAAACGTGGCTTGGGCGCGTTGGAGTTTTCTTTTAATGGCCTGGTTGGCTCAGGGGTTTAATGGGTACGGAATGTTCATGTCCGGGTCTTATTACTTCTATCCCGTATTGGTTTTGTTTATCGCTACGACCGGAATTTTTCTTTACCGTAAAGAGCGACAGTTTTACGCTTATCGTCAAGATGAATGGACGGTATCCGATCAAGCTTAATTTCGCTCAAAAAGAAATGCCCGTCGGTTTTATATCGGCGGGCATTTTTTCTTTAAAATGATAAGGATCTATGACTCCCAAATCACCATCGAGTCTATTTTTCCTTTACTCTTTACTTTGTACTTTTTCCCTTTTCCGGTGTCGCCAATGCTTTTTCCTGAATAGGTTTCAGTTTGATCGAAAGCGTTTTGCCTGAAACTATATCATCATGTTGGATAAAGAGCTTGTTCAGCTTTTCGTTTTCCAAGTTAGCCTTTTCGATTAGGTATTGTCCTTTCGAAGCGCCTTCGGATTTGATGGTAAATGCCTTTCCGCCCGGAACACTCACGCTTACTTCGTCAAAAGCGGGAGAGGTTACGGCATATTCCGTTGTGCCGGGCGCTACGGGGTAAATTCCCATGGCGGCCATTGCGTACCAAGCCGACATCTGTCCAGCGTCGTCATTGCCGCTTAAGCCACCGGGACCCAGGCCGTATTCTTTGTCACGGATACGTTTTACTTCGGTTTGTGTCCTTTCCGGTTTCCCCGAATAGTTATAGAGGAAGGCTGTTTGATGCCCAGGTTCGTTACCGTGCCAATATTGGTTTTGCCCGAAAAGGGAATCCAGTTTAGCGTTGAAGTTTTCTTTGCCTCCCATCAGTCTCATAAGGCCTTCCGGGCTGTGCGGTACATACCAAGTGTATTGGCGTGGAGTTCCTTCGGTGATATACGGCATGCGTTTGTCGGCGACAAAATCTTTGTGCCATTCTCCCGAAATGTAACGGCCACGGACATATCCCGTCGCTGGATCATAGATTTTGGAATAAGACTCTGACCTTTCTATCAGCTTTTTGAAGTCGTCGGTTTTTCCAAGTTTTTTGGCCACTTGTGCCAATACGAAATCATCGTAAGCGTATTCCAACGTACGAGAAGCCTGTTCTCCTTTGTGGAAGGCCTCTTTTACGGGTTCGTCTACAGGCAAGTATCCGGCGTCGATATAGGCCTTCAGTCCTCTGCGGCCCATTCCGTTGACGTAATCTTGATATTCGGCGGGCGTTTCGAAGGCGTTTTTGCGCATATAGGTATAAGCTTTTTCGATGTCAAAGTCCAATCCTTTGATATACGCGTCGCCGAGAACGGAAATTACGTGGTCGCCTACCATGGCCGAGGTGTAGTTGTTCCAGCATGGGAAAATCGGGAGCCATCCGCCTTGTTCCGCCTTCAGTACCAACGATTTCATCATATCGACGTTATAGTCCGGCGCAATGATATTGAGCATCGGATGCAGGGTGCGGTAAGTGTCCCACATCGAGAAATCGGCGTAATAATCAAAACCTTCAGCCTTGCGTACGGTGCTGTCGGCCCCGAAGCTTATGTAGCTTCCCGAAACGTCGCTGAATACACGTGGTTGCTGGAAGCTGTGGTAAAGCGCCGTGTAGAATTTCTTTTTCTCGGCTTCTTCGCCTTTTACCTTTACTCGTCCCAACAATTCGTTCCACACTTTGCGGTTTTGTTCCGTAACCAGATCAAAATCCCAGTTTGGAATTTCGGCGTCGAGGTTTTTGCGGGCTTCTTCTATGCTTGTAAAAGACGTTCCGACCTTAAGAGTGACGGTCTCTCCGGCTTCAACTCCGAAGCTGAGATAAGCGCCGATGTTTTTGCGGTCGCGGATGCTTTTTTCGCCGGACAAGAGGCTGTCACCGGCGTACATGCCGTGGCTTTCGGGAGTTTTGCTTATGCGCGCTACAAAGTATCCTTTGAATCCGGCGTATTGTCCGTTGCCTTGGTATATGCGGTGCGCCGGGTTATAGCCGCGCACTTCTCCGGCCTTTGCGTCATATTCTACAAAAGCCTGTCCCTCGTCGCTGTTAGGGGTGATCACTACGTGTCCTTTTCCCGCTTGCGCGAATTCGAAACGCAGAATCCCGGAGCGTTTTGTAGCCGACATTTCCGTTTTCAAAGCCAATTCCGGTAAGATGATGGAATAGTAATCGGGCCGAACGGTCTCGTCTTCATGAGAGTAAGGAGTCGCCCGCTTCTCCGGATCACATACCAATTTGCCGGAAAGAGGCATAAACGTAACGCTGCCGTAGTCTTGAGTACACGAACCGCTAAGCCAATGCGAAGCCCTGAAGCCTTGGATTTTGGTGTCTGTATAATAATAAGGCGCTACGCACTTGCGTTCCGTACGCCGGGTTTGCGGTGTCCAGTTGGTCATTCCGAACGGAAGCGTTACGGAAGGTACCACCTGGGCGTTGTTCTCCGAACCGTGGCCGTGGTCTGCGGCGTTGCCTACTGTAGCTGGAGCGGTACCCACATAAGGATCGACATAATCAATTGGTGACGCTGTTTGGACTTTGTGCCCGGTTTCTTCCTTTTTATGTGCGCACGACCATAGAAAAATAGTGGCCAACATTAGCACTCTAAGGATTGAGTTGTTCATAAAATAGGTCTTCAAGGTGTCAAAAATACCTTTTTGGCCTTTTGTAAAAGGTGGCGAGACATAAAATGAAAAGGCTTGTAAGGCAACCGTATGATACGGAAATATAGGCAAAACAACAAAGTGAAGTCATTTTGGGAAGAGTGAAAAACAGCTTAAACCTTTAAGTCGTCCCACTTTTCTATCTCGCCATATTTCAGGTCCGCTTTGCGATTCATGGCACAGACATAAAGAAAGAATCGGCGCATGAAAGTTTCCGTTTCGCGGAAGTCACTTTGCGATTTGACGCTTCGCAGTTCGAAAATCGGTTTTGGGGTTCCGTCGCCGTCCGTATCAGTTTTTTTGCCCATAGCGCCTAGAGATTCGAGTCTCCACGCGTTTCGCTGGTCAGGAAAACGCTCCACGGTGAAATGATCCACGCCTTGGCTAATGCCCCTTAACCATTGTTCACGGCTAAGGGCTTTCAACGCGTCCGGGTTACGCTCCGGGAAATCGTGGTATATTCCGTTTTCGAACAGTGGTGAGGCAAATCGAGTAAACTCAATCCACGGTACCTTTTCCATTAATTCAATGAAATGATCTCCGTTGTCAGACGAAAAATGTTTGCGCTCCATAGGAGGCAACATACCGAACATGGTAGCGAAATCGGTACGGGCCAGCAGGAAAAACGCCGCTCTGGCATAGCTGGCCAAAGGAGCCCGGGTCATTTCGATATAATTGATGACCAGCGATAAAAAACCTAGCATTTCCGGGCTGGCTTGCCATTCTTTCCCGTCAGGAGCCCATTCTTCCCGCCCATATCGGAAACAAGCTTGTCGGGTCATGCCTGGAGACATAGCCGTTAGGATATTTCTGGCGTTTTCAGGCGCTTGCGAAGGGAAAAGCCATTCCCTGCCTTCGTGTTTTCTTTTTGAGACTTCCTGTGGCTCCCTTCCAGCCGGGTTTTCGCCCAAGTCCAGCATAAGTTGTTCCAAGGCCTCTACCTTTAGGCCCATCGTGCCCTGCGCCTTGATTTCCGGTGGACCTACGGAATGGAAAAAGTATTTGGGCGAAAGGCTTCTCGCCGTTTTGATCTTGTCAAGCTTCACAAGCCGGTCATATTCCAATCTGGAGGTTTTGCTTTTACATTCCTCATAAAACGCCCCGACATTTGCGCTCACTTCCCGCAACCTCCGAAAACCCTGTTCCGATTCCTCAAAAGGTTCGGTAATAATCTCGATATCCGATACCGGGAGTCTTGGTCTCTGGTCATCAGCTTCCACGGAAAAGCCATCACCTTCCATTAGTTTTGATTTCCTGTCGAAAAGAATGAAATCCTCGTGCGGTAGTTTTGGGTGTTCCCAAGGCCAAAAAAATCGGCGGTCACCGATATGCTCGTAGGTGTGCCAGTTGCCCACTTCCAATTCAAAGCCTACGGCGCGTTGGATTACGCCTTTTGGAGCGGGTTGGCGAGACCTAATTTTCGAAGGTTTATGTCTTCTCTCTGAAAACAAGATTTTTATCCGGATTCGGGTTTAGGCTTGGGACTTCTAAATTCTTGCCGGATACATTGGAAAAGGGTGGCCAATAGTGCTATTTATCAGTAAATAACCGGATTGTTGTAAGCTGAATTGTTGACAGGAAACTGTTTTCTTATATATGAGGATTATTTTGTGTTTAACATTTACTTTGTTGCGTTCCTTTCTATATTTTTATTGTTGAAACTTTAATCTTTTGCTAATGTCAACGACCCAAATTTTTCCCAGGAACTTAACGCTGTTCCTATGGATGCCCGTCTTAGCGCTAATCCTAATCCTCCAATCCTGCGGAGGAAGCGAATCGGGAGGCAAAAAAGCCCGCCCGAAATCCATTGACGCCCGTTTTGCCGATTATGTAACGGCGCATACCGGGGGCGTAATTTCCGCCACCGGCGAGATAAAAGTGCGTCTGGCCAAAGACAATCCCGACTCCACGGTAGTGGGTAAGACGGCGGAAGGCGTGTTCTCGTTTAAGCCTGAGATTAAGGGAAAAACCGTGTGGGCCGACCGTGACCTTTTGGTTTTCAAACCCTCCGGACGTTTGAAAAGCGGACAGGAATACAAAGCGAAATTGGATCTGGAAGCGGTAAGCCAAGCGAAAGTGCCGTCGGATCTGAAATCGTTTCCCTTCTCTTTCAAAGTGATGGAGCAAAATATGGAGGTCAAGGTCGAAGGGTTGGAGACTTCTTCTGAAAATGAAAATGCGTTGACGCTTACCGGTTACGTTCAGACCGCCGATAAAGCCGACGACAAAGACATAGAAAAAGTTTTGACGGCCAAACAGCCCGGTGCGGAATTGACTATTGGCTGGGAACACGGGCTGAGCGATAACCGTCACCGTTTTATCGTGTCGGGCATCTCGCGCGGCAAAAAGCAAAGCGCCGTTACGCTGAACTGGAAAGGCGAGGCGATAGGCGTAAACACATCGGGTAGCAAAACCGAGGATATTCCGGCTATAGGCGATTATAAAGTGTTGGCGGTTAAACTGCTCCGAGACGGCACACGGTATATTTCCGTTCGTTTTTCCGATCCTTTGCGGAGCAATCAGGACTTACGCGGATTGATAAGCGTAAAGGGGATGAGCAAACCCAAGTTCGTCATCGCCGGCAACGAGCTCCGGATTTATTCCGAAGGCGACACCCAAGCCGTGGTGACCGTGACCGTAAGGCAAGGCGTAAAGAACAACGCCGGTGGAAAACTGAAAAAGAGTTTTACTGCGAAAGTCTATTTTGAGCAGAAGAAACCGCAGGTACAGTGGGTTAGTGGGCACAAAGGCACCATTCTGCCCGGCACCGACGGTATGGTGATGCCTTTCGAAGCCGTGGGCCTTAAGGCCGTGGACGTAACGGTATACAGGGTCTTTCGCAAAAACGTGTTGCAGTTTCTGCAAGTGAATAGCCTTTCGGGCAATAACCAGATGAGACGTGTGGCCCGCCCGGTGGGCCGCAAGGTGGTACCGCTAAACGCTTCCGGTGTCACGAACCTGATGAAGTGGAACCGTTTTACCTTGGACCTTTCCGAAATCATGGATGCGGAACCTGGCGCCGTTTATCAGGTGATGATAGGGTTCCGCAAGTCGCAGTCGCTGTATAATTGTGGTTATGAAGCCGACGAAGACACGCATAACGACGATGGCTTAACGTCTGAAAACTGGGACAATCCGGAAGAGGAAAGCAGTTATTGGGATTATTCAGAAGACTATTACTATTCGGATTACAACTGGAGAGACCGTGACAATCCGTGTACCGATTCGTATTACGGAAGGCGCCGTTCCATTCGCAAAAATATTTTCGCTTCCGATCTTGGGCTGATCGCCAAAAGGGGTGAAAAGGGCAAACTCATGGCCTTTGTGACCGATATGCAGACTACCGAATCCGTTTCGGGCGTAAACATAACCCTTTACGATTATCAGCAACAGCCAGTGGGCCAAGCCCAAACGGGATCGAACGGAATGGTAAGCGTGGAGCCGAAGCGCAAGCCGTTCTTCTTGGTGGCCAATAAAGGCGACCAATACGGCTACCTAAAACTCGACGACGGCGGATCGCTTTCGATGAGCAGTTTCGACGTTTCCGGCGAATATGTACGCAACGGACTCAAGGGCTTTATCTACGGCGAGCGTGGCGTGTGGCGCCCCGGCGACGAGATGCACCTTTGCTTCGTGTTGGAGGATAAAAACAGAACCTTGCCCGCTGACCATCCGGTAGTTTTCGAATTGTCGGACCCTAAAGGAAAAGTGGTCAAGCGTAAAGTCAGCGCGAAATCCGTGGGCGGAATATATGACTTTACCGTAAAAATTGATCCCGAAGCGGAAACCGGACGCTGGAGCGCCCGGGTAAAAGTGGGTGGCGCTGTTTTTACAAAACAAATAAAAGTGGAAACGGTAAAGCCCAACCGGCTGAAGATAGAGCTTGATTTCCATAAGAAAAGACTGTTGTCTACTGACGGAAAAACGGAGGGCGATCTTTCTGTGCGCTGGCTCCACGGAGCTGTGGCCCGCAACCTGAAGGCGGAAATTGACCTTCTTTTGGTTCCTGTCAAAACCGTTTTCAAAGGATATGGCCAATATAATTTCGATGACCTTTCGAAACGGTTTTCCACAGAGCCGGAAGAGCTTTTCTCCGGAAGAATAGACAATAACGGAGAAGCCAAAGTATCGTTCGATATCAAGACCGGATCCGAATCGCCGGGAGCGCTGAAAGCTATTTTCAAGGAAAAAGTATTTGAGGAAGGCGGAGACTTCAGCATCGGCCAAAATACCTTGCCGTATTATCCATACAACGTGTTTGTAGGGTTGCAGATACCCGAAGGCGATAGCCGTGGTATGTTGCTGACCGATAAAGACCACACTTTTAATGTGGCGACCGTTACCGCCGAGGGCAAACCGGTGGCCAAAAAGAATCTTAAAGTAGAGGTTTTCAAACTGAACTGGCGCTGGTGGTGGGACAATTCCAGCAACGACGTGGCTAATTATATGGGCCAGACAAACCGCACGCCCGTTTGGACGGGAAGGGTAAATACCGGCACAAACGGCAAAGGCTCTTTCAAATACAACTTGAAATACCCAGCTTGGGGACGTTACCTGATCCGTGTGCACGACGAGGAATTCGGGCACAGCACTTCGAAAACCGTATACTTCGATTGGCCGGGCTGGGCGAGAAAAGGCAAAGGTTCGCAACTCGGCGCCACAATGCTCGATTTCCGTACGGACAAAGCCAAGTACGCTCCGGGCGAAAAGATCAAACTTACGATTCCGGCTTCCGCCAAAGGAAGAGCCTTGGTGAGTGTCGAAAACGGTTCGGAAATCCTGAACGCCATGTGGGTGGAAACCGAAAAAGGAACCACTACCGCGGAGTTGGAAGTGACTTCCGAAATGAGTCCTAACGTTTACCTGAACGTGACTTTGGTACAGCCACACGCCACCACCGCCAACGATTTGCCGATTAGGCTCTATGGAGTAAAATATGTGGAAGTAGTGGATCCGGCCACCAAGCTCAATCCGGAAATATCAATGCCGGAAGTACTTAGGCCGGAGGCTCCCGTAAAGATTAAGGTTAGCGAGAAAAACGGCAAAGCCATGGCCTATACGCTGGCCGTGGTGGACGAAGGCCTGTTGGACCTTACGCGCTTCAAGACGCCTAATCCGTGGAAGCGTTTCTACGCCCGCGAAGCCTTGGGCGTAAGGACTTGGGATATGTATGATATGGTGATCGGCGCCTATGGCGGAAAGATCGAGCGCCTGCTGAGCATCGGTGGTGACGAGGCCATGCGCTCGAAATCCGACAAGAGCACTAACCGTTTTAAGCCTGTCGTGAAATTTATGGGGCCGTTCTTCCTGAAGGCCGGCCAGACGCAAACGCACAGTTTCGATATGCCTCGCTACGTAGGTTCGGTGCGGACTATGGTTGTCGCCGCGTCGGATGGGGCTTACGGTTCCGCCGAAGCCACTACGCCCGTGCGTCAAGAGCTGATGGTATTGGCCACCTTGCCAAGGGTGATGGGGCCGGGCGAAACGGTGAAACTTCCCGTAAACGTCTTCGCGATGAGCGATAAGATCCGGAACGTAAACGTAAAGGTGGAAGCCTCCGGCAAACTCAAGCTTATGGGAGCGTCTACCGGAAAAGTCACATTCCAGAAGAAAGGCGATAAGGTAACGTATTTCGAACTTAAGGCTCCTGAGGAACTTGGTCAGGCGAAAGTGAAAATTACCGCCACTTCCGGAAATCTGAAAGCCACTTACGACGTGGAGCTTGATGTCCGCGCTTCGAATCCGCCTCTTTCCCGTGTACGTGACGGTATTTTGGACCAAGGAAAGTCCGTTACTCTGGATTATGAGCCTTCGGGCATTGCCGGCACCAACTCTTTGAAACTTGAGGTGTCCAGCATTCCTGCCATTAATATGGAAAAAAGGCTTAACTACCTGATTCGCTACCCGCACGGATGCGTTGAGCAAACGACCTCGGCGGCCTTCCCGCAATTGTATGTTGGGAAATTGGCAGAGATATCGGATAAGCAAAAAGCTACATTGGAAACCAATATAAACGCCGCGATCAAGCGCCTGCGTTCATTCCAAACCGCTGACGGCGGATTGTCATATTGGCCGGGAGGCGAACGTTCCAACACTTACGGTACCAGCTACGCCGGACATTTCTTGGTGGCGGCGCAGAAGGCCGGTTACTACGTTCCTTCTGACTTTATGGACAAATGGAAGAATTTCCAGACCCAAAAAGCCAACGATTGGGACCTCGACGCCGACTACCGTAACAGCGATTTGGCCCAGGCTTACCGTCTCTACACCTTGGCCTTGGCCGGACAGCCCGCCATGGGCGCCATGAACCGTATGCGCGAGACATCGGGCATTCGTGATATCGCCAAATGGCGTTTGGCGCAAGCTTATGCTTTGGCGGGAGAGAAATCCGAGGCATTGAAAATGGTGTCGAATCTTACCGAAACGGTGGAAGATTACCGTGAACGCTCGTACACTTTCGGTTCCGCCAGCCGGGATAGGGCGATGATTTTGGAGACTATGGCCTCCCTCGGCGAACGCCAGCGGGCCTTGCCGTTGCTTCGCCAAGTGGCCGACGCTTTGGGATCAAGAAGATGGATGAGTACGCAAACCACGGCGTATTGCCTTTTGGCCGTAGCCGAATTCGTGAGCGGAGACCAAAGCCAACCGATGAAATACACCTATACATTCAACGGAAACGAAGGCGCCGTAAACGCAGAAACACCCGTGTCGGTATCGACACTTCCAGCCGACAAGGCGGGTAAGGCCGTTCTCGAAAATAAAGGGGACAAGACGTTGTTCGTAAGGCTGATCGGCGAAGGGATACCGCTGGCGGGTCAGGAAAAAACCGAAAGTCGGAATCTGAAAATGGACGTGATCTATAAAGACAAGGACGGCAAATTGCTTGACCCGACCAAGATACCGCAGGGCACGGATTTTACGGCTCTTGTGACGGTGAGCAATAACGGGTTGAATACTGATTTGAAAGAGATGGCCCTTTCGCAGATTTTCCCGAGTGGCTGGGAAATCCTCAATATGCGTCTCAACGACACCGAGCAGTATTACCAAAAAGCCAAGCCGACCTACCAAGATATCCGCGACGACAGGGTATATACTTATTTTGATCTGCCGTCAGGCAAACGCAAGACTTTCGCCGTACAGCTTAACGCCAGTTACCAAGGCAAATTTTATCTGCCGTCCGTAACCTGCGGAGCTATGTACGATGATGAAGTCTACGCCCAACAAGCCGGAACGTGGGTGGAAGTTATCAAACAAGACTAATTTGAATACTTAGGGTCTTAGGTATCAGGTCTTAGGGATTAGGTAAAGCCCCGATTTGTTGCTTCATATTTAAGGATGAAGTGACAGGTCGGGGTGTTTTTATTAGAAAATATCCTTTTGTTAAGCTTCTTTAAAGGCAAAATAAAGAATAGGGATATTCAATCGGTTTTATATTCAGATGCTTGTAGGTTGGGGCGTTGTGTTATACTTTTCCAATGAGAAATACTTCGGATAAAGATTTGAAAACACAAACTGACATTGATCGTGAGACCACATATTTTTATATTTTACTGTTTGCTGATTTTTCTTTTTGTAAGCACTTTTCCTAATAAATGTTTAGCTCAAAACTTGGTAGGGCATCTTTCGGAAAAAGGAATAATGGCCCATTCCCATAACGATTATGAGCAAAAAGATCTTTTGCATAAAGCCCTAAGGTATCGATTCGTCAGTATAGAGGCGGACGTACATCTTTCGGGAGAAAAACTATTGGTAGCGCATGATGCTGAGGATACGCTTTCGTATCGAACTTTGCGGAATCTATATCTGGAACCATTGAAGAATATAGTGGAGACTACAGATGTCCGTATTGTATTAATGGTAGATATAAAATCTGAATCAAAAACGACTTATAAAGCGCTTGATGCTCTTTTAAATGAATACCAATCTATTTTAACGGAATTTGAAAACGGTAAAACCATCTTCCGTCCCGTTACTGTTGTGGTTTCGGGAAAAAGGGATATTGAATCCTTAACAACAAGCCAAAAGCGATTTGCGGGGTTGGACGGCCGAGTGAAGGATATAGGCGAAACAGCTTATAACTACCCCATGATCAGCGATAATTGGCGAAAGCATTTTACTTGGAATGGAGAAGGTGATATGCCCCCAGAGGAATTTTCAAAATTAAAGCGGATGGCGAAGGTTTGCCGTAAACAAGGAAACCTATTGCGTTTTTGGGCTATTCCCGAAAAAGAAAAAGATAGAAGGGAGCGTATATGGGCCGTATTATCAGCGCAAGGCGTATTAATCGGCACGGATAAAGTGCCTGAACTTGCGGGCTTTCTTAATTATCGAGTGGACCAGTGATGTTTTGGAATATAAAAATAAGGCTCTTACCCGTAATGAAAAACAGGGTAGGAGCCTTAAGGGGTGCTGTTACGGATTTTAAATAACCCATAACATAAAAAACATGGGGATAGCGATGCCCGCCAAAGTCCAGTATAACCCGCGTTTTGTGATTCCGTTTTTTCCCTTAACGATAAAAAGGCCCGTAACGGAAACAATTAGTAATAATCCGGAAAACAGATCCGAAAACACAATCCAATAATTCGGCCTGTTATAATGGAGATCGTTTATTTGTTTGAATACAGGCCTTTTGCGTACCAATTCGAAATGTGCGGTTTTCTTTTCTAAATCAACTGTTATTAAACCGCCTTTTACAAAAGCTTTAATGTTATCCCCTTGCCGGACGTGTTTCCTGTATTTTAGGTTCAGTCCGGTTTCGGAAAGCCATTTTTTGAATTCGTCCTTTGATATATCGGCGCTTTTGAGCGTATACGGTTTGTCAAACGTTTCGTGAATATAACTGGGGTCCCAATCATCAATATGGTTAAGTGCTATGCCCGATAAGGCATAGATAAAAGTAAACCCGAAAATAAGATAGCCGACATCACGGTGGATGATCCTAAACCATTTTCGGATTGACTTGCCCAAGCTTTTATTCGCCATCGCTGATACTATATTCCATTCCTTGAAGGAAGTAGACCGACTTGTATTCTTTTCCGCTGGCTTTGATTTCCGCTCTGAGTTTGTCGACCGGGCTGTTACCGGCATCGCACGAAGCCTCATCAGCTTTTTTGCCGGCCTCTTTTTTATCATGCTTATGGTCGTGCTTGGCTTCTTCTTTTTTCAGTTCCTCTTCCCAACGGGCCAGATACGCCTCGTCAATACGGGTTTCCATAACTTTGCCTTTCAGGGTTAGCTCTTCACCGATAAGCTCACCGCCGAATGACTTGATCTTGCCCCCAACTTTGACCTGGATCTTGGTGTCCGGATTGTCACCGACCAAGAAAGCCTTTTTGCCCGAGTGCTTGCAAACATGCTGTACGTTTCCTTTAACAGTTATCTCTTGTCCGACCAGTTTGTCAATACCTGCAGCCAAACTGTCAACAGAATAAACGGTTACCGAGGCGGTTGCTTTAGGCGTTTCTTTCTCGGCCGAATTTTCTTTTTTCGAATTGCTGGTGCAAGCCCAAGTACAACAGATGGATAATAATAATGTGTAAAAAATACTTTTCATCTTATAAAGGATTAGTTGTTTGAAAAATATAAATGTAATATCTCTGAAAGCGATTATTAATAAAATGAGATTGGTCATTTGTGAACTCCGGAGTGATATTTAAAACGAATATATTGAGTATTCTATTTTGATTAATGCTGTTTTAATTAAATAATATACCTGTTGTCTAGTACTTTTTCTTTTTAATCTAATTAAAACGCAATACCCATAAGTTTACCTCTCAGACCAGATACATTAGAATTTACTAATCCACAGATAAAACAAGGAGGTTGTACTTATTTGTATTGATACCTGACATATGTGATAGCGTAATAGTGTTGTCACGATTTGCCCTCTTTTTTTGGATAACAAAATGCCCCCGCAATATGCCTTTATAGCATCCTTTTGCGAGTAATTGATGTTCTAAATTGTATTTGGGTTCGGTTCTCGTAACAGAACCATTTCGATGATTTTTAAGAAGAGAATAATTCGTTTACATTATGAAATACTTCAAATTAGCTATTTGCGTAGCATTGAGCTTTTTTTCGTTTATGGTTTCGGCCCAGAATGCGCCAGATTATTCTGTGCCGGTACCGGGGCGTTGGTCAGCTGAAAAGATTAATCGTTGGTATAAGGAATTGCCGTGGCTTGTCGGGTGTAATTATTATCCTGCTACGGCGATAAACCAAATCGATATGTGGCAGGCGTCTACTTGGGATCCCGAAACAATAGACAAGGAACTTGGCTGGGCGGAAAGTATCGGGATGAATACGCTAAGGGTTTTTCTTCATGACGTCGTTTGGGCGGATGATGAAAAGGGACTTTATAAAAGAATGGACCAGTTTCTGGATATTTGCCAAAAGCACGGTATCCGGCCATGGTTTGTGTTTTTTGACGATTGTCATTTCCCGAATCCCAAGTTAGGCAAACAGCCACTGCCAGTGAGTGGCTACCATAACTCAGGCTGGGTGAATTGTCCTGCCCGTGAGGTAGGTGAGCGTTACGCTGTGGGTAAAGAAACACGCAAAGAGGCTAAACAACTTAAAGGGTATGTGCAAAAAACTATGAGCCGTTTTGCCAAAGACAAGCGTGTATTGATGTGGGAACTCTATAACGAACCTGGCCGAGGGTCAGGGCTTGACGGTGATATGGGCTCCGAAAAAGTGGATAGCAATATCGGTGACCGTTCCAACCGTTTGGTATATGATTCGTGGGTTTGGGCGCGTGAGATTAACCCTTCCCAGCCCGTCACTTCTACTACAAGCGGGGCTTTGGGAACGGGAAATATTAAGATTAACAGGGCTAACTCGGATATTTTTTCCATTCATTCCTATTATTCTAACGTGGAAAGCGTACGTAAGCTGATCAAGAATTATCAGAGTGACGGCAGACCGGTTGTGATGACCGAATGGTTGGCGCGCTCTAGAGGAAATACTGTTGAGAAATGTCTTCCATTGTTTAAGGAAATGGGAGTTGGGGCTGTAAACTGGGGTTTTGTTTCAGGGAAATCAGGAACGATTTGGCCATGGTCTAGTCGTAAAACAAAAGACGGTAAAAAATTAAGTGTTAATAAGTTAAGAGAAGAAGGGCATGTGGTTCGTCCGGGAGAGTCTTTTCCTGAGCCGGAGGTGTGGTTTCACGATCTTTTCCGGATGGACGGAACGCCTTTTGATCAGAAGGAGATAGAAATTTTCAGGAAGTTGACGGGGAAACATTTAGTGGGTCCGAAATGACTTTGAGCTGAATAATATGTTGACACATAATATATTACGATGAAAAGATAGTTTCCTGTTCTTAATAGAATAGGTTATACATAATTTCAAAAGTTCAATTTAAGACAAAAGCCATCCTTTCAAAGGATGGCTTTTGTTGTTATTGCTTATTTCTATTTAGGAAATCTTATTTTATTGATAATCTGTATGTTTCCGTTCCTTGACTACCAGACAATAATGTTACGATATAGATGCCTGGCGCTAGTTTATTGATACTAATACTCTCACCGGTACGGAATGATCCGGAAAGCACATTCTTTCCAGAAGAATCACTTACGGATATTTCAATAGATTCTGTTTTGTCGGAGAAGATTCGGATATAGTCTGATGCTGGGTTTGGTGCGATAGAATAACCGATTTTTTCATCAATATTCAGAACACGTTGCCAAGTGATAAAAACATTCCAAAGTTGCTCTGACTTATCCTCCGCAATGACTTTATAGCTTATTTTGTTTTGTTGTTTTTCAATAAGTTCGGCTACCGCATTTTCAGAAATAGTCATGGTTATTTTTGAATCGTTGATTTCGAAACCTTCAGGCAAAGTAATCTGAATAGAATGCTCTAATGCGTTTACCGTACCCTTGTGCTGTCCGATATAGAATGAAAGGAATGCTTTTTCTTTACTTGGAGCTTTGGTTATTGTCAAGGTTCCATTCTCAAAAGAAATGTCATAGTTTTCAGAAGTAAGCCCAGACGGGATAATTTCCGTTCCGTTAACTTGGAATGCAAGCGTTCCGTCCAAGTCGGCTTCGGTGTCATTATTTACAAAACCGGTGAATTCGGCCTCGAATTCTGGGTTATTCTGACCTTCCACTTTAGAGGCATCTTTGGCTTTAACGGTCAAAGGCGCTTTTGTCACGGTCAAGGTTCTCTCAACAGCCTCGGCGGGCAAGTAAGTGTCATCTCCGGCTTGGGTTGCAGTAATTGTCGCTAGTCCGGCACCGATGATTTTGATTTTTCCATCTTCAATTATGGCTACGGATTCGTCCGAAGAAGCGTAGTTTAAGTCAAGTTGGGAATCAGTAGAGCCATTTAGCGTAATTGGGGTAGCTCCATAAACGGTACTTCCAATTTCTGTGAAAGTAATGGTCTGGGTTTTCTTGATCCAAGTGATGTTTACCGTCCAAGTGCGTTCTTCTCCGCTTTCTGCGGTTATGATGATCTTTACGCTAGAATCGTCTTCTTGTCCGATCTTGAAAATGGATTTAGGAGATGCGGACAGCTGGATCATGTCAGAGATAGGTCCGGTTCCGACAGGTAAACTTATGGAAACGGTTGACTGGCCTTCGTTGATTGCCCCCTCTTTTTCTCCGACTGACAGTGAAAGGATACTGTTGAGTGAACTCAAAATATTGAGTGTTCCATTCTCAAAAGAGATATCATAGTCCTCAGAGGATAGGCCGGAAGGAATAATTTCCATTCCGTTAACCTGGAATATAAGCGTTCCGTCCAAATCGGCTTCTGTGTCATTATTTACAAAACCGGTGAATTCAGCCTCGAATTCTGGATTATTCTGACCTTCCACTTTAGATGCGTCTTTGGCTTTAACGGTCAAAGGCGCTTTTGCAACGGTCAAGGTTCTCTCAACAGCTACGGCAGGCAAATAAGTGTCATCTCCGGCTTGAGTTGCGGTAATTGTCGCTTGTCCGGCGCCGATGATTTTGATTTTTCCATCTTCAACCACAGCTACGGATTCATTGGAAGAAGCGTAGGTAAGGTCAAGTTTGGAATCTGAGGAGCCATTTAACGTTATCTGTGAAGATCCGTAGGTTACATTGGTAAGCTCTGGGAATGTGATGGTTTGACTCACCTTCATACTTGCGGGCTTTCCAAACATAAGGCGTACGATTTGAGGATCGTGATCCGATATGTTGACATTTCGCGCGTTATAAGCATTTGTCAATTGCTCAAACTCCAGGTAAAGTTCATCGGAAATCGAGATATAATCTACGCCTGTACCGCCAGCGTACATAAAGTCCTCGTTATTGTTATTGTACCATCCCCAAGTCTTGATCTCATTCAGATATCCGGTAGCGTTATAGTCTCCCAAGATGATGACTTGGTCGTCGTCAAGATTCGCGTCGATATACGCTTTGAGGTATAATGCGTCGGCTTTTCTGCGAGCAACGCTTGTGGCCTGGGAATGCGCTTTGAAATGAAGGTTGATCAGATTGATATCCTCCGTTTTGCCGTTGATGGTTACATTGGCGGAAAGCAAATAGGGGAGACGCCCGCTGGCCATGAACTTGCCTGCGTTTTCACCGGTATAGCCATCAAGTTCATTAGTTGTTTCATTTGTGAATTTGTCATTGAACATCACGTTGAACTCGACATCCGATACCGTGGCGGTGCGGTAGATATAGGCTATTTTTTGCGGAGGGAAATCGGGAGTGTAGTCTTGCCAGTCGTAAGAGTGTCGGGGATTGGCCATTCCCGCCCAAGTGCCAGCGCCTGATTTCTCATTAAGCTTATCAATCAAAGTGGCCAAGAAATTATTATCAGGCGTAACCACAACTTCTTGTAATGCATAGATGTCAGCGTCCGTGGCAATGATCTCGTCGGATACTTCGGATAACTGCTCGTCGAAAGTGCTTGCGCTCTTACTTTTCTCTGGAACACCGAACCACTCCACATTCCAAGTTACTACATCGAAAGTCAGGTCTTTATCAAGCGTAGTGGCGTCGACCGGATTCTCGATTACGGGTTTGTTTACAAAGAGTTTTACCGTTTTTGTAAAATCTCCTAGTATATGTTTAATGGCCCCTTTCGGTCCTAGGTAATGATCTTCCTTAGGTGTGTAGCGAACAAAAATTTGGCTTGATATTTTGTCCTCGACCGGGTTTATCTCAATATTCTTGAACCAATAGTTTTTGTCTATCGAAATCTCGAACGGTCCCTCAGTTTCGAATCGCATCGGCGCCGAAGCCGGGTCGACGTTTACCGAATAGCCGACGGCTTCACTTACTTTATTGGCAGGTGTGTAGTCGAATGCGATTTCTTGTTTCGAGAAATTAATGCTTGATATTCCCGACAGGGCAAAGTCATCAATACGGAAAGTTGTCGTGTTGCCTGAACTACTACCTGTAAATTTGAACGCGACCCGACTTCCTTTCGGTACATCTTGCAGATCAATATCTCCGGAAACAACCCAGTCGCTGTAATTGCCTGAAGATGGCTTACCGGCTAATGTGGCGTTTAGCTTTGTCTTCTGAGCTGCTTCTATGTTATCGCCCTCAAGGTTGTGGATGAGGTATACTTCCAGCCCATCATGTTTATAAAAGCCTGTTTGAGTACGGAAGCTAAGGCTCAAGTCCTTGTACTGGTTAAGGCCTAAGTCAGGAGAAATTGCCCAATCCAATTCTGATGGATCACCTTGATATCCCCTCATTTCCAGGAAATTATTGTCGTTGTAGCTTTTAATTCCCCAAGTGTTTTTTCCTTCAAGGGAAACCAATGTCCAATCGCCTACTGCGTCAAAGTTTTGGCGATAGAATTCCTTCGGCCTTACTCCCCCAAAGGCTTGAAGATTAACGGTACGACTGTACTTGCCTGAAGTAAGAGTCAGTTTATCCGCGATAGCTCCCAGTTTTTCCGCATTTGGCTTAAAGCGAATATTGATTTTTGTCTTGGCAATATTCCCCTCTCCGTCTTTTTGAAGCGTAATGTTGGAGCTATAGTCCATACCTTCTAAAGCGATTTCGAAATGGGCAGGAGCTGTTATTGTGATGTCAGCGTCCAATTTACTTCCGGAAACCATCATGTTTGTTGACTCTGATACCTGTCCGAATATAAGGTCTTCGAAAACTTTCGTTCCGGCGTTCGATAAGCGGATTCCTCCTGCGCCAACGGGCTCTCCTAATACTACGCCACCATCCCAAGCCAAATCTTTCTTGGAACCAAAGATATGCTCAACCAATTCAGGGTGGTCGATGAACGGGTTCCTGTTGTTTTGGAAAGAGTATACTACGTTGTTTCGGCGTATTTCGTAAGGGTCAACCGGGTCTTCGTTGTGCCATTGCAGTAAGTCATCGAGCTTACCGTGTCGCGCACTTTTGTCTCCGCTACTACCAAAGTTGTTGTCTACGGTCATTCCCCAACGGGTAGCCATATAGAATATAGCTCGGGCCACGTCTCCGCGCGCGGATTTTGGCGGTGTATAGCCTGGTGATGCGTAAGCGAAATCTTTGTTACCTCTTCGATTGTTTTCGGAAGCGTCTGTTGCTCGCAGGTGGTGTCCGTCGGTGCCTCGGCCGACAGAAGTGCCAAAATCACCGTGCGATTTGGCCCAAATGTGTTCGCGGTTCCAACCGGAGCTTCCGCTAACGTGAGCGTTTTTGGCAATACCCGTTTCCAAGTACATTTGCCATACTTGTGAAGGGTTTTTGGGGTGTTCGTCACCAGTCTCGCAAATTTCCCAGACTACTCCATAATCTCTTGACTGGTGATTTTGTGATATCACCTTTTGAATCTCTGACCTTAGATCTTGTCCATTGAGCTCTATGGCCGATTCGTAGTATTCCAAAAGGTTCAAAGGTTCTTCAGCCTTAATGTCGTAACCGACTGACACCATATGCTTGGTAGCGGTCATTACATATTCTTTAGGCGTTTGCGTTACGGAGACTCTATCATTTTGAACTTCAGGAAGTATGTAATCGTAGTTACCGGTCGAAGGCTTTGCTTTGGTTCTAAAATCCAGTTTGATTGGAATTTCCTGAACGTTAGGTGTCGCCTCATCGTCTTGGGCAATTACATAAAGATCGTAGTCTTTCTCAGGAGTTAGATTTTCTATTTTATGCGTGAAAGCTCCGTCTGTATAAATAAAATGAATGCCTTCGGCAATGATTTTTTCTTTGGCGGGAGCAACGCTTCCATCGTCTTGCAAAAGGTAGAATACCTTGGATTGTTCATCCAAGCTTATGGAAAGGTATGCTGTCGCAAAAGAAATGTCCTGAGTTTTCGGAAAGTTTGCGGACCAAACGGGAGCCGAAATATCCACTGGCTTGTCATTGTCCGATATCGCGAGACTTTGTTCTATAACATTACCTAATTGAATATCCGAAGAAGGAGTAACTAGACTAAAAATTGCGGTTTCAGTTCCTTCATCATTTGCGTCGTCCTTAATGGTGACATCGATTGTCGCTATGGTAGTATTTGCTGGAAAGGTAAATTCTGTAGAGGATAGCCCATAATCATCGTTGTCGATATTATTGCCGGAGACGGCTAGTCCAACAGTCTGCGGACTGTCTACTTGCGAAGCGAGATTTGCGGTAAGTCGAATAGTTTCCGCATCCCCCTCGGCTGTTTGATTTTTCTCTATTTCAAGATTAACTGCCGGTTTTGTATCCCCGTCAAGTTTTGTGATTGTTAAAGAAAAAACGTCAAAGCGTTTTCTCTTACTGATGGACGATATTCTTATTGTTGAGGGGCCGTTTGGAGCAAACTCCAAATGGAATATACCCCTGTCTTTGGACGGAGGGTCAATTCTTTTGGTTACCCCACCGACTTCCACCTCGATTTCGGCTGTGGAATCATACAGTTTAGCATCAAAGCTTAACCTGCAAGAAGTACCGAGGTCCATTACTTCCGAGGTTTTGGAGCCAATCCTGCTTCCACTTCCGAATCTGACAGCATCGATTCCGGAACTTTTTTGAGCAAAACCCGATTTGACGGGCCAAGAATTAATGTCTTGATACCCTAAGACTATGTCTTGGGCCATTCCATTTATGCCGAACGCAAAAAAAGCGAATAGCATAAATAAAAAACTGTAGCTTTTCTTTTTCATTTAAGCGATGTGTAAAAGTGGTTTAAGCGAATAATTTGTTGTGTCGGGAGTAATAATAATTAAATTTTATATTGGATTAGAGGTGTTTGTGTAAAATGATGTAATCACCTAACTATGGAAATGATTTATTAACATTTCGTTCTTGTAAATACTTATCGTTTTATTAAGAGGTATTTTTATTCAATAGATCAAGGAATATATTGGTCGAATGTAAAAAAGTATTACCTGCTTGGGGGCTGATCTTTGTTTTCCTGCTTTTGAGAAAGCAAGGTTTATCTAATCACCCTACCAAATTCATAACTAAACTGAAAAGTCAAACTTGGATACTGAAACTGGGAAAAGCTGATACCGGAACTGTTCTCTAAAGTAGGGTTTACGAAATTATCCAATATGATGCTCCCGATTGAAGAATCTGTTTCGACTTTAATGGATGAGGATAAATTAAAATTATAGGAAACGAACGCCGTGACTGATAATCGAGGCACTGATTTTAAACGAAACATCTTTCCGAAGCTTATTCTAAATTGGGTGGGTTTGATTACAGGTCTAAGTTCGTCTTCGTAATAAAAATCACTTAATAGCGAAGATCCGGATAACCTATCTTCTAAGTCATCTAAATCATTAAAACTACCTTCGCTGTCCAAGTTATCGATTAGTTCTTTTGCGGTGGCTCTAACTCCAAACCTTTGGAACTGGATTGAAGCTAGACCTAAAAAGCCCGATTTCCTAAGCTGATATCCCATACCGAATTCCAGTACAGCACCACCGTATAAGTTTGCTTGGAAAAAATCCATTCGCTGTTTTTCGGCAGGGTCTTCTGACGGCATAAAGTCCATGGCGATGGTTGCGTATGTTCTTGAAAACACCCCAATACTGCCGTTTAAAAGAATGCCGCTCTTAAATGCGTATTGGTAACCGATCGCGTATTGGATAGGTATTTCGGTTTTGATAAATAGTTGCGAATTCCGCATATATTCGTTTTTCCCAATTGCCAATGAATCCTTTTTTAATTCCAAAGCTTGCTTTGCCCGGATACGGTCTATTTCCCAAACCTGTTTCTCTTGGGAAAATCCATAAATGGAGAGAATAGAAAAAAATAGAATAGACAGAACTTTACGTAAATGAGCGTACATATTTTATTCGATTGAGAAAAGAGTTGATGGACAATGTATAATTGCGTTTCCGAATGCGAAAGTGTGGTTAGAGTGGCTATTGTAAGAGCTACACGAAAAATTGGTGATGTCCCGATAAAAAATCGAAGAGTTGTTATCGGTCAGCCTTAGTCCAGACCAACTTTCGACTCATAAAGGCTTTGCTAACGGTTATTATTATCGTATTCGGAGAGTCTTTCTTCACCTTACAATCGAGGTTAAACTTCTTGGCTCTCATTTTTCCAGATTGGTATTGCGCTTCTGGGGAAATGTATTTCAAATCGGAGATAATCACATCTCCAATTCTGGATTCGGTCTTATTTTCCGGGCTTTTCCATATAATCTTGCCAAAGTATCTTCCCTCTGATTTGAAGAATTCCACTTTCAAGTTTTTGGTTTTAGTAAACCATGTTCCGGAAATATCGTCTTTGATGGTTTGCCCTTTTGAAAGAGTTGCGAAACAACAGAAAATCAGAATGAGTAGTGATCTTTTCATTTTTCCTTTGTTTGAGTGTACGCTACAAAACAGGGAAAATGAAGAGATAATGGCGACTTCCTCAGTAAGGGTAGACAATTAATCTGTCTTCCCTTTCAAGGACGTATGTGCAAGGTGTTGATCTTAAGTAGTTTGATAGTTCTTACTCGAAAGAGTTATTTCACCTGATTGTACTTTGATTTTCTTTCGGTAGCTAGATGGTGTTTCGCCCACATATTTCTTGAAAAATGCATTAAATGAGGATTTAGAATTAAACCCGCATTCGTAAGCGATGGCGACAATAGTCCAGTGTTGATAATTTTGATCAGAGAAAAGACGGACCACTTCGTTTGTTCTATATTCGTTTACAAAGGTGTAGAAGTTTTTATTTAGCCTTTCATTAAGTGTTTGAGTGATATAGTGTTGAGGTATTTCGGTACGTAAAGCCAGGCTTTTGATATTTAAGTCTGGTTCAAGCCATGGTTTTTTTGTTTCCATATGTTCGATCAAAGTTATCAAATACTGTTCTGCTTCGTGTTGCCTAAGTCCCGATTTCGCATATTTTTGGTGCTCCTCATTAGTTTTTTTGGGGGGCTCAACCGCTTCTTTGGGTATTATCGAATAAGATTGTCGATAAGCTTTGAAGCTTATTATGTATATGATTACTGTATGGGTTGGTGGGATAAAATGTACGGCTTTCGGTATGTCAATTCCAAAATGGAATCGTAAAGCGCCTATAATAATGATGAATGTCCAAAAAACGTAAAAAAGAATGCTAAGGTATTTTATCCACTTAAGATCAATTCTGTCATGATGATTGGCGTAATAATCGTTTTCGAGGGATTGAAAAGTGTTTACTAGCCGAATAGTATAGATGCCATACAAAAAGTACATTCCGAAAAATATAATTCCGAATGTGATGAAAAATACAGAAGTGCTTAACTCGCCCAGAAAGTTTTGATAGAAAAAAGGCCTTTCCCAAATAATCGAATATACCAAAATCGGAATTAGCAATATAAATGCGGAATAATGCCATCTGTCTGATTTTGTAAGGGAGGTTAAACCCAAAGCTGTATATTTTGCGTAAAGGTAAAGCGTCGGGGGAAATAATAGGGCGATTATACCGGCCAAAACGGATGAACCGCTCAGCTTCTGTTCTGGAAAAGTAGATAGAAGAAGCTGTAATGAGAACAGCAAAGCTAGGGAAATTAGCCAGCCTGACAGAATTTTGTCAGTGAGTTTCACCGGTCTTTTGGTCAATAAGATGACTCCGGCAAAAAATGACTGGGCGATATTGATATGGTAAAAGGTCTCTGTCATAAGTCTTGTTCCCGATATGCTTTTTAAAAATGACACACTATAAATATGAAACGTCCAAAATCGTTGTCTTTTATATGTTGATTATCGGAAAAGCTTTTTTTGTTTACCTCTTTATAATGCCATTTGATAGCCTCATATTATACTCTTTTGAGTTTTTAAACCGTTCAAAACTATGCTCTTAGCTCTTTTGAGTTGAGTAATAAGGTGTACCGAAATTCCATTTTGTATTTTTTACCCTAAAAGGCACGCAAAAGCCCGCCGAGGAAGTATATTTACATTTCGGAGAAATAAAAAACCATCTCCAATTGTGAAGATGCCTTAGTTTTCTGTGACTTTCAGGGAAGCAGAACAAGGCTATGTTTAACAGTTTTATTCTTGATAGGACGAAACAGGATTTATCATTTTGAAAAATAGAGACGGCTTTTCATCAAAAATGGGAGTGATCGCGGCGGCGGCGGGCTCGGCTATCGGCTTGGGCAATATTTGGAAATTCCCTTACGTAACCGGGACCAACGGTGGTTCGGCTTTTATTATCCTTTATTTGGTGGCGGTAGTGTTGGTTGGTTTGCCCGCTATGCTTTCGGCCTTTATTATTGGTCGGGCTACGCACCGTAATGCTGTTGGTGCGCTTAAGGATTTGGCCCCGGGCTCAAAGTGGCATTGGGTAGGGCAAATGGGGATTCTCGGTGCTTTTCTGCTATTGGCTTTTTATAGTACCGTAGGAGGTTGGACATTGGAATATATTTATGCATCTGCTGCGGGTGAGCTTTCTGGGTTGGATACGGAATCGCTTAAGACATTTAATTCTCAATTTATAGCCGACAGCACTTTAAGCATTTTCTGGCAAGCCATATTTATTATTGCTACGGGATGGATTGTTTTTTTCGGAGTACAGAAAGGTATCGAACGTTATTCGAAAATTTTGATGCCGATGTTATTTGTTATCATCATTGTGCTAGATATACGCGCATTGACACTGGATGGAGCGTCAAAGGGCATAGAGTTTTTGTTTAATCCCGACTTCTCCAAGATTGACCGTAACGTAATCCTTAACGCTATGGGGCAGGCGTTCTTCTCGCTTAGCGTTGGTTTGGGTACCATGGTGATCTATGGTTCTTATATCAAAAAATCCGAAAACTTAGGTGGGATCGCTTCGCAGATTAGTGTTGCGGATACGCTTATCGCGTTATTGGCTGGCGTAGCGATATTCCCTGCAGTTTTTGCGTACAATATCGACCCTGGAGCTGGTCCTGGCCTTATTTTCGTAGCTTTGCCGAATATCTTTAGTCAAATGCCAGGGGGCTATTTCTTTAGCTTGATCTTCTTTATCCTATTGGGTGTTGCGGCGCTTACTTCCTCAATCTCCATCCTTGAAACACTTGTGGCTTACTGTGTTGAAGAGTTTAAGTTGAAAAGAAAAAGTGCGGTTTTTACAATGATGAGCCTCTTGGTTATTGCTGGAATACCATGCACACTTTCATTTGGGCCGTGGGCTGATCATACTGTTTTTGGAAAAACGGTTTTCGATCTGTTTGACTTTACGGTTTCCAATCTTATTCTTCCATTGGGCGGTTTGGCATTACTAGTCTTCTGTGGGTGGATAATGAAAACTGAAACGGTAAAGAACGAATTCACGAGTTTCGGAAAATACGGAGACGCCTTGTTTCCAATGTTTTATTTCTTAGTAAGATTTTTTGCTCCGATAGCTATGGTTTTGGTCTTTCTGAATCAGCTCGGGGTATTTGCGAAAATTTGATTATTATGTTTTTTCATGATTTAAAAGAGATTGTTAGAAATAGCAATCTCTTTTTTTATAGGAGTACATCGCTCTGAAACATACCGAGATATGGCTTTTGTCGTGCAGTAGTGTTCTTTTCGGGACCAACGAGGTTATAAGTCTGCAAATACTTCAGTGGTTTTCAATAGACGAAAAAGAACTTGAGTAGTATTGATAAATCGACGGGGGACAAACGTGAGGAAAGCGTGGTTCTAGTTACGGAGAATCTTTTCTAAAAGTTTTTAGAAACGGAACACGTAAGCGGATAAAGGCCTTGACGGTGAAAGTTCATCTTGTCAAAGCCTTTACTTTATCCAGAAATCTTTTTTTATAGCCTTGCCCAACTGGAATACGATGTTGTTGGATACGGATAATGTTTGCTTCTACATTGTTGATTTTTGGAATAGAAATAATAAAAGATTTATGGACACGAACAAAAATTGATGGGGATAAGCTTTCTTCCAAGCTCTTTAATGCCAGATACGTAATCACACATTCTTTTTCAGTGTGGATTTTTACATATTCACCGAAACCTTCAATATAAAGAATATCATCGGCATTTATTTTCTGTAGTTTTTTGTCTGTTTTCACGAAAAAGAAATTGGATGCCGTATCTTTTTCTACCGATTGCGGTGGCATAGTTTCTTCTTTCCTTTTTTGTGCCTTATTTACTGCCTTTAAAAAACGATCAAAAGCAATCGGTTTGGTTATATAATCCACTACATCCAATTCATAACCTTCCAGAGCATATTCACGATATGCGGTGGTTACAATAGCCATTGGAGGATTAGGAAGTGTTTTTAGGAAATCTAGACCGGAGAGCTTGGGCATATTGATATCTAAAAAAATTAAGTCAATATCATTTTCACGAATCGCTTGCGAAGCCTCTATTGCGTTTTTACATTCCCCCACTAATGTAAGGAAAGGAACGTCATCCAGAAATCTTTTGATTACTCGGCGAGCTAATGACTCGTCATCAACAATTAGACAATTTAAATTCATAAATGATTCAATTTTAATTGAAGAAGTATGGTGAATCTGAGAACGAGAAGGGTCCTCTTGTTTTACAAATTGGACATAGTCTGATTCACTCAAGGTCAATTTCTAACTGAACTTTGAAAACCTCATTTTCTTTACTGATGTTTAGTGAATGCTTGTTCGGATAGATCAACTTCAAGCGTTTTTTTACGTTTGCGACACCTATCCCTCCCTTTTCTGTATTGTGTTGTTTTATTTCTTGGAATGAGTTAGTTACCTCAAAAAAGAATTTACGCCCTTTTTCTTCTAGTCGTATATGCACAAACTCTTTTTCACTCTGATCGATTATTCCATGTTTAAATGCGTTTTCAACCAAGGGCAATAGAAGGAGGGGAGCAATATTATATGGGGCGATAATTTTTTGAATATCAAGCTGGATATCTACAGCTGGATCTATCCTTATTTTTTCTAAAGAGACATAGTCTTTAAGAAAAGCAACCTCTTTTTGTACAGGAACCTTATCGTCTTCACAACGGTAGAGTATATAACTAATGAGGTTTGAAATCTTTAAAACTGTATCAGGGGCTTCTCTAGAGCCTTCAAGCGTAAGAGCATAAACACTGTTTAGGGAGTTGAACAGAAAATGGGGATTGATTTGCGCTTTAAGGGCATTGAGTTCCACTTGGTATTTTTCTTTTTTGACCTCTTCCAGTTGGAGTGCTTTTTCTTTTGCCTTTATATTTCTTCGTGCAAAATGAACGGCGGCAGTCATTAAGCAGATGTTCAGGTTCCGATAAAACATAGAGAGAATGATTTTAGACATTCCCTTTTCTGCCAATTTCCTGCGAAACATTGTTTCCTCAAACCATCCCCAACCACACTCAAAGAAAATGAAATATGAAAATGCACTTATCGCAAGTATGGAAAGTAGGGCACTGAGAATATAGATGAAATACCTTTTTTGATTAAGGTATCGAGGGACCAAAATATATAAGTTAAAATATGATGCGGGCATCCCTATCACCGTCATGGAAAATGATTTTCGTAGTTGATCCCAAAAAGGACGGTCTTCTTGTTGGAAACTGTTGGAGACAATAAAGGAGAACATTATAATCCATATCCAGAACCCAACATGTTGGACCCAACGAATATTCAGAATTCGTTTTACCTCTTGTTGCAGGCTTTCTGGTAGTATACTTTTTACGCTGAAGGTCATCCTTTTTTGTATTTCGAGTCTTGCCATTTATCTATTGCAAGGGTATCCATGTTATTGAAGATAATGAATTTGGAGTCTCGAATTCAATTTTAAAATTTCTCCTATCAATTAGAGTGGTGCTTATAATTGATATTTTGAGTTTCTTTGGAAAGAAATTACTCAATTCTTATCATATGCTATAGGCTAAAATATTTTTTCAGTAGTAAACCGCCACTTAGTCTCAATAAGTCAATTTCGTCTAATTTAGCAGTAAATCTAGCTTTGACTAGGTTACTTTGGGCTTCGAGATAATTCAATTGAGCTTCGCGGAACTCTGTAGCGGTCATTTGCCCTAACGAATAACGGTCTTTGACTTGTTCAAAGTTTAGTTCAGCTACTCGAAGATTACTTTGTTGAAGTCTTAACTTGTTTAGATTGTTTTGATACGAAGCATACCTGTTTTCGATATCTCGTTTTAGGTCCAGTTCATATTGGTCTTTAAGTAACTGGCTGTTTTCCAGATCTATTTTTGCATTTTGGCGTTCTATACTTTTCTTTTTACCGTCGAATATATTGTAGGAAAGTGTAAGGCCTGCATTAAGCGTGGCTGCTGGATTATCAAATTGTGGGTTGAATTCATCTTGGGTGACTTGGTTCCAACCGTAGCTAGAATTAAGAGAGAGGCTAGGGTATAGTGTTGCTTGAGTTATTCTTAAATTCAATTTACTGAGCTCAGTATCCTTGGTATATTCCAAATAGGTTGCGTTTTGCTTTAATGCGCTCTCTTTTAACTGATCTACACTTAAATTCATGAATGTACTTACTCTTGGATCAATCTGAAAATCATACGAAGCCTCACGGTTAAGCAAAGTATTGAGGTTACCCTTGGCTAATGCCACTTCATTAACCATATCCAAATAAAGTAAGCTATCAGATACCAAATCGACTTCGGCTTGCAACACAGCTACTTTATTAACATTTCCATATTCAAATTTTGTTTTCTCCCGAGCTAAGCGATCCGATGAAATCTTCATGCCTTCTTCTGCAATGCGAAGGCTTTCATAACTAGTTGCGAGATTATAAAAATGATCGGAAACACGGACAATTATAGATTCTATCTCAGCTCGCTGTGCAAATTCAGCGGATTGCTTTTCTCCTTTTAGTTTTCTAAAAGTATTTATATTTCCCATTCCATCGAACAGTATGTAACGCAATTCCGCACCTGCGGAAGTCGAAGTATGCCTTATTTCACGACCAACACTTGCGTTAACTCCGTCAGTATAGCGAATGTCTGAGGCGACGCTAAAGGTTGGCAATAAGCCCGCATTTCCGGAAGTGGCACGGTTCGATGCCTTTTCGGCTTTATTGTTTTCTACTTTTATCAAAAGATTGTTTTCCAAAGCAATTGAAACAGCTTGGCTATAGTTAAGCAGTTCTTTTTTTTCGTTTTGAGCCTTTGCAGTATTGCAACAAGTTCCAAATCCTATTAATAGGATTATATATATATGAATATGTTTCATGACAACTCAATTAGATTGAAAAGGAGATCGGATTGTGAATAGTACTTAACTGGGGGGAGTAGTGGAAGAGAAAAATGATTAGCAAAGAGTAAATACTAGCGAACCTTATCCCGAATAATCCAATAGCCAATACTATTTATCCATTACTTTTTAAGCTTCCAGATTAACTAATTCATCTTTTGTAGCGGGTTCCACAGATTCGGCACTTTGTTTTTCGCCTGTCCAGACCCATTTAAAGAATCTCTTCGCTTCGTTTGCGGTAAGCATCATAGACGGTAAAACGATAAGCGTTAGGATCGTTGCGAATAGTAATCCGTAGAATAGTGAGATGCCCATAGGAACAACAAATTGTGTTTCCGGGCTACTGGAAATAATAATCGGGAATAGTCCTGCGCAGGTTGTTAATGTAGTTAATAGAATAGGACGAAAACGAGACCGTATCGCTTCTGTAAGCGCGTTACGGAAATCAGTGCCTTTTCTAATGTTTTTATTAAATGC
Source organism: Fulvitalea axinellae (assembly GCF_036492835.1). GTDB lineage: Bacteria > Bacteroidota > Bacteroidia > Cytophagales > Cyclobacteriaceae > Fulvitalea > Fulvitalea axinellae. Next base: position 117,939 of record NZ_AP025315.1, on the reverse strand, counting down.
GTCGATCAATACGATCGAATCATTTATTAAAACGCCAATTAAGGCTACCATACCGAGATAGGATGGCATATCAATACTGTAGCCATGGAACCAATGGCCCCAAGCGGCTCCGATCATACTGGTTGGAATAAGAGAAATAACCAAAAACGTTTGGGAGAGTGATCTGAAAGTGAGTATAATAATACCGATAATTACTATCATAACCATAGGGACAACTGTTTCCATAGATTCATAAGTGGACTTCATTCTTTCAGATCTTCCGCCTGCTCCAACGGTTATATCAGGGAACCTATCGAGCATCTCGGGTATAATCTTTTTATTGATTTCCCTTTTTACAGCCGACATACTTACTGATGTGTTTGCTAAGTCAGCTTCTACGTTTATTTGTCTTTTTCCGTTAAGGTGATTAATTACCGTTACGTTTCTTTCAAAACTCAGATCGGCCACTAAGCGTAATGGAACTTCCAACCCACCGTTTAGGCGTACTCTCATATTTTCTAATTGACCGAGTGTACTTCTCTCTTTTTGATCATAACGAACCATTATTTTCACCTCATCTCTTCCTCGTGTCAACCGTTGTACTTCTTGCCCGTAAAAGCCTTGACGAACTTGGCTAACAACATCATCAAGGTTGATTCCCAAAGGGTGCGCTTGTTCTTTTAGCGTTATTTTCACTTCACGCATTCCCTCTACGTCATCGTCATTTACGTTTTTAAGGTCAGAAAGCTCACTGAGTTTATCTTTAAGCCAAAGTTTGGCGTCTTTAAGCTCATCCAAGTCATCTCCTACAAGATAAGTGGAAATTGGTTTTCCGAACTTTGATTCTTGTACATATTCAAGTTTCTCGGCAGTCGGAATATTTCCTACACTATTCCTTAATTCGTTAGCGAAATCTTCCGAACTAAATGAACGTTTATTCGATCCTATCAAACTAACTTTGATCTCGCCTTGATCCGCTGAGCTAATCGATTTTGTGATAAAAGTAATGGTCTGAGGTTCTTCGCCCGGATATAGATCATCGAAATACTTTCCAGTTTCGATAGCTTGTCTTTCAATATGATTTAACCACTGTAGGGTTTCGACTTCCGGAGTGCCTGCGGGCATCTTTAAGGTTACTACAGCTTCGCTGTTATCATCTACGTTTGTGTCTCCTATGCGAATGACGTCACCCTGAATAGCACCATAAGTTAATAAGCCTAGAGCTAGAGGAAACATTAATGTTAATGCACGGTATTCGGTAGATTTTTTAAGGAAAGCCATAAAGTATCTTTCCCTTATGGTTGTTAAGAATTTTTCACCTATGCTTAACTTTTTGTCTTTACGTGCTGTAGCTAATGCTTTCGAATTAGCGATATGAGCGGGTAAGGTACTTACGCCTTCCAATAACGAAAAACCAAGAGTAGCGACTACTACAATGCCTAATTCGAAAAACATAGTTCCGAATTTCCCGCCAAGGAAAAAGAAAGTTGAAAAAGCGACCATTGTAGTTAATACACCCGAAAATACTGAAGGAAATACATTAAGCGTTCCGTCTATTGCGGCCTGGTATTTAGATTTTCCTTTTTCGTATTCTTGGTAAATGGATTCACAGATAACGACTCCATCATCGACTAAAATACCGATGACTATAATCAACCCGAAAAGTGACATTTTATTCAGCGTGATATCGGCTAGGTATGCGACGATAAACATACCCATAAAACATAGTGGAATAGAAAAAGCTACCCAAAACGAAAGTCTAGGATTTATAAATAGCGAAAGGAAAAGTAGAACAAGCGCAATTCCTATAACGCCACTATTCAACAAAACGTCTTGCATTACGGATATCTGTTCCGAACGATCACGAATCAGAGTGGCTTTAGCTGTTATGTTCTTTTTATTGAATTCATCGAAATAGGTTCGGGTGTTTTCCGAAATAACGATTAAGTCTTCTGTAGGCGAAAAATTCACTTGTATTTCTACCGCAGGTTTACCATCCACATATAGGCGGTTTGGCGATTCTTCCCAGCGATCTGTTATTCTCGCTACATCTGCCAGACGTACCTTTGCGCCTGTTTCGTTTGTGCGGATTATTATATCACGCAAATCTTTTGCGAAATATCCTTTTTGTTTTGTTCGAATCGCTAATTCCTCGTCTGGTCCGCGTAGAGCACCGCCTGTAAGGTCAATATTGTTTTTTCGAACGGCTTCAGATATTTCCTGAAAAGTGATTCCGAAGCGTCGCATGTCCTCTTCCTTAAGGGCAATTTGTATTTCTTCTTTCGGAAAACCACGTATATCCAATTCGGTAACTCCAGCTTCCAGCCTTAAATCATCTTCGATTTTTTGTGCGAGTGCTTTAAGTTCAGTCAACGGTAAATCACCATTTAGCGCATATGTGACAGCTTTTGTGGCGAATAATCTTTTCTCGACTACTGGAGGTTCCATTTCCGCAGGAAATGAATTAATACCATCTACTGCGTTTTTTACTTCTTGTAAGGCGGCGTTAAGGTCGGTCTCCATTTTTAGCTCGACCACTATACGCGCACTATTTTCCTTTGATGAAGAAGTGAATTTTTCAATACCATTAATTCCCCTTAATTCGTTCTCTATTTTTTGGGTAATACCTTTTTCAACTTCTTCAGGTGAAGCACCGGGGTATTGTACTGTTATGATGACCATATTCGAATCAACCAAAGGAACCAAAGTGGAACGTACCTTTCCCATTGAGAGATATCCGAAAGCAATGATCGAAAGAATCAATAGGTTACTGACTATTGGGTATTTGACGAAGTATCCGATAAAATTTCTCATCGCTTTCTTCTTTAGTTAGACGAACGCTTGTGGCCTAAGCCATTTCCTCCTCCATTACCACGTTTCTTGTTTTTTTGCTTATTTCCATTTTTATTGGGTGGGATGGAGTTCTTTATTTTTGGCGAAATGTTCATTCCGGGTGAGTAGTTATCTGGATTTTCAAGAATCTTACTACCTTCAGGAAAACCTCTAACAATTACTACATCTTCTTTTACTTGAAGTATTTCGGGTTTTAGGGTTATAACTTTTCCGTTTTTAAGCGTCAATACGCTTCCGTCTTCCCGCATTAGACGCCGTGGTAATTCGAAACAGTTTTCAAATACACCGATTGACGCAGTACCCGTGAGAAACATTCCTTCTTTAAGCGAGTGACTTTCAATTTGGGCATACACATTTACGGTTTGTGTATTTCGATCGATAGCACTATTGATCCTCGTTACTTTACCTTTATATGTGGTAGAGTCTCCCGTTGCATGGAGAGTAACTGTAGCGCCTTTCTTAATTTTGGAGGCATCGGAAAGTGGGACAGAAGCTTCAAGATCAAATGTTGAAGGCTTAATAAATTCACCCAATTTTTGTCCTGTACGAATAAGCGTTCCTGCTTTTATAAGACTTTCGGTAATCTCTCCACTAAACGGGGCATATATGCGGTGTTTAGCCAACGTAGATTCTCTGGACTGGATATCGTAAAAAGTTTTTGGGATGTTTTTTGCTGCTAAAAAATATTTCTCCCGGTCTGTAACAGTTTCAGGAAGTGCCTTTACAGGTTCATTAATTTTAAATGATCGAGCGTAGGCGTCCCATCGAGCAAAGCTCTTTGGATAATCTAATTTTAGGTCAGGCAACATCTGAACGATTAGATTAAGTAATTGGCTTCGCATTGAGCGTAATTCACTTTCTTGGGTTCTGCTATCAATACTCAACAGAAGTTCACCTTTTTGAAAAGTTACGCCTTCAAGGAAAGGCTTTGGAGTCTTTAACATAGCTCCGCTTACCTCCGCATAAAGCTCTATGCGTTCAGCGGCTTCTATTTTTCCTAATAGTGGAATTTCTGCTCTTATATTTTTGTTGTGTACTGTCGTTGTAGCTACGGTTTTAGTCTCTATTGTTGCGGGTTTTCTTTCGGGCCTTTTCTTTTTTCCCGCTAGCATCTTCATTCCGAAAAACGCCACAGTCATTAACACCAAACAAGCGACTATAACAATTATCTTTCTTTTCATGCTCCCAGATTTATCCTACGGATGATTCACGAAACAAGAATAAGGAAGACACTTTAAATAGAGGGATTCTTTTCAGTAAGTGGTGTTTTTTCTTCAGTGAAAAAGTTTTTCAAGGAAGCGGTATATAATACCCCTGAATTTTCGGACCAGTGTCTTAGTTTAAAAATCACTAAATTATGGGCATGAAAACGAGAACGACACGCAGAAAATTCAGCGCCAAATTCAAGGCGGAAGTAGCGATCGAAGCACTGAAGGAAAGAGAAACCACCCAAGACCTCTGCAGACGATACGATCTTCACGCCACCCAGATTTCACAATGGAAGAACGAGTTTCTGCAACGCTCAGCAAGCGTTTTTGAAGGGCACAAGGAAAAAAAAGAGAACGAGAAAGCGGAGAAGGCGACAGACCAACTGTACAGTAAAATAGGGAAGCTGGAGATGGAAAACGACTTTTTAAAAAAAAGCTTAAAGAAGTTGGGGCGTCTATAGACTTACGTCTCTTTATCGACCCCAAGGGTAAGCTGAGTATTCGCCGTCAGTGCGACTGTCTGGAGCTTTACCGTTCGTCATACTACTACAGCCCAAAGGGGGAAAACGCTGAGAATCTGGAGTTGATGCGCCTTATGGACCGGCACATGATCGACGAACCCACGGCGGGAGTTTTGCGCATGAGATCAGCCTTGCGTGACCAAGGATTCAACCCTTCCTATGAAAGGGTTAGGCGCTTGATGCGCAAAGCGAATCTCTACCCTATTTACCCGAAAAAGAATCTGAGCAAGCCCGGAGAGGCAAAATACGTTTACCCGTATCTGCTTAAGGAAAAGAAAGTTGTCAGGAAAAACCAGGTCTGGTCGATAGACATCACTTATATAGCCATGGCTAGCGGTTTCATGTATATGACGGCGATTATCGACGTCTACAGCAGGTACATAGTGGGTTGGGGTTTGAGCAATACGCTTGAGGCCGCGGCGTCTTTAAAAGTGGTGCGTGAGGCCGTTGAGATTCACGGTAAACCGGAAATACTCAACAGTGACCAAGGTTCCCAGTTCACTTGCGGGGAATACGTGAACTATCTCAAGAAAGAGGGAATAAACATCAGTATGGACGCCAAAGGCCGAGCCTTGGACAACATTTACATCGAACGCTTTTGGAGAACGCTAAAAAGGGACCATATTTACCTGAATCCGGCCGACAACGGTTTAAAGTTGTATTTGGGGATAGAGAAATGGTTGCGACGCTACCACAACAGGGATCACCAAGGAATCGAGAACCTGAAGCCGGAAAATGTTTTTAGCGGAGCGTCAAAAGCGAAAGCCACCGCGTATGCCCATGCAAATATTGATAAGTCCAAGAAAAAACAGAATGTGAAAGGACTTATCAACATTCACACGGGCTCGACGATAGCGACAACCGTTTAAAATTTACTTAAAAATCGACTTTACTGGTCCTAAGAATCGAGGGTACTATAGTAAGAGGTTCTAATCGCATTAAAAAGATGAGGCCTGAGATATGGAAAACGTAATTTTAATTATGCATTAGTCAGTGAGACTAAAGGCTTAACCTTATTGGAATTGATTTTTTATTAAGTAAAAAAGGCATCATTTAAAGTTGTTTCTGGGAGTCTGCTTTTGCAAACTCCGATTAAAACTGCGAAGACTAACCCCCAAATAATCAGCGATATCTTGTTTTGAGACAGCCTCTAGTATTTCGGGAAATTCAGATACGAGTCTTTGAAAATTTTCATCTAAAGAATGAGATTGGTTAAATGCGTGACGTTGGGCCTTGTACATGATTTTCTTTGAAATAGCCTTTAACACTTCTCTATTAAACTTTTTATTTTCATCTAATAGGCGTAAAAAATCGGGAGTTGTTATTCTATATACCTCGGTTTTGGTTAGTGCGTCAATTCGGCAAAAACTTAATGATTCGTTTAATGCCTCAACCTCTCCGAAGATCTCACCTGGTCCGAAGAGTTCCTGAACGAATCCTTTACCATTCGCTTCGGTTTGAGAACATTTTGCAAGGCCTTTCTTTATAATGAATACATGGCGACTAGCTTTTTCTTGCTCTAGAAGAACATCATTGGCAGGGTATTCTAATACATCAATGGCTTCTCCCATAGTTTTAAGCGATGAGAGTAAACTTCCTAAATTTTTGTTCTTTCTAATCATATTGTATGTCTTGGGACAAATGTCCTTTATTGGAATTCGCCAATCTGCTTCTTTTGTGAAAACAAAATGAGATGACTGTGGAGAAAAACGAAAATCGTTTACAAAAACAACTCGAATTTATTCGAGAAATTGATAAGGTGAAATATATCCAACGTAAAACAAGGCTATTCGAAAGTAAAAGACACGAGAATGACGCTGAGCATAGCTGGCATTTGGCTATGATGTGTTTAACACTAGCAGAACATGCTGATGAAAAATTTGATACGCTTAGAACTATCAAAATGGTTCTTATTCATGATTTAGTCGAGATTGACGCAGGCGATACGTTTTTGTTTGACGCGAAAAAAGACCACGTGAATACAAAAGATGAATTAAGAGCGGCGAAACGTATTTTTGGTTTATTACCTAAAGATCAGGCTGATGAAATGATAAGTGTGTGGCAGGAATTTGAGGAGGGGAAGACGCCAGAGGCAAGATTCGCAAAGGCGATGGACCGGTTTGAACCGGCCTTACAGAATGAATCCAATGGGGGAGGTACATGGAAAGAATACGGGATCGGCTATTCACAAATAAAAGAAAAGTTATTAGGTATAAGGAATGGTTCGCTTACCATTTGGAGATATACTCAAGAGCTTTTGCGTAAAATGGTTGTAGAAAGAATTATCTCAAGTTAGTTAGTTTGTGGTACTGCTTCATTTTAAACACTTTTGAAACGGTGTCTAATGAAACAGTACCAGTCCCGATTAATAATAAGCCTCTCCATTTTTTGATTTATTATATCGCTCTTTGGAACGTTTATCCATTTTCTGATCCCATGTTTTTCGCTTATTTACCAATTCATCGGCGTATAGAATGAATGTTTTCCTATAGTACCCTCGATTCTTAGGACCAGTAAAGTCGATTTTTAAGTAAATTTTAAACGGTTGTCGCTATCGTCGAGCCCGTGTGAATGTTGATAAGTCCTTTCACATTCTGTTTTTTCTTGGACTTATCAATATTTGCATGGGCATACGCGGTGGCTTTCGCTTTTGACGCTCCGCTAAAAACATTTTCCGGCTTCAGGTTCTCGATTCCTTGGTGATCCCTGTTGTGGTAGCGTCGCAACCATTTCTCTATCCCCAAATACAACTTTAAACCGTTGTCGGCCGGATTCAGGTAAATATGGTCCCTTTTTAGCGTTCTCCAAAAGCGTTCGATGTAAATGTTGTCCAAGGCTCGGCCTTTGGCGTCCATACTGATGTTTATTCCCTCTTTCTTGAGATAGTTCACGTATTCCCCGCAAGTGAACTGGGAACCTTGGTCACTGTTGAGTATTTCCGGTTTACCGTGAATCTCAACGGCCTCACGCACCACTTTTAAAGACGCCGCGGCCTCAAGCGTATTGCTCAAACCCCAACCCACTATGTACCTGCTGTAGACGTCGATAATCGCCGTCATATACATGAAACCGCTAGCCATGGCTATATAAGTGATGTCTATCGACCAGACCTGGTTTTTCCTGACAACTTTCTTTTCCTTAAGCAGATACGGGTAAACGTATTTTGCCTCTCCGGGCTTGCTCAGATTCTTTTTCGGGTAAATAGGGTAGAGATTCGCTTTGCGCATCAAGCGCCTAACCCTTTCATAGGAAGGGTTGAATCCTTGGTCACGCAAGGCTGATCTCATGCGCAAAACTCCCGCCGTGGGTTCGTCGATCATGTGCCGGTCCATAAGGCGCATCAACTCCAAGTTTTCCGCGTTTTCCCCCTTTGGGCTGTAGTAGTATGACGAACGGTAAAGCTCCAGACAGTCGCACTGACGGCGAATGCTCAGCTTATCCCCGGGGTCGACAAGGAGACGCAAATCTATAGACGCCCCAACTTCTTTAAGCTTTTTTTTAGGAAGTCGTTTTCCATCTCAAGCTTTCCTATTTTACTGTACAGTTGGTCTGTCGCCTTCTCCGTTTTCTCGTGTTCTTTTCTATCTTTGCCACCCTCAAAAACGCTGGACGAGCGCTGCAGAAACTCATTTTTCCATTGTGAAATCTGGGTGGCGTGAAGATCGTACCGTCTGCAGAGTTCTTGGGTGGTTTCTCTTTCCTTCAGTGCTTCGATCGCTACTTCCGCCTTGAATTTGGCGCTGAATTTTCTGCGTGTCGTTCTCGTTTTCATGCCCATAATTTAGTGATTTTTAAACTAAGACACTGGTCCGAAAATTCAGGGGTATTATATCCAGACCCGTCTGCCGTCTTCTCCAATTACTTTGTAAGTGAGATAAGGGCGCTCGTTATCAAGATAGAAATTCAATAACCCGAAATTCGGTTGCGAAAAATAGACTTGGCGAATACGTCTTTCTGGTCGTTTACTAATCCATCCGTTACCGTCAGCAGTCTGGGCCAAAGGCGAACTGGCCATATCGTAAAAATCATATCCTCCGTGTTCTGACCAAGGAATTCAATTCAATTCGGCGACATGTGTATCTCCAGACAGCATTACAACGCCTTCGATATTATTGTCCCTAATAAAGTTGAAAATAGCATTCCGCTCTTTTTGGTATGAGGCCCAAGAATCACCTCCCATACCTTTTGCCTGTGACCAAGCACTTCCGGAAACCAAAACCTTAAAGGGTGTGTCACTTTTTAATAATTCCGACTGGAGCCATTTTAATTGACGTTTTCCAAGCATCGTTTTTTTTCCATTATCAAGAGCTTTATTCGGGTCTCTGAAATACCGTGTATCCAAAAAGAAAAAGTCTAGGTTTGCATACTTTTGTTTAAAGTAAATACCTTGCCCCGTTGGATCAGCTTCTTTAGGGTTAGCCCAATACAGTCCAAATTGTTCTCTGGCCTCTTTTTTTCCTGGATGTGTACGGTCGTGATTATTTAGTCCGTAATCATGATCATCCCAAATGGCTAATTGGGAAACGTTTCTTAGAAATGGTCGAAGAGTTAGTACTTCTCGTTGCCTTTGGTATTCTTCGGCTAGAATATCAGGATCAAGAGCGTCACCATAGATATTATCTCCCATCCAAATAAAAAAATCAGGGTTTGTTTTTCTGATTTCATTCCAGACAAGTTGCCTTGAATTTTCTTGATAACGCGCACAAGATCCAAAAGCCACGGTTATATTCTGATTCATACCCAGCTTTGGAGCAGTTTTAAAAGTAAAATCTGGAAATGCCCATTGGAAAGGGTCTTTTCTGTTTCCAATTAGAAAGTGATAATCGTATTCAGTTGAAGCCTCTAGATCCTTCAATCTGATTTTAATAACATATTTTTTCTCTTTCTCAGGAATTACCTCTTGGCTGAATGTGTATTCAGAATCTGTTCCCGCTATTCGATAAGCGATTTTTACGGATACTTTACTGTACACTCGAGCCCAAACCAAAGCGCTTGTGGGGCTGGTAGCCCCAATCATTGGGCCTTGCATTATTCTATAATTCCCCTTTTTTGCTTGGGCAAACAACAGGTAAGGGAATAAGAGGAGAATGAAAAAAGTGTAACGCATCTTGTTGTAATTCATTTGGTTATTGATGCGGTAAGATAAGTATAGAGATCAAAAATAATTGGTTTTAGATATTAACAATATGTAATGAAGAGCAGGGATAGTTTTAGAATTTATCGATTGATACCAGTTTTCGTTTGAACCCTGTTCTTTCCCAACCTTCAACTTTAAAAACAGCCGTAAAGTCTTGGTTGTGGAGTTCTTGGCGATCGTAAAAACTGATTACTGAATCAGGGTTTGTGAAGTAACGAACAAGGTTAATTGCTCCAATATCATTTTCGGAAATAAAAAAGGTCAAGCGATTATTATTTTTCCCTTTAACTGACGATACAATAGTAAAGTCCACTGAATTGCCGAATGGATGTGATTGGTAAATATGTTCTTGATTTGTTTCTGGTTCATTACGGGTTATTTTTCCACCGAGGGTTTTTATAGTAGGATTTGTACTTAGAAATACATTCCGTAAAATGCCCATATTTTTTGATTGACCTACATAAATCACATTTTCGGTATTCAATTTCTTTTTATCCCATTCTGAAAGTATTGATACTGAAAGAGGAACGTCGTTTTTCGCAAACCAATTTGATAGCTGAAATACACTATGTATTCCCATCTTTGTGACGTAAGGGATTGAATTGGGAGAAACTTTTCCTGCAAATTCAGGCTTTCGGTTTAAGAATCGATTAAAGTCGGATTGTGTATTTATTTGGTAGTCCCTGATTATTCCGTTTCCGCCTGTTGCTAGTGGGCCTGATATTGTAAAATGATCTCCGATAAGTAAGGCTGTTGGTTTGCCGTTTGAAAAATGAGAATCCCAAAATGAGATCTTATTTATTGATGATTTATATATGAAAAATGTGGTAAGTAATATTCCAGGAATTAAGACTAGGAGAAACGTTTTTCTTTCTGATCTAGTTTGCTTGGTGGGTGTTATTTCACGGAATTCGACTATATAGCGACCTTTAGGAATGTTTAGCCTTATTGAATCCTGTGCACCTTCTGCTTTATAATATTGATCAAGCTTCTTTCTAAGGTTGTGGACATAGACCCTGACTTTGTTGTCATTTTTTACAGGATCATATTTTTTTCCGAATAGCTCTTGACCAATTGTGATCTCTTTAAGTTCACGTTCAGCTAATGAGGACTCAATTAGAAATCTTAATAAGGTGATATTAGTGTTAGATCTGGCGAATGTTTCGCTATTGGTTATTTGGCTGACAATTTCATCGATTTCTTTTAAGTCACGCATAAAGGTTTGCCGATTATGATTTATCTCGAATTGGAACCAAACTTTTATATTTTTCCGAAATACGCCTCACAAGACATTTATTGATCGTTGAAAAACATTTATCACACTAAAATAAGCTAAAATAGACTTCAAACATATCAAGCGAGATGTTTTTCAATTCTTAGGGTGAATAGATTTAACCGTTAAATGAACGTTATAAGAGAATGTTTTTTCAGAATCGTAACCTGCTTGCACTAATTTCAAACTGTCGATGGAGCTTCAAGTGACAGAAATGGTGGCTTGGAATTCCTATTGTTATGGGGCGAATAACAGAAGAGGTTTAGCTGTTATTGTTGTTTTTTTAAATACGATAAGATCGTTACGTCTTTGTTTTTCGCCTACCAATAATCTTTATTTTTTACAATAATTAAAACTATGAGATTTCTAACCACATTTATTCTTCTTCTGATTTCGGTTTTTACTTTTGGGCAAAATACCGAGACCGTATTCTTATCTGGTACAGGAGCTGATGATACAATGACATGGGAGTTTTATTGTAGCGCGGGGCAAAATAGTGGAAAATGGGCCACTATTGAGGTTCCATCTTGTTGGGAGCAACAGGGGTTCGGTTCCTATGATTACGGGCATGTTCCTTTTGATAAACGATTAAATGAAGAAGGAATATATCGAAAGACTTTTAACGTACCCAAAAGCTGGCGTTCAAAGGAGGTTGAGATTGTTTTTGAAGGTGTAATGACTGACGCACTTGTAAAAGTTAATGGGAAAGTAGTTGGTCCTGTCCACCAAGGAGCTTTTTATCGCTTTAGTTATTCAATCGGCCGGTTGCTAAAATACGGAAAAGAAAACCGTTTGGAGGTATTGGTAAAGAAGCATTCCGATAATGAATCGGTAAGTTATGCTGAGAGAAAAGCGGATTATTGGATATTCGGCGGAATATTTCGGCCAGTATATCTGGAAGTTAAGCCAAAAGCGCATATTAAGCGTGTAGCCATTGATGCGAAAGCTAATGGAAGCTTCCGGTCGCGGGTTGACTTATCGAAAGTGTCAAAGGTTTTTTCATTAACAGTAGATATTATCGATTCCGATAAAAGAACAGTTGCTACTTTTAAGGGAGGCGTAACCAGTAAAAACAGTTATCTGACAGGAAAACTTGAATCGCCAAAACTTTGGAATTCAGAAGAGCCGAATCTTTATACTGCTGTTTTCGAATTAAAGAAGAATGGGAAAGTTGTTCATCGTTATCTCGAAAAATTCGGATTTCGAACTATCGAATTCCGTGAAATGGATGGTATTTACGTAAATGGGGTTCGCATTAAGTTAAAAGGCGTGAATAGACATGTTTTTCATCCAAAATTTGGGCGAACATCATCGAAAAAGCTCAGTATAGAGGCTGTGAACCTGATCAAGGATATGAATATGAACGCAGTGCGTATGTCTCATTATTCGCCGGATAAACATATGCTTGATGTCTGCGATTCATTGGGATTATATGTTCTTGATGAGTTGTGTACTTGGCACAAACCGACCTTGGACTTTGAAGTCGGTGAAAAGCTAGTAAAGGAGTTAATAGATGACGATGTGAATCATCCGTCGATTATTGCTTGGGATAATGGTAATGAAGGTGGTTGGAATAATAGTTTGAATAATCATTTCGCTCAACTCGATATTCAAAAGCGAGAAGTTCTCCATCCTTGGCAATCTTTCCAAAAAACAAATACCTATCATTATCACAATTATAATTATTTGGCTCTTGATGGTTTTGAAAAAAGAAAAATATTCTTGCCTACAGAGGTCCTTCATGGTCTTTATGATGGTGGGCATGGTGCAGGTTTGGAAGACTATTGGCTAAGAATTTGGAATCACCCACAAGCGGCAGGGGGCTTCTTATGGGTTTTCGCCGACGAAGGAATCGAAAGAACGGATAAAAATAATGCTATTGATGTTGATGGGAATCATGCTCCTGACGGCATTCTTGGTCCATATATGGAGAAAGAAGCTAGTTTCTATACAATTCAAAAAATTTGGAGCCCTGTTTATTTTGAGAAACGATATATAACTCCTGAATTTGACGGTCTTTTTAGGGTTCAGAATAGATACCACTTTACGAATTTTTCTGAAGTGAACTTCGAATATCGTTGGGTTAAGTATTCAAGTCCGGATAGCTCAATCTCATCGAAAACTATTTTCAATGGAAAAATAAAAAGTGCTTTAAAGCCAGGAGAAAACGGAATATTGCAAGTTGAGAAACCGGCGAATTGGAAAACTGCGGATGCGTTGGAAATTTCGGCTATTAATCGTTACGGACGAAAGATAAACCGTTGGACTTGGCCCGTGAAATTTGCTTCTGTTAAAGCGAAAGAACAAACGGATACGAAAGCAGATAAAGAAGTGGATTTGGAGGAGAACAAGGATTCGTACATTGTAAAAGTAGGGACTTTGAATTACGTTTTCGGGAAGGATTCTGGGATGTTAAAGAAAGTATCAAAATCAGGTGAAGTTATTCCGTTAAGTGAAGGGCCTATATTTGCGAGTACCGAGATGAAAACAGAAAAGGTCGAGGCTAATATTCAAGATGGAAAAGTAATTATCAAAACGTTTTTGAAAAACGGAAAACATAATGATTCATTTGTTTGGACTATCAAGAAGAATGGCTTGTTGAATCTTTTGGCAACCTATACTCCTAAGGGAGGTCATCAGCATGCAGGGGTTAGTTTTAATTATCCTGAAGAAAACGTGTCAGGAATGCGCTGGATGGGGAATGGCCCTCATCGTGTTTGGAAAAATAGAATTGCTGGACCTGACTTTGGAGTGTGGGAAAAAGAATTGAATAATACACAAACGGGTGTTCCAAACACAGACTACAAATATCCAGAATTCAAAGGATATTATGCGGAGACGTATTGGGTGAAGGTCTTGAATACGAGGACCTCAGGTTTTAAGGCCTATATACATACGGATGATATCTTTTTGAGAATGTTGACTCCAGAATTTCCTTCTAATTCAAGGCAAGCCAAGGCTTCATTCCCAGCTGGTGATATTTCCTTTCTCCATTCAATTCCTCCGATTGGCACCAAATTCAAAAAAACGAGTGATTTAGGCCCAATGTCAGCCTCAACCCCTTTTAATTCGCGTAGAATTGACGGTGGAAAGGCTAATTTGGAAATTACTTTTGATTTTGAATAGAACTATCGAAATAGATAAAATAAAACCCGCTTTTCGTATTAAAGCTAAAGCGGGTTTTTGAAGTTTTTATTGTTTATGGATAAAAAGGTTCGTCCTCTTTTAATGGAGCTGATTTTTTCGAAGTAACAACTTTTTTCACTCCAGGAGATAAAACCGGTTTTGGACAAGCGTATAACTCAATGAGTTTTTTGCGATTGACTTTCCCGGTGACAGATAATCCATTAATTCGTAAACCTTGGATATCGTCCATGATTACAGGGATCCGGATATCATTTACACCAGCCTCTAGTGAAATTCCGTCAAGACTAAGGCCTTTTACATGTCTGGCGAATAGACCCGAGCAAGGCAAGTTTCTCCACATTGTAGGCTGTGGGTAGCTTGTTGGTTTTTCTTTCACCAAACGCTTAAAATCTTTTTCTGAAATATCTCCGATTGCCAGAGTTCGGAAATTTTTAATGCTTACGTTTTCAACCATTTGTCCTTTTGAGGCGGTAATCGAAGACGTGAAATTCCCGGTGCCGTAAGCTACAAAATCACTGATCGAGATGTTTCGCATCGATCCGGGTTTTGGTTTTTCGGCATCGTCCCGGTGTTTTCTTGCCCGGTTGGCCAATCGGATAAACAACGGCGCGTCGGTACCGTAAACCGTGATATTATTGACGGTTACGCCATCCATAGTTCCGCCGTCTACTATTTCCAAAGAAACGGCCGTAATTCCGATATCTTTGCCCGATCCGTGTTTGCGAACATGCGGATTGCGGGAAGGCTTAACCACGCAATTGGAAATATTAATATTCTTAAAACCACCCGTTGATTCCGTTCCGCATTTTATGGCGTTACACGCCGAGCTGATTACGCAATTACTGATAACGATATCCTCGCATGGGGCAGGGCCTGTGCTTTTTAGACAAACGGCGTCATCATCCGAATCAAAACGACTGTCGGTAAGGATAAACCGTCTGCAACCGTCAATATCTATTCCGTCATTATTCCGGTTTCCGTGATTGAAAACATCGATTCCCGTTACCAAGACATCTTCACAATTCAAATAATGTTGATTCCAGATTGCCGCGTTTTTCATTTTTATCCCTTTTACCAAAACGTTTTTACAGGATATAAACAAAATATTTCTCGGACGACCGTCTTTGTCTCCACGCCCTGTAGCGTCTGGTCGGGCTCCGTGCAATGCGCCTTGCCCGTCAATTGTCCCGCTTCCCGTAACGGCGATGTTTGACGCGCTTTCGGCGTATAAGAGCGAGTACCACCCGCCCGTATCTTTTTGCGATCTGTATTCCGGCCGTTTTTGCCTTGGGAAGTCCCGATAATCGGTTGAGGCGAATAATGTTGCGCCTCTTTCCAAATGGAGCTCTACGTTATCGAGTAAACGGATAGTTCCTGATTTGAAATCACCGGTAGGAATGACAACCCGTCCGCCACCGTTTTCAAAGCAAGCTTTGACCGCCGCATTTATTGCCACTGAACTATTGAAAGTAGTGTCTTTTTTTGCTCCGAAATCAAGAATGTTATAATCTGTTCCGAAAGTATAAGCAATAGGCGCCAGCATCAGAAGCAGGGCCAACGATATTATTTTATTACGCATGTCGGTATTTTTTGGCATAGATTATCCGCAATCGTTCAATTAGGGGAACGTTCGGGATAAATGGGCTTTAGCCCTATTGAAACAATGCGTTTTTCCGAACCGAAAAGCACATGACTTTTGCGGTAAAAAATCGGCGGGAAGACTATCGAGGGCGGAACGGTCTCCGTTTATCGTGTGGTCTGGAAAAGGCTCGGTGTCATTAGTCCGCTTTTGCGGACAACGATACGGAAACCACACGACGACGTAGAACTCCGGCGCGAGTATTTTGGCGAGATAGGAAAAACGAAATTAGAATCCGAAAGTAAGTATTCGGCAAAAAGGAAACAAGACCCCGACGCTTCTATATACACTACAAACACGATTTGTGGGTATTTCAAGACATTTCTTGTGCTTTTGAAATCCGGAGAGTAGTTTTTATAGGCGTAAGTTTTATGGTTGTTTATTTTCGTGTTTTGGAACACTTGGTTGATCTGAATTTTTAAATACGGTTTTCGGTAACCGGCAAATGTAGATTTCGGTTACTATAAAGCGGTTTTTCCGTACTAGATGTTCGCCATTTCAGTTTTATGTTTTTACCAAAACAGCCATCGAAACCGCCCCCTTCATCTAAGCCGGGGGCTTCGGGTATTTCCGCACTGGATCACAGGCCCGAAATTTACGAGCAGAGGAGAATTGCGCAGATGATGGGAAGTAATGAAAGCGACTCGGTAATTCAAGCGATGTTACGGCCCGTGCGCATGCGAAAGGATGCTTATGGTTATATCAGAACAGCGAGTGGAGCTATGCGATTAGCCCCAAGGATTCGCCTTAAAGGAGGACAGAACACGTTAATTGAGGAAGATGGTCCGATAGTAGAAGGCGAAGACGATTACGCTAAACGGTGGTTTCTTTGTTTTGCGGAAAATGTAAGTCAGGAGTTTTGGCTTCAGGAAGATTTTTTTGAGAGAGAGGAAGCTTCTGCCTCTTTGCAGGAACTATTGGGGTTGATAGACCAATGTTGGGATGGAAGAATTAAGCGCCTTCAGGCTTTTCGTCGCTTTAATTATGAGACATTGGACCGAAACCTTTACGCATATTTTATTGGCCCGACACAGCGGAAACCTTACCTGAATGACCAGGAACGTGAGCGGTTTTTATGGGAACTGATCCGCAGTATAATGAACCGCCCTGTTGAAGCGAATATCCGTTTGCATAGGGATTTGTACACGCCACGAACATATTCACAAAAGCAATTGGGAGAATTGACAGATATAAGTCATTTCAAGCCATATTTTGTGGGGATGTACGGTAAAAGAAAACCGGATAATCCTATTTCGCCAGACAGTAATGTGGGAGCGCAAATGGGAGATTTATCTTCACAACCGACTTTGGCTACCCAAAGTATTCCATATGAATACAATATTTACCTGAATACGATGGCGCCTCATACGCTACAAGTTGTCCAGGATTTGATGCGGGAGATGGATACGCCCGATGAAAAAGGGGAAACTCATGTTTCTAGGATGGATGTTTCGCCGTTAGGAGACTTAGGAAGCCGGCGTGATAATATCATGATCATTTTGGTCACTCCCGAGGGTTTCGAAAGCTTTAAAAACTTTATACAGAAATATATTGAACGTCATCCTGAACGGTTTGGGGAAGAGAATTTATGTTTGACAGAACGTATAGCGAAAGGAGCGGGTTGGAGTCAGGATTCATATTTCAGAAACGTCTGGGAAATGGATGAAAAAATGCTGGAAAGCGTAAAGCGTTTCTACGGTCGGGTAACTTCAGGTTTGGAAAGGAGACAGAGAGAAGCCGGAATGCTGAGCTCTTATTGGTATAGGAAAGAAACTCAGGAATTGGAAAGGCTAAACGCTAGTGCAAAGCAAAGATTGGATTCGCAAAGGCCACTGGAAGAGCGGGTAGATAAAAAGGAATTAAGGAGAATGCACACTTTGTCGGAAAAGCTTCTGGGACAAGGGCTTTCCGAGCAAGTAGAGAAGTGGTTAGCTCATTATGAATATATAATTAAAACAAGAGCTGAGAATGACCGCAGAACATTTTTCGCATTGCGTACCATCGCTTTGGCGGATATGATGAAACAGTCGCCAAAGTCATATTATGATGCAATCCGAAAAGCTATGAGAATCTTCCCGAAACATGGAATCGATTTTTATCGTCCGTACGCCAATCATCCTATTACGCCATTTACCGACGATGATGTGGTGGATATTACAGAGGAAGAGTGCGCCGACGTTTTGGGTGAAGACTTTGGGGCTTCGGGCTATCGCAGGCCGGAAACGGTGCCGTTTGTTCCGCCAACGGGCGAACTGGAACCAATTGATTATAACCAATATGCGGATAAAGAGAAAGGGGCTTGGAGGGTAAATACCAAAGTGGTTATAGGTGATGAGAGAATTAGGTTGAAGGCGGAATCACGAGAACAATGGCGCAAAGAGTTAGAACAAGAGTCTACTTTTGATCCGACAGCAAAAGCTCCAAAATGCGATGATCCTCCGATAGACTGGGACGCAGATAAACTTCCCGAGTTATAATTTCAATTACATTCCATAGTTCAGTGGGTATAATTATATCATTGTGTGATTTTATTTTGATATAAAACAAAAACTGTATTTTTATTTCATAAAATAATTATAAATTTACATTTGATGAATTTTTAGATACGGGAAAAATCCCGATAACCATCCACATATTTTAATAATGAACATGAGCGGTTTGCGCTTTTTAGCAATTATTTTGGCTTTGTTGTACAGTCCCTTTATTTGGGCACAAGATTTTAAAAAGCCGGACGAAAGTCCTTTTAAGAAAGTTTACGGATTACCCGAAGACGCGGAAATATTTTGGTACGATTTCAATTTTGACGGCAGACTTGATGTGTTAGCTTGGGATACAATCTCTGGGAAAAGCGCAACCGTATTGAATTATGAATCGGGATTTAAAAAAGACAGCCTAATTTTAAAATTACCTGATATGAAAGGTATGAAAATTAGAGCTGGTTACGGTGGATCATCCAAAGTTCCGGGTCTTTTCGTTTTTGGCGGAGGGGATACGCTTTTTCATACTTTCCCAAAGTTTTCAGGAATAGGGACTATATCTTTTGACACTTTGAAGTCCGTTGTTCCGAAAGGTTTTGTTCCGTCTGAGGCCGAACTTACCGATGCGGATAATGACGGCTTGGCGGAGTTTGTTTTTTTGGATGAAAAAGGAAAGCTAAGTCTATTGGAGTGGCTTGAGGGGAAGCCGGAAATAGGGCGACAAGATACTCTGGGGACATATGAAGGCCGGTTACTGGTTGGTCATTTTAATTATGATGGGTATCGTGATTATTTAGTAGCGGATTCCACTGAGGCGATTAGTTTATTTAATAAAGGAAAGTTTAAATTAAAGCGTGATACGATAGATTGGGAAATCGAAGAGCGTTCATTGTTTCTGTTAGAAGATTTTGACGATGACGGAACCCAAGATTGGGTTTATATTGACTCATTAGGGTTTCTTAGGGCAAAGGCGGGAAATACGCTAAAGGATACCATTTATGAAGTCGACACAAAAGTTCCGTACCCAAATTCTGTTTTTATTGCCGATTTGAATAGTGATGGGAAATCAGATTTATTGATTTCTTCCGATAGTTTACCCCCTGTTTTTTTTAAGCGATCCAGTAAAGGATTTGAACGGGAGTTACCTTTTGACAGCGCCTCTTCATTTGGAGGAAGGGCTTTCCCCGCTGATTATGATTTTGACGGTGATCTTGACATTTTTGTTTCTAAAGATACAACCATAGCGTTTTTTGAAAATCAAGCTCCGAAAAACTATGGTCCGAGGTTAGTAGATAAAGTTGAACATTTTTTAGCCAGAGATCGGCTTGTACTCATTTGGCCGTCGACGTCTGATGACCATAGCTCAAGTTCTGTGATTGGATATGAGTTGAGGCTTCAAGACTTTGGTAAGCCATTAAAGATAAACCATTTTGCGGGGGTAAATTATAGTAAAACGGAGTATCGCCGTTATGTGACAGGTCCGTCATATCATACAAATACGAATACAATGATCATCGAGAATTTGGAAAAAGGAGACTATATCCTCCAGATTCTTCCATTAGATAATTCCTATCATACATATAAGCTTGATTACCCTAAAACAAAAACTTACAGACCAGGTGACTGTGTTGTTACAGGGGCGTTTCCGAAGTATGAGCCAATGAGGGTCTGTTTTGATTTTATAGAAAAGGATACAGTGGCTTGTTCAGGTAAGAAGATAAATTTTAAGATGCCTGGAACTCTGGAGGCTGTTTGGTTTTCCGATGTATACGGCATGTTAGGACAGGGTAATTCATTAGAATACACAGTGCCTGACGAAGAAGATGCTGTTTACGCTAATGAGAGGGGTAGCTCGGATTGTAAAAATAATTTTGTTTGGAATATAAAAGTATCCGACGCAGGCGGAAAGAAATTATACGATAAAGAGATTGATGTATGTAAAGGTAGCGAATATAGTTTCGAGAAATGGGAAGGGACGCCTCCTATATGGTGGATGCCAGAAGATTCCGACATTCAGAATACATCAAAAGCTGTTTTGATTGAAGGGGACAAGAAGCTTTCTTTTATAGTAGGATATGATAACAAGCACGCTTGTTTGTCGGGTAAAGTGACCGTAACTCCAAAAGAAAAACGAATAGAGCTTGATACGGCTTTGTGCGCTGGAACAATGCTTGACCTGTCTTTGCCTTCTCCGCTTACCGCATTATGGAATTCAGAGCGTTCGGGTGATTTAGGTGAGAGTTCTTCGATTAGTTATAAAATTGAGGCGAATGATATTCTGAGTGCCAAAATTAAAGACAGTGATGAGTGTGAGGTAAGGGCTTGGAATATAGAACAGCTAAATTCAGATGCGGATTTACTTTTCGATATTGATACTGTAGTCTGCGAAGGGCGTTCACTCGATTTTCCAAATCCGGATGGAGCGCCGGGCTTTTGGTGGAAAAATCTGGATACAGGAGAAGAGAGCTCCGACGCTTCTTTTGAGGTGGAAGGTAAGTTCGTCAATAACTTCGAGGTTGGATATGATCCTGAACAGAAATGCGTATTCGGCCGTCTTCGTCTCCGTGGAAGTACAGTGAGACTAAAAGCGGATACGCTGTCTTGCGCAAAAGAGACTATTCAGTTTTCCTTACCCGACGGGTCTTTAGCCAACTGGATTTCTTCGGAAAAAGGCGATTTGGGTGACCATGTTACCTTGGATTATGAAGTTGTAGGTGATGACGTTCTTTTCGGAAATAAAGTGGGAGCCGTTGATTGTGATGAAAACGTAATCTGGGCAATTCAGCAAGCGAATCCTGAAGATGACAAACTGTTTATTGAGAGTGAAACAATCTGTCACGGGGAAACATTCGTTTATCCAAATTCTGAAAACGCTTCTGGGTTTTGGTGGGAGAATCTTACGCTTGGAACAGAAGGAACCTCCGCAGAGACTGTAATTGACGGGAACTTTGTACATGAATATAAGATTGGATATGACCCAGCCTATCGCTGTATACATGGCTTACTGACTTTGGCCGGCAGTAAGGTTGAGGTAAGTGTTGGATCAACAAACACTGATGCTTTTTATGGGGAACCGCTTGAAATTCCAATTAGCGTAAGTGAAGGTGGATTATCTCTTGAGTTGACTCCCGGAGGATCGGTCTCAAACCCTATCAATTTTGAGGCCTTGGAGGATGGTGAATATACGTTGAAAGCTACGAATGAGCATGGTTGTGAAGACGAGTCCAAGTTTTCGGTTTCTGTGAAGTACGCAGTGTTTATTCCCGAACTATTCTCGCCTAATGGTGACGGAGCGAATGATACTTTCGGGATATTTTATCATGCGAAATTCAATGATTTTGGTTTTATGATTTTTAATCGTTTTGGCCAACTGATGTATGAGGCAAGTTCCCCCGAGGAAGCGAAAAGCGGTTGGGACGGTAAGATAAGCGGATCAGAACAACCGGCGGGTATTTATTATTGGAAACTGACAGGCAAGTTTGCTGACGGTTCACCCGTAAACTTCGAAGGAAAAACAGAAGGTACTTTAAAGCTAACCCGCTAATCGCAGATACCGATGAAACAGACTATCACAAGGATTTTTGCGGTTTTGGCTTTGGCCTTTATCACTTTTACCGCTCACGCCCAGCAAGCTCGTTATTCGTTATTCGATATTTCGAAAGCGCAATTTAATCCTGCGTCAATCGCCGATGGGACTATCAATGGAAATGCTTTATATAGGACGCAATGGATGGGTAATTCCGTTCAATTGAATTCTTTCGCCTTAGGATTCTCTTATCCATTCAGGTTATTTAAGGAAAACGGACCATTGATAGCTGTTGGACTTTCAGCTTTAAGCGATAATACGCGAGGCGATGGTTCGCTTAAACAGGTTGATTATGGAGGGCAATTGGCGGTTTCATTTAGCGCCGGCAAGGGAAACTATTTGATGCTGGGTGCAGGATTAGAGAAAATCGATTATCGATTAGATGCTGATCGTTGGCGAACGGGTTCCCAATTCGTTCCATGGGAAGGCTTTTCAGGTGATATGCCATCTTTGGAACCTGGCGAGAATATGGGCGACGCAACTTTTTCTCTTGGAGCGGGAGCGGAATGGCTTTCTGTTGATCCTAAGGGAAGAGAAAAGTTTAGGGTTGGCTTTTCCGCTACGAATATAAATAACCCGTCCATGGAATGGTCGGCCGAAAACACTTATGATTATCCAATGCTCTTCAGTTTTTATGGAAAAGCAAGGGTATTGGATAAAAATCGTTGGCAACTTAGCCC
This sequence comes from Fulvitalea axinellae, assembly GCF_036492835.1. Lineage (GTDB taxonomy): Bacteria > Bacteroidota > Bacteroidia > Cytophagales > Cyclobacteriaceae > Fulvitalea > Fulvitalea axinellae. The sequence goes on along the minus strand of NZ_AP025315.1, from coordinate 95,439 downwards.
GACAGTTTTGGCGCAGACACAGGCGGGGAATCTGAGGTTTATGGGAGGTGTAGAAGCCCGACTTTCTATGAACCGTAGATCGAAAATTAGCGGAATTATGATGCGGGGCGCTTATATCTCCGAATTTGGTCCGCATTATGGTTTGGGAGTGGAGATGGGCCCTTGGCAAATTTGGTTAGCCGCTGACCAAGCAATGGGAGAGAGGACGCCAGCGATTCAAAGCGCCGGTGAGGTAGCTTTGGTTTATCGTAGAGTCTCAGAAAAGGTGTTTTTTAAATTGGATAAAAACAAGAAGAGTAAAAAGGTAAAAAAGAAAAAGAAGCGTAAAAGCAAAAAGAAGAAATACAAGAAAAGAAGAAAAAGTAAAAAGCGATATCGCAAAAGCCGTAAGCGTAGAAATAGAGGTTGGTTTGGCAGAAGGAGAAGACGGCCTAAACGCAGAAAAAAGAGAACTGTAACTAGGGCCAAGACTAATCGTACTGTAGTGAAAAATACGGCAAAAACTATGAAGAAGAGGACGATGCCAAATCGCCTTCCGATTATAGCCCGTGAAGTGGACACTAATTCATTGATGATTAATTACAGGACAGAAGAAACACTTAGGACTATAATGAATAATCGCAAAATGACTGTTCGTTTCTCCGCTGTGAATTCTTCTGCGGTAACCCAGAAAGAACGAGAAATGATAAAGTCACTGCTGGAAAGCCACGGGAATGATTATTCGAATGTCGTTTTGATTGGACATACTGATGAAACTGGAGCGAAGAAATATAATGAGAAACTTGGCCTTCAGCGTGCGGAAATGGTAAAACAATTATTAATCGAAATGGGTGTCAATCCAGAGAAGATCCGATTAGAAAGTAAAGGGGAATCGGAGCCTATATTTACCGAAAAGAATAAACAATTCTTGAATAGAAGAGTGGATATTCAATTCGAAAAATAAGAAATCAAGCCAGGTCGGTTTCCGACAAAGAAACTCTATTGATTAAGGTGTGTTAGAGTGACGGGGCGTCTACTGGATTAAGTTCCAGTGGTACGCCCCGTTTATTTTTGATATAGCGTATTCCTGAATTTGAGGAATAAGCTTGGGGGAACAGAATTTGTATGTTGAGTTGCAGAGTTTGTTTCCACATTTTCTGATTGAATTCATGTTTGAACACCGTCGTCGTGCTCCAAAAAGTAAACCGTTGTCGTCAAGCGAACCAGTGATACAACGGGCGATCGGTTTCGAGTTGGAAGTTAAAAATTGGCGAACGTGGAAATGCCGAGATCCCCAATATCTGCCGGAGGCTGGGGAAAGAAAAAACATTTCGTACAGGCGACCCCACGGGGTTCAGGAAAAACTTTTAAAAGGCGAAGGCTACAGCCTGACGTCCGATAGGCCTTCAGCGGAATCGGTACCCGAATTTATCACTGACCCTTTTCCCGAGACTGATTCGGGACTGGCCAAACTTGACAGTACGTTCCGGAAAATCACCGAATTGGTCACGCTGATGCATGCTGAGGCGAGATCACATCCCGATTCTCTTAATCCGATTACTTCTTATAAGGACAAGGGAACTGTTTTAAAGCCAGAGACTTTTTTTGATGCGTTGCCAGAGCCGGACTTTCACCCTCAAGCCACGGTAGGCGTTCACCTTTCGAAGATGTCGGACCTCATGCGGATTTCCGGAAACCCTTCTCCCAGTGTTCAGGAAAGCAGGTTTACAAGGATTAAAGATGTAAACGAACCTCCGGCTTTTAAAGAAAAAGAATCGATGTCTACCGCATTTGGAAGAGCTGAGCGGGCGTTGGAAAAATTTTCAAAGACGTTTAAGCCTTTCGATGGATGGAAACCGAGTATTGAGCTGAAGAACCTGTGCGCGTATATGATTCACTATTTAGAGTGTCCGATGATTAATTTTTTGAGTTATCCCAAAAGCTATTTTCCGGTTATGGCCAGGACTGATTTCGCTCAAATATTCAACTTGTTGCCAATAGACGAGATGGCGTTTTTTAGGGAAGATGACGGCACCACATTCTTGAGAATATTCGAAATAGTGGAGTATGACCTTCCCGAAGGGCCAAAACTTGATATGAGGGATCAATTTTTTGCGAAAGGGATCAGGCAAGGCCAACCTACCGCCAGCTGCCACGCCATTGACGGATTAGATAGGGCAACATGGATTCGAAATATTCCTCTGGAAAAAGATTTTCTCACCCAAGATTATTATCCCGGAAAAAGAGAGCAAGCAAGGCAACTTGATACTATGGGCGGTTGGTACGGATTTGACCGGCTGGGTGATTGGCGGATACCTGTCCCTGTATTCGAACTCCGCCGGATACAATTTACCCGTGACGCACAGGAGCTCCCAGCGATTGCCCGTGACGTTTTTACAGCTATCGTAGAGCTTAACCGTGAACCGACAGAAAATCCAAGATAGATGCCAATACCCGGAATAAACACTAAAACATGTTTTGATCTGTATTTTTAGGAGCTGTATAAATTTTTGATCCTTAGGCTTTTTGCCCTTCTGATAGGAAAAAGGTAGCTTTGCATAGACCAATTTTAGTCATTCTATGGAGATACTTCGAGGCGTAGTGGAACGGGTGACTTTTCATAGTCCCGATACTGGATGGAGTGTGTTGCGTGTGACTCCCCAAGGACAGGCGGGAAAAGTCGTGACGGTGACTGTCCATCAAAGTAAAGTGTTTGCGGGTGCGACGGTAGACTTTGAAGGAGCGTGGACCGAACATCCCAAATACGGTGAGCAATTCAAAGCCGAAAAAGTCACTGAACGAAAACCCGCATCTGCTTCTGCGCTTGAAAAGTATCTTGGTTCGGGCTTGATATATGGTGTGGGGCCGGTTACCGCCAAACGAATCGTAAAGCATTTTGGGGATAAAACTTTGGATGTGTTCGAAGATAATATCGAGCGTCTGATGGAAGTGCCCGGTATCGCCAAGACAAAATTGGATCAGATTAGCGGGGCTTGGAATGAGCACCGGTCCATTCGGGATGTGATGATGTTTTTGCAAGAGTATGGCGTAAGTACACTTTTCGCAGTGAAGATCTTCAAGCAGTATGAGCATGAGGCTATTAGCATTGTAAAAAAGAATCCATACCGTTTGTCCTATGACATTTATGGAATAGGATTTTTCTCGGCGGATAGAATTGCTCTTGCGATGGGATTCGCGAAAGACAGTCCGCTAAGGGTTGGCGCGGCAATAAAGCATGTCTTGAATAGCAGTAGGGAAGAGGGGCACTGTTATCTTACCCGTGATCAGATTCTAGAGGGAGTAAAAGAACTGATAGCTGTCGATGATCCGGATTTGGTTTTGGAACAATTGAAAGAGCAGGAAATCAATGATGAGATCCGCTATAGGGATGTAAAAGAGGACGAGGCCAAAGACCCGACATGGTGTTACTACGCCAAAAGCCTTTATTATGATGAGGCCAATACAGCTACAGTAATAAAGTCTTTGGTAAAGCCTTTGGCGATTGATAAAAAGCGAGTGGAAAATTGGTTGGAACGTTATTGCGCTACACAGCCTTTTCCATTGAGTGACGAACAGCGCAGGAGTGTTGCCGGTATCGTAGCCAATCAGTTTTCGGTACTGACGGGTGGGCCAGGTTGTGGAAAAACCACCACTACAAAAACTATCGTAAAACTTGCGGTGGCGATGGGCTTGCAAGTAACCCTGGCAGCGCCAACCGGCCGGGCGTCTCAACGAATGTCTGAAGTGATTGGCCAGGAAGCCCGGACAATCCACCGGCTTTTGGTTTGGGATCCATCGAACGGACGCTTTAAGAAGAACGCCGAAGATACTTTAGACACGGATTTTTTGATTGTCGATGAGTGTTCGATGCTGGATATTTCCTTATCAGCGTCGTTGCTTGATGCGGTTCCTCCAAAGGCCAGAGTTTTGTTTATCGGTGACGCGGACCAATTGCCGTCAGTCGGAGCGGGAAATGTATTGAAAGACATTATCGCCAGCGGAGCGGTACCATGTTTTCATCTAACCCAAATTTTCCGACAAGGAAAAGAGAGTGAAATCATTACTTATGCCCATGAAATAAATAAAGGAAAGACCCCGCGTCCAGAATCACCGATTCACGTACCCAACGTATGGTCGCAAAATGTGGATTGTCTTTTTGTCGATTCCGAGGAAGCGACACAGGAACAAGCCGGATTTATTCGAAAAATCCGGGGAGTAATGAAAAACGTAATTCAGGATACGGGAAATTCGTTTGTACAAGAAGAACCAGGAGTTTATAAATCAGTAATACAGGACGAAGCGGGAGATTATTATACAGAAGAAATATCTGAAGAGGAAATATCGGAAATAAGGCATAGAGGGGCCAAAGCTTATATTTTCAACGTGCCCGAAAGGTTTGTGAAAGCGGATGTAGGTGAACTGCTTCAATCTGAGACCGACGCGGAGGCCTTGCGACAAGTAATAGGGAAGGTACACCCATGGTCATCATTGGGTTATGGATTTACGGCAACGGAGATGATACATAGACTTTACGCCAAAACAATCCCGGAGCGCAAAGGCCCGTTGGAAATACAGATCTTATCTCCAATGACCCGAGGTAGCTTGGGCACTCGAAACCTGAATACGATGATTCAGGAAAGATGTAACCCTGCTTCGGACGGTAAACCGACACTGAATGTTGGAGATAGAAAATTCCGCCCAGGGGACCGAGTGATACAAAGACGAAATAACTATGATCTGGAAGTATTCAATGGAGACATCGGAAAAGTAGAGCGGGTGGACACCGAAGAAATGAGAATGGAAGTCCGGTTTACAGGGGGAGAATCTCGCTTGGTGGAATATAAAAAAGAATCCTTAATTGAATTGGACCTAGCTTACGGAATTACCATTCACAAATCACAGGGAAGCGAATTTGATGTTGTCATTATACCCGTCGCTACACAGCATTTTAAGATGCTCTACAGAAATTTGATCTACACTGGATTAACCCGAGCAAGGAAACTGGCAATTTTTGTAGGAAGCCGGAAAGCATTGTCTATGGCCGTGAGGAATATTGATACAAGCCAAAGGCAGACCTATTTGAAGGTGTTGTTGGGCGGGTTAAGTTAAAAATATTTAAAAATCAATCCTTAAATTGAAGTATGCTGATATGGGGCTAATGTTGGTGGTGCTGTTTGATGGTAAAGTTCGGTGTTACACACATTTATATTCTTTTTTTGGGTAATAAATGCAAAGTATCAGGTAATATTGTATCTATAGGTGTGTGTGTTATTTCTTTTTCGGGACGATAAACTATATAGTATATGAAAATTGAATTATATATAATATGAATAAAAGCTAACCTAGAATTGAATTTTGACGTAATATATTATAGTTTGCAAACGTGTGGAATTAGGCAATGGCGGTATTCGACCCAGTTCCAGTAGTTTTGTCAATTTTTTCGTTCTGCCATTCTGCTTTCCAGTGAAGAATACTTAAGTCTGGCATTACTTTGCATAAATGCGTGGTTGTTCTAGACTTTTACCATGCTGAAACTGCACACAAAGCCTATTGAGTCTATTGCCTATAATGTTGTGTGCCTATGTCCGAAATCTACACGATAAACAAGAGCGAAGAGGTTCGTTCTAATGAGTTTGTTGCATTCGAACATCTATTCAGAACCCATTATTCATCGTTGTGTCGATACGCAGGGACTATAGTAAATAGTCCATATATAGCGGAAGATGTCGTTCAAGGAGTCTTTGAACGCTTATGGAAAGATAGAGGTCGTATTGACTTTGAGAAGCCTATTAAATCATATCTCTTTCAGTCTGTTTATACCAAAAGCTTAGATGCCCTTCGGAGGGAGAGCACACGTCTTAACTATAATGAAAGTGTGTCATTGGCAAGAAAGGATCGTGTTGAGACTCCTGGGATTCTCAGTGAACTAAATGCGCGAGATTTGGAAATGAAAATTAGGCATGCTATAGACAAACTCCCAGAAAAGCAGAGGGATGTGTTCGAAATGAATAGGTTCTCTGGGATGACATACGCTGATATCGCAAAGGAATTACGTATCTCTAAAAAAGCGGTAGAGGCTCGTATGTCCACAGCATTAAAAAAACTCAGATGCGAACTAGGAGAGTTCTTGTCAACTTCTGGGTTCATACTATTCTTGATTGATATACATTAGTTATACACTTCATATTTTTTTTACAAAAAATTCATATTGTTTTTAGGGTGCACGAGTTTGTGCGCGTTATGTATGTAGACATGGGGGAAATATCAAGAAATTATGGGCATGATAAGGAAATAATTCGTTACCTGTCCGATGAACTGACCGGCGCAGAAGAAGCAGAGTTTCAGGAGAAGTTAATGACTTCACCTGAACTAAAGGCTCGTTTTGAGGAGCTATCAACATTCTGGGCGAATGATGGCAATGATTATTATTCTGAAAAGACGAATAGAGGTTGGGATGATTGGAAAAAGTCGATTGGGAGACCAATGACAAGAAAGAAAAGTCGGCTAATAGGTTTTTGGAGATCTGTAGCCGCTATTTTCTTGGGCTTGTTAGCTGTAGGGATTTGGAGGTTCATGAAAGTTCACACTGAGCAGACGGCTTATTTGAATGATCTTGAGCCAATTGAACATAATGAGGTGACACTTGAGCTCGCCGATGGAGGAAAGCTTGAGATTACTCAAGGTGATTATCAAGATTTAATGATTGACAGTGCTCGTTCAGCGAAACAGGTAGGGGGATTTTTAATATACAAGAAAAACAAAGATATAAATCCTAATCGGGTAGTGGCGTTCAATACACTCACTGTACCAAGAGGTAAGCGATTTAATGTTATGTTATCTGATGGGACGCGTGTGTGGCTTAATTCGGATAGCAGGTTAAGTTACCCTGTGGAGTTTACAGGCACAAAACGTGAGATTAAATTAACAGGTGAAGCTTATCTGGAAGTCGCTAAGAATGAGAACAAGCCGTTTATAATACGAGCGGCAAACATAGATGTTAGAGTTTACGGGACGGCGTTTAACATTAAGGCCTACTCAGAGGACAAAGAAGTAAGCACTGTTCTAGTTGAAGGTAAGGTTGGTATAGCTAAACGGAACGGGTCAGCAGAGTTTGATGAGGATAATGCAGTAATGATGTCCCCGTATCAGAGAGTTGTTTATAATGATGAATCAGGCAGGCTGGTTAAAACCACTCTTTCTGATATAGACCGTTATACAGCTTGGAAAGATAATAGGCTTGTTTTCTACAATGAGAAATTTGAGAATCTTAAACCTAGGCTTGAAAGGTGGTATAATATAAGAGTTATAGACGATGCCATCGGATTCAGTGACGAGAGGTTCTCTGGAGAGTTTGAGAGTGAACAAATCGAAAAAGTAATGAACTTTTTCGCTGTAACGAGCCCAATTACTGTTATGCACACAAATGACACCTTCTATATTAAAGATAAAGACTAATCTTGTTTCACGTAAACCCCAGTAGGCGTATGATTTGACGTAGACAATCTTTCACAAAAAAAATGAAACGACGAATGGCGGTTCGTCGCTTCGATTCAAGTTTTTTAGAGAATTCAAATTCTCATAATCTCAAAACCTTTACAATATTATGAAATTTTTACTCAAAAAACCTTTCGTAGGTATACGAAAGGGTGGCATTTTATTGCCTTTTTTTCTCACGCTCCTTTTAGGGACTAGTATAGTCTCTTTTGCGGGAACATCGGTTCAAGCCGTAGATCTCGAATATGAGAATGTAGCGTTAGAGAAAGCCCTAAGAGGTATCGCTAAGAAAAGCGATATGAAGATCTTTTTCCGTAATGCGGATTTGGAGAAAGCAGGAAAAATCACGCTTCGTGGCGACATGTCGTTGGAAAAAGCCCTTAAGTCAGCACTAAAGAATACAGGGCTGAGTTTCAAAATTGATGGTAAGCAGATTATTATCTTTGGCGAAGCTAAAAGCACTGAGAAACAAGTTCAAGAGCAGAAAATCAGAGTTAGCGGTATTGTGAAGGACGCTGAAACTGGTGAAGGGCTAATTGGGGTTAACGTTATCGAAAAGGGCGAAACTTCAAACGGAACGATCACAGATTTTTCAGGTAATTTCCTCATTATAGTTGATAAAGATGCAACTCTTACGTTTACTTCCATTGGTTTTGAACCTTTGGAGGTAAACGTTAATGGGCGTACCAATATTGAGCTTACAATGTCCCCTTCAATGGAACAATTGGAAGACGTTGTTGTGACAGCTTTTGGAGTGAAGAAAGAAAAGAAAAAAGTTGGTTACTCTGTAACAGAACTCAAAGGAAGCTCAATATCTGATGTTCAGGTTGTTAACCCAGTTGATGGTCTTCAAGGTAAAGTAGCGGGTGTACAGATTACCCAAGGTGCCGGCGGTTCTTTTGGCGGTACTCGTATTACTATTCGCGGTAATTCGACTTTGAATCAGAACACTCAGCCAATGTTTGTCGTCGATGGAATTATAATCGAAAATGGAACAAGTGGTGGTGATCAATGGGGTGTTTCTGACTGGGGTAACGATTTGAAAAACCTTAACCCGGATGAATTTGAGTCTGTAACGGTCTTGAAAGGTGCCGCCGCCGCCGCGCTTTATGGTTCTCGCGCTTTGGAAGGTGTTGTTATTATCACTTCCAAAAAGGGTAAAAAGCGTAATGGTATTGGTTTAGATGTAAAACATTCTTCTGGATTCACTGAAGTCTATGATGGACCGGATTTTCAAAATGAGTATGGAGGAGGTTTTATCGCTGGATATAGCGGACACGAAGATGGCAGAGATACAAGGCAATTTTTGACAAATTCTGACGGTGAGCCAATCCGTGATACGGGAGCACCTAGTTGGGGCCCTAAGATGGAAGGTCAGAAAATTCGTGAATATGATGGCTCTTGGGGTACTTACAGCCCTCAACCAGATAACTTTAAAGATATTTACGAGATAGGACGAACCCATAATACAAGTGTTTCTCTGAGCGGAGGAAGCGATAATAATGACCTTAGCTACAGAGCCAGTTATTCAAATATGTTCCAAAAGGGTGTTGATCCTGGAAATGATTTCGAAAGAAACTCATTACAGATCTCTTTGAACAAAAAGATCAGCGAAAGACTGTCTACAGATGTATTGGCCAACTATACAAAATCGATAGCTAAGAACCCTCCTCAAAGAAGCCTTCAGAGGTCCTTCATCTATGATGTGTTCCCTCGTGATTATGATCCGAATAAATGGAAAGATGATTACAAAGCCCCTCATGGTGGTTTGCCAAACGGGAATAATGGAGATATTAGTAAAGGGCCGGGTGGAAGCCTTTATTGGAAACTCTTTGAGGAAAATAGAGAAAGAACAGAAGAGACATTACGTTTGAAGGTAGGACTCCAATACACAATCACGGATTGGTTAAACTGGGCCGCCGAAGGTTATATTAATAACCTTTATACGACGTATGAAGAGAAGAATCTTGGTTCAGGCATCAACAATTCTGGTGGCTTTTATAAAGTTGAAAATAGAAGGCGAGAACAACTTTTCGGTAAAACGACACTGAATTTCAACAAGGACTTCAATGAAGACTGGAATGTTGCCTTCTCTGTCGGTGGGGAAACTTGGGAAACATCAGGTCGAAATTCCAGAGCACAGACAGACGGTGGCTTGATCGTGCCCGGAAACTATACGATCTCAAACAGTAAGAATAACCCAAAAACAGGCGGGGGGCAAGAATCCACAAGAAAACTGATCTCCGCATACTTCTTTGGCGATATCGCTTGGAAAAACATGCTTTTCCTTACAGTTACAGGTCGTAATGACTGGAACTCTACTATGGCCTACCCTGACGGAAGCGGTAACTACAGCTTCTTTTATCCATCTACTAGCTTGGCTTGGGCATTCTCAGAATCTTTTGAATTGCCATCTTTTGTCACATTCGGTAAGTTGAGAGCTTCATATGCGGAAGTCGGTAACGGTACCAGTGCTTATTTGTTGAGTGATGGATACAAAAAGACTGGTGATTTGGAAGGTGTTGGACCTCGATATTCGTATAAGTCAAATAAGGTTTATGCAAGCGATTTTAAACCAGAAAGATCGAAAGCGTTTGAAGTTGGAGCGGATTTGAGATTCCTCGATAACCGCTTAGGAATAGATTTCACTTGGTTCAAAAAGAATACTTACGATCAGATTCTGGGTCTTGGAGTACCTAGCTACTCTGGTGTAGGAAGTATGGTTTTTAACGCCGGTAATATCCAAAACCAAGGTATCGAATTGGCAATCAATGCGACTCCTCTTAAAATCGGAGATTTCAAATGGGAGATTGACATGAATTACACCCGTTTGAGAAACGAAATTGTTGACTTGGATGAAGACCTTGGAATCACTGAAAAAGGATTGCATGGTAACGCCACTTACGGTGATAGAATTGGTTCTTATGCAATTGTTGGAGGTAACTACGGTGACCTGATGACTGACGCGGCTTATAAGCGCGACGCTAACGGAAACATTGTTGTAAAATGGCATGGTGGAGCTAGATCTCCATATCCTGTAAGAAACGGTGAACGTAAGACTGTTGGTAATATCATGACAGACTGGTATGGAGGTGTGACCAATACATTCTCTTACAAAGGGTTGTCTATGAGGGTATTCCTTGATGTGAAGATGGGAGGAGATATCTATTCATTCACTCAGCGTTATGGTATGCAAAACGGACTTTTCGAGAGCTCTCTTGCAAATCGTGACCGTGAGCATGGTGGTATAGTATGGACTAGCTCGAATGGGAAAGAATACGAGGATGGAGTTGTTCCGAAAGGGATGGTATTTGATGAAGGTACTACAATCAATGATGTTGATGTAAGCGGAATGACAGTAGAGCAAGCGTATAAGGACGGCGTTATTGAGCCGATTCACGTTTCCGCTCTTAACTATTTCCCAGGTTCTTGGTCACGTGGTATTGTGGAAGAATTTGTTAACGAAGCTTCTTATGTAGCTCTTCGCGAGATCGTTGTGTCTTACTCTGTACCTAGAGAAATCACAAAGAAATTCCATTTAAGGGATGTTAGGCTGTCGCTATATGGTAGAAACCTCGGGTTCCTTTATAACTCACTGCCTGATAACATTAACCCAGAAGCTAACGCTAGCTCTCGCGCTGCAGATGCTTTTGAATATGGTGCGACTCCTTATGTGAGAAACTACGGTTTTACGATCGGTCTAGGTTTGTAATTAAAGAAAGAGCAAAAAATGAAACGAATAATATATAAATTGGCGTTATTCGCCTCACTGTCAGGAGCTCTTGGTGCTTGCACAGACGATTTTGGTGACGTGAACACTGACCCAAATGTTGTTACAAAGCCAGAGCTGTCGTATATGTTCACTCATTCCGCGTTTCAACTCGGAGACTATAAGTATACAGAGTGGTTTTACGATAACTACCAGAAAATCATGCCTTGGACCCAAATGGTAACACCAAGAGGGGGGAACTCAATTGAGATCAATACTCTAGGGCCGTTGGGTGGCCGAATGGGAACATTCTATAGTGGGGTTATGCCTAACCTCTTCGAAATCCGTCGCCAGATCAGTCAAATGAGTGAAGAGGAAAAAATGAAGAGGGAGAAAATGGTGGCTGTAACCTATATCGTGCAGGCTTACCACGGATTACGAGTGACTGATATGTATGGAGCAATTCCTTATGTTGAGGCTATGCAGGGGCGGTATGATAAGAATTTCTCACCTGTATATGATAACCAAGAGACTCTTTACAGTACCTGGGTTACCGAGCTCAATAATGCGATTGTATCGTTGAAAAAAGACGGGACATACTTAGGGTATGGAAATGCCGACTTCATTTACAAGAGCGATTGGACGAAATGGATAAAACTTGCCAACGCAATTAAGTTACGTATAGCTTCAAGGCTTGTAAATAGCGACCTCGAAAAAGCCAAAACGATATTGGCTGAAATTACTAATGACAGCGTAGGGCTTTTTGCGTCCGAAGATGATCAGTTTGTTTGGTCCCCTTCGACTGACTACGGTGGACGAGCGGGTGATTTTTGGGGATCGCCTTCAGGCAGTGAGAAGTTCGTAGATTTCTTGAAAGCCAATAACGACCCTAGATTGGTATTTTTCTTCGAGAAAAATCAATATTCAGAGGCTGTAATAAAAGCTTTTAAGGATGCGAATAAAGAAGACGATATCCCGTCAGTTCTTGACTATGATAATGATCCTCTTTATCGTTATCAGGGAGCCCCGTCTAGTCCGAAAAAGGCTCAAGATGATGACACTAAGAAAGCGTATTTTACTAGTGTAAAGTTAGGTGACAATAATTATAATCAGATTTCGCATATCAATAGAGCGTTTTTTGCGCCACGTCGCGATGATAATGACGGCCTGTATATTGACGTATTGTTCTCATACGCTGAGGTTTGCTTCACCATGTCCGAGTTCTCATTGAAAGGGTACGTTGGTGGAGATTATAAGGATTGGTATAATAAGGGTGTTGAGGCTTCACTTAGAACCTACAATATGTGGGCTGAAAAGGCCAAGTCATATGACTATGTAGCCCTTACGGATGACATGGTTACCGATTATCTTGAAAAACCTAATGTCAAACTTTCAGGAAACTCAACTGAAGACTATGAGAAAGTAGTGCTTCAAGCATACGTCAACTTCTTTCGTTTACCGGCGGAAGCTTATGCTCTGTGCCGTAGGACAGGTTTCCCTAAAAAAGGTTCGACAATTCTTGCTTGGGAACCATTCATGAACTCTGGTGGTGAGATTACCGACATTCCGCGTAGATTCGGTTACGGTGATCCGGGGGAGTTTAATCGTGATAACTGGAAAAAAACAATGAATGAACAAGGGTTTAGTATTGAGTCTAACGACCCCTCTAGGTTCAACACCGAAAGATTATGGTGGGATAAAAATAATCCAGTCTTAGGCGCAGGTTCAAGTTTATAATCAAATCGACTAAGTATTCTTTTGAGGTTGTCTACTTTGTGGGCAACCTCTATTTTTTTGAAATAACAAGATAAGTTGATCTATAAAAGTAACTAAGGGCACTTAGCCGTTTCCACAAAAGGCAAAGCCAACTGAAGTGTTAGCGTCGAAGAATAAATCTCCCCGGAGGGCTTATACATATCCCGTAGTCCTTGTTTATAACGTAGCCGAAGAAACGGCCCTTTCCATACTTTCTTCGTAAGGGAGAAGGACACGTCCGCTACAAAACCGAAATCAAGGGTTTCGAAGTTATCGCCTACGTCTTGGGTGTACTCAATTTTGTCATCGTCGATTTTATCCGTGTATTTATTTTTGACCGATGTCCAAAAGCCGATATACGGGCCACCCGATACTGCGAAATGATCAGTCATCTGATATCTTAAAGTCACCGGTAATTCGAATTGGTAGGCACGTTTTATCGATGTCGCACTTTTGAAAAGCGGGTCGATGTCAGGGTTCCCCGTATTGATTCTCTCAACATGGTTTATCCGGTATAATGAAAACGGTACAAATTCTGGTGCGAAGAAAAGTTTCTGGTTGATTCTGATATTCGCGATAAAACCAAAATTAACGCCTACACCCGGCGAGGAATTCATGTAATCTCCTGGAAAGTTAACGGAAAAGCCTCCTACCGCTGTAAAATAAAAATTTTCGTTAGCGAGTTTGTCTCCAAAAATTAAGACTAGATAGGCAATCTGTCCGTATGACTTCGAATGGGAAACGAATAGGAAAGAAATCGCCAAAAAGATAATGACTAGAAGCCTTTTCATATTTTTCGGAGTAATAATGCTGAAACTTTATCGGCTAATTCGTATCAAGTTTCAAGCCCCAAAATCATGGAAAAGGCTAAACCGAAAAATTTCGGTAAATAGGAAAGAAAAAGTGAATAGGCGAGAGCCTATCCACTTTTTATAAATAGTTGGAATTACATTGCCTGAACGCTCAATGGCATAGGTTTGTCTTCCTTGATCGCCTTGTTGGCTTCTTTGGCCAAGCGTTTAAGTTCTTTGACTATTTTTGGGTGATTCTCGATGACGTTATTCTTTTCTCCGATATCCTCTTTGATATTAAAGAGTTGGTATTCCTTCAAACGCCCGATTCCGTACGACCCGTGATTCGGGATAGCCAATTTCCAATTGCCTTTTCTAACTGACATCAAACGTCCCTTAGCCTCGTAGCCGAAGAATACTTCGTGAGGGGATTTAGCTCCTTGTTCTCCCTTCATCAAAGGACGGATATCACGTCCGTCGATAATACGGTCATTCGGAATTTCCGCTCCACCCATTTTGGCAAAGGTTGTGAAAAAGTCGAATCCGGCGATTACTTCGTCGGAAACGGTATTTTCTGGGATCTTGCCCGGCCAAACCATCACGCAGGCCACTCTGGTTCCGCCATCATATCGGGACTGGTATTTCCCGCCCCGAAGGATATGCTTTCTTGAAGTGTCAACAGAAGCCGCTGTTCCGTAACACTGTTCCAATTCTGGATATCTTTTTACTAACGGGCCGTTATCCGAACTGAACACGATTAAGGTATTGTCTTCAATCCCCATTTGGCGAACGGTCCGCATAATTGCGCCGACTGTTCCGTCCAAAAATTCCACGGCGTCTCCGTAAGGGCCGGCCTGGCTTCTGCCTTCAAACCCTTTCGGAACATACCACGGGGTATGGGTCTCTATATTTGAATATTGAAGGTAAAATGGCTGTCCTGTTTTCGCTTTGTCACGGATAAATCGGCAAGCTTCCCTTTGGAATTTCTGCGGAAGCTCTCCCAAATCATTGTTATCGCAAGCCATTATCGGCTCCTTCCCTCTGATTAGCGGAATTGGAGGAAATTCTTTCAGGCCTTGTCCTGCGTTACGTTCCGGTCCGTGGTCGTTCGGATACGGTATTCCCAAGAATAAATCAAAACCTTGAGAGGTCGGTAGATATTGTGGTAAATGCCCCAGATGCCATTTCCCGTAAAGTGCGGTGGCGTAGCCTTCCTTTTGGAGCAATTCAGTTACCGTTATTTCCTTGGGATCAAGTCCGGTATTGGCCGTAGGGAAAAGCACTTGCAAACCCTGACGGTCATTAACGCGCGGAGCGTATCGTCCGGTCAAAACAGCCGCTCTGGTGGGCGTACAAGTGCCGTGCGGAGCATAAAAATTCGTAAATACTTTCCCCTTTTTTGCGAGAGCGTCGATATTAGGGGTTTTGATGTCTTTTGCCCCGAAAATTCCGATATCGTCATACCCGACGTCATCGGCCATAATGTGGATGATATTCGGCTTGCCGCTTGTCTGGGCATAAGCTGTGACCGCCCCGGCCAACATAGCCGAAGCATAACAAAAACTCCTTTTCAGGATTCCCTTGATTTCCATAATTACTCAGTTTTGAAAAAATGAAACCCTATTGGGTAACGTTTTGCAAAATAGCTCAAAAGTCTTGTTTGCTCTAGCATTTATGTTTTCGAATATTAATCCACTTTGCAAACATTTCGGGTTAAATTGTTCCAATAACGATATTCCCCCGCACATTTTGCCTAATAGAATGTTTTCGGCTATATAACTCCCGAACCTTACATTACGAAAATCCTTTCTGATCTTCTTTTTTCGGTATTAGGTCGTACCTTTCTTATAAATCAAAATACACACGATAATGGTGAAAGAAGAAAGAGTGCCAGATAGCGAAGGGATCCGAAACGCACTATCCAGAGTTGATTTTTCAGATACTTTTTCAACCACAAATCACCAAGATTCCCTAGAGGAAATCGCAAAGCTGATCTTCGGAAAAAAACCGCCGGCATGGGTCCAAGGTTTGTTCCGTTTTCGGATAGCGGTAGGCAAACTGTTCGGATTAAAATCAGTAACGCCTGACGATTATAGCCAAGAATTTTCGGAAGGGGGCTATATCGGATTTTTTAAGATTTTCCGAATTGCCGAAAATGAGATTATCGTTGGCGAAGACGACAAGCATTTGAAATTTAGGGCCAGTATTCTGAAAACAGATGAGCCCGATTTCAATATTAAAGTCACCACATTAGTCGAGTTCAATAATGCGATGGGAAAAATGTATATGTTCTCTATTGGCCCGTTTCATCGAATGGTGGTAAAAAGTATGATTAAAAACGCTGAGAAAAGGAATAAGGATACCCCCTAAAAGGATATCCTTATTTCTTTTAAAATGGATAAAAATTTAGATCTGTCCTGCGATTGTTTCCAGATTATATGTCTTTCCGGCTTCGGTTTTAAAATCGTAAACCTTTCCGTTAATCGAAATCGAGCAGTCATTCCCTTTAAGGGATTTAACCGAGGCCTCTTTTACCTTGCCCTCATCCCATTTCATATTAATCTCAAAAGCGCCACGGGCCTTTACACCCGAAATTTCACCCGTCTCCCAATCCTTTGGCAGGGCGGGGAGAAGAACAATCTGCCCAGCGTGCGACTGTACTAGCATTTCGGTAACGCCGGCCGTAAATCCGAAATTACCGTCGATTTGGAATGGGGGGTGGTTGTCGAAAAGATTCGGTAATGTCGATTTGCGAAGCAACGCGTAAACATTAAAGCCGGCGTCGTCGCCACTGCGGAGGCGGGCGTAGAAGTTGATCATCCAAGCGCGACTCCAGCCTGTGTGCCCGCCACCATTCTGCAATCTGGTTTGGATAACTTTCTCGGCGGCTTTCATAAACTCTGGTGTTTTCTGCCAAGAGAATTGCTCCGCCGGATAAAGCCCGTATAGGTGCGACATATGCCGGTGGCCTTTGTTCACTTCCTTAAACTCTTCGCTCCATTCCTTAATCCTTCCGTCCGATCCGATTTCCGGTGAAGCGAGGTTTTTCTTTTTGGCAATCAGCTTTTTACGATAACCTTTATCGATTCCCAGAATTTCAGAGGCTTTTATACAATTGGAAAACAAATCGTTAATGATCTGCTGATCCATCGAGGACCCCATGTTTATACTTGCCCGTTTTCCTTCCGAATCAAAAAAAGTGTTTTCGGGAGATGTGGACGGACCCGAAACCCATTTCCCGGTTTTCGGATGTTTGGTCAGATAATCGTAGCAAAACAAAGAAGCTTCTCGCAGAATAGGATAGGCGGTTTCCCGCAGAAACTTTTCGTCTTGAGTAAATTCGTAATGCTCCCACAGATGCCTTGAAATCCAGGCTACCCCCATCGGCCAAAGCGCATAAGACGGCTTGCCGTAAGCGGTGGTGTACGCCCAAATATCCGAAGCGTGATGCGCCGTAAAACCTCGGCATCCGTAAAGGTTTTTAGCCGTTTTGCGACCGCTTTCCCTAAGGTTTCCGATATATTCGAAAAGTGGCAGGTGAAGCTCTGGCAAATTGGCGTTTTCCGCCACCCAATAATTCATCTGCAGGTTGATATTGATATGATAATCGGAATTCCACGGTGTGCGGATGCCGTCGGCCCAAATGCCTTGGAGGTTAGCCGGCATCGTATTTTCCCTTGAGGAACTGATAAGAAGATAACGTCCGTATTGGTACATCAATTCCAGAAGGCCCGGGTCGGAACCTCCTTTTTTTACGGCTTCCAGTCGCTGGTCGGTAGGGAAGAACCGGTGTTGGGAATTTCCCAAGTTGATAGACAGACGATCGAAATAACGGGAATAGTCGGCCTGATGTGCGGAAAGAATATCTTCGAAACTCTTTTTTGAAGCATTGTCAACGCGTTCTTTCACAACGGATTCAGGGTTTTCATTATTGAAATCCGTAGCCGATGCCAGAATGACTAAGCAAGCGTCGGCACCTGTAACTTTTAGGCCATTTCCATCCTTAGTCAATTTTCCGCCTGTCGGCAAAATCCGTAGGCGAGTGTGGGCCGTAACTCCACGAGTCTTTCCAGCCATCTCTTTCATTGTGATATCTTGGCCTTCAACAGCAATTTCGGGGTTGGTCTGCGTCCGGTCAAGTTTAAAAGTGGCGGAGAGCGCTCCCGGCTTGGATGCCGTGATTCTGAAAGCGATAACCTGGTCGGGGTTGGAACTGATCAATTCCTCCCTGAACCTTACTTTGTCCGCAATATACTCCACTTCGGCAATGGCCCCTTGAAGGTCAAGCGATCTCGTATATCCGTAAACATGTTTCCGGTCCGCATATTCGATGAATAAGTCTCCTAGAGTTTGGTAACAGTTTGTTCCCGTTTCCAATCGTTTAGCCATAAATTTTTGTTGGGCGAGTTTCTCGGCTTCGGCGTGTTTTCCCTCAAAGATCAGTTGTCTGATTTTTTTGAGATATCTTCCGGCGCCGGGTTTATCGAAATAATCGCCATCGCGCGACCAATATGTTTCCTCGTTCAGTTGGATCCGTTCGGTTTTTGTCCCTCCGAAAATCATGGCGCCCAACGAGCCGTTACCTACGGGCAAAGCCTCGTTCCAATTCTTTGCGGGCTTTTTGTACCATAACGTTAGGCTGTCGGTCGGTTTTCCGTTTGCGATTATGCTCAAAAGAGTGATTGCACACGTTAAGATTGTTGTTCCTGTTCGCATTTGCAGTTTTGAAAATTGGTTTTAGAGTTTGGTGATAGTTTGGTTGTGATTCTCCCAAACTGCCTGACAAACATAGGCATGAATGCGAGTCGGCTGTATCAGTTATGTATTTAAAGATTTAATTAAAACAATTTAGCTGAGTAGTCGATTCGGTTAAAAAACTGCGAAGACAAATAAGGGTAAATGAACCAAAACAGTAGAAAAGCGCTGTGATTCAGGGTGTTTATTTGCTTTTTGAGGGGATAAGGAGTCTGTTTGCGCCCTCTTTAAAGTATTAATCGATTAACGAATCCAGTATTTTATTTATATTTAATCTTTCCCATCAATCAGGAATCATGCTCAAATACCTAGCTACTTTAATATTACCGATTACGTTTTGTTTAAATGCGTTTAGCCAAGACATAACCGACGAGGCCGTGTTGCTCCCGGGGCCTTCGGAATGGAGATATGAAAGAATCGCATTTCCGATCGATTTCGCTCCCGAACTTGATTACAATGGATACGAAGAACTGAGGTTTTCGCCCGGAATGTTCAAAACATATTCAGATGATTTCTTCTCTTACGCTTTCGCATTTAAATTGGATAGCATTTCCAATTTTGGGCAAGGCGATCTGCGCGAGTTGCTAAACGGATATTATTCTGGATTAACCAAAAGCATGAGCAAAGGCAGAAGAAGGTACGATCCAAATGATATAACCGTGTTCGTAATCAAATCTCCGCAAGAAGGCCGATATACCGTTAAGCTGAACCTTGTCCAATATTTTACGAAAAGAAGGAGAAGGCTGGCGTTAAACCTTGACGTAATGACTTTTACCAGAGAAGGAGACACTTACGTATATGCGACGGCTTCTCCTTTGCCGGTTGGGGCGCCTGAAAGAATCAATCTGGAAAAGCTTATAAGTAACGACCTCTAAAATACAAGGTGACCTAAAAACCTCTTCGGAGTATACTTTTGTAGTGTTTTCCAATAAAATAATACCGAATTCTGTCACGGAAAGGGATTGCCATTGTCTTATGAAATAAGACTAACAATCAAACTGACCGTAAAGATGATTATTTTAGCGTTTTTTGTAGGGCATTGGTATACCTCGCTCTTCTTTCAAACCTTCTTTCTCCACCGTTACGCTGCGCACGGGGCTTTCCGTATGTCGGAAAGAATGGAGAAACTCTTCTTTATCCTTACATATATCTTTCAGGGTTCAAATTACTTGAGCGCTTACGGCTATGGTGTAATGCACCGCTTGCACCATGCGTTTGCCGACACTCCTCAAGACCCGCACTCTCCAAAGTATGACGAGACGCTGTTTAAGATGATGTGGAAAACGAAGACAATTTATTCGGCAGTAACCAGAGACCGATACCCAGTAGACGCAAAGTTTAAAAAAGGCGTTCCGCGTTGGGATGCGTTTGACAAATTCGCCAGTCATATGGCTTCACGTTTGGCTTGGGGAACCGCATACGGGTTGTTTTATATCGCATTTGCTACAGAATGGTGGATGTTTCTCCTGTTGCCGATCCACTTCCTGATGTCGCCAATCCACGGTGCGATTATCAACTGGTTCGCGCACAAGTATGGATACGTCAACCATAAGGTAAACGACACCTCGAAAAACTTTCTTCCCTTCGACTTTTTGATGATGGGAGAGTCTTATCACAATAACCATCACCATAATGGAGGCAAAGCTAACTTCGGGGAGCGTTGGCACGAAGTGGATTTTACGTACCTGATAATATTGTTGCTTGATAAAGTTGGGGTAATTACAATGAAAGGCAAACGTTCGTCGGAAAGTAGGAAGATCGCGGCGTAACGTTAATTGACCATATTGGTAATACAAAGAGTGACATTTGTGAAAGTGTCACTTTTTTATTGAAATATGATAGATATGGTCTGAACTGGTACAATATTTTTCAAGCCAAATTATTTTATTTTTTAAGCCAGAACCTTACAAAGGTAAAATAGTATTTGAAATACAATGCATATATGTTTGTTTATTCATTATACATTTGTAAAATTGTTTTCCGTTTGAAAGTAGCCCAATAAAAAGGGCGATCGCAATAATAGATTGCGTACCAAAATTGATTCTGTCAGGTTATGAATAAATGTGGCTGTAAGTCTTAGCAGGAACTCAGCCACTAATAAATTGTGAACTCTAAACGCTTCGTTCCTCGAAGCGTTTTTTATTTATCTAAATAGTATTAAAACAAACATAAAGTTTATATAATAACGTTTAATTAAATTTCTATTTTTTTATTCTGATTAATTCTCATATCTAGATGACTTGCCTACTTTTGATCATGAAACAGCGATAGACAAACATCGCGCAGTATATGACAACGACTATTGTAGACATAAAAGTAGAAGTTACGGAAGTAACGCATGAGCGTTTCGCTGATGAAATATGCGAAATGATCGAGGCTTCCGCAAAACAGCGCGGTACGGGAATCGCCAAGCGGTCCGTTGACTATATCCGGACGAAAATCAGTGACGGAAAGGCCGTTATCGCTTTTAGTGGGTCAGAAGTGGCCGGATTCTGCTATATAGAGACTTGGGAACACGGCCGTTATGTCGTGAATTCCGGGCTTATCGTAAATCCAGCCTTTAGGGGACAAGGAGTGGCGAAAAAGATTAAGAAACGCATTTTTCGATTGTCTAGGGAGCTTTATCCGCAAGCCTCGATTTTCGGTATAACGACAAGTGCCCAGGTGATGAGAATCAATTCGGAGTTGGGTTACCGCCCCGTTACGTTTTCCGAACTGACCTCAGACAAAGCTTTTTGGCAAGGATGCGGAAGTTGTAGAAACTTCGATATTCTTCAACGTACCGATCGAAAATACTGCCTCTGCACGGGGATGGTCTACAGGCCGGAAAACGACGAGAACAAGCAATAACAGAAACCATTACTGTTTCTGAAATAAAATATTCACAGCGTTGCGGGTGGCTTTCGCTTAGCTTTCCCGTGACATTCCTAAAGACTTAAGGTAATGATCAAGGTGGGAATAGCGGGCGCAGCCGGCTACACGGCCGGAGAGCTGTTGCGGTTGCTTATCAATCATCCGGAAACCGAGTTGGTTTCGGCGCAGAGTAATAGCCAAAAAGGGAAAAAGATCTCGGACATCCACACTGACTTGGAAGGGGAAACTGATCTTTGTTTTGACGCTGATCTTTCCAAAGACTGCGATGTGGTGTTCTTGTGTATGGGACACGGAAAGTCGAGAGAGTTTATGGAAACTACCGACTTGGGAGCCAACACCAACGTAATCGACCTCAGCCACGATTTCCGCTTGGCCGATACTTGTGCCTGGAAAAACGACGAGTTTATCTACGGCCTTCCCGAATTGAACAAAGATGCCGTTCGTTCGGCAAAATATATCGCCAACCCGGGGTGTTTCGCCACAGGAATCCAGTTGTCGATGTTGCCTTTGGCCAAAGCTGGAAAGTTGGGCTCCAACGTTCACGTACATGGCGTGACAGGCTCTACCGGAGCTGGACAACGCCCGACAGGAACCACGCATTTCAGCTGGCGCGACAATAACGTGTCTGTATATAAGGCATTTGGCCACCAGCACGTAGACGAGATCGTTCGCTCATGGCAAACTGCCGGCGAGTTCGAAAACAAACTGCATTTCGTTCCCGTTCGCGGCAACTTCTCTCGCGGAATCTTTATCAGCGCCTACACTGAGTTTGACGGCACAACCGAAGAAGCCCACAAACTGTACTCGGAATTTTACGAAGGACATCCGTTCACTATCGTATCCGAAAAAGACGTGGCGCTCAAGCAGGCCGTGAACACTAACAAATGCCTTATCAATGTTAAAGTCTATGACGGAACGCTACACGTTACGGCCGTGATTGACAACCTCTTGAAAGGAGCCTCCGGCCAAGCCCTGCATAACATGAACCTTATGTTTGGCCTTGAAGAAACTTTGGGCTTGAAACTCAAACCAAGCGCATTCTAATTTCTTCCGGAAACGGAATCTGAAAACTAACAGCGACAATGAATCTTTTCGACGTATATCCGCTTAATCCAGTCACTATCGCCAAAGGCGAAGGTTGTTATGTTTATGATGATCAGGGGCAGAAATACCTCGACCTGTACGGCGGTCATGCCGTAATCAGCGTAGGGCATAGCCATCCCGATTATGTGGCCGGAATCCAGAGCCAATTGGAAAAACTCGCGTTTTATTCCAATTCGGTAATCAACCCCGTACAAAGCAAATTAGCCGAGAGGCTAGGGGAGGTGTCGGAATACGCCGATTACAGTCTTTTCCTGTGTAGCAGCGGTGCCGAAGCGAATGAAAACGCTTTGAAACTCGCGTCTTTCGCAACCGGAAAAAAGAAAGTTGTCGCTTTCGAAAAAGGTTTCCACGGCCGCACCTCACTCGCCGTTGCCGTAACAGACAATCCAAAAATCCAGGCGCCGGCCAACCCTACGGACCATGTGAGTATCGTTCCTTTTAATGACCTGGAAGCTGTTGAGGCCGAGCTAGCCAAAGGAGATGTTTGTGCCGTAATCTACGAACCTTTGCAAGGCGTAGCGGGTATCCGCGAAGCCAGCCACGAGTTCCAGCAAGGCCTTTCAAATCTTTGCGCAAAATACGATGCGAAACTCATCGCCGACGAAGTACAGGCCGGAGCTGGCCGTACGGGCAAATTTTTCGCCCACCAATGGGCCGGAATCAAGCCGGATATCGTAACGGTGGCCAAGGGATTGGGCAATGGTTTTCCGGTGGGAGCAGCCCTGATCTCTCCGGACTTCGAAGCTTCTTACGGACTTTTGGGAACTACTTTCGGAGGAAACCATTTGGCATGCGCCGCGGCGCTTTCCGTTCTCGATATTATCGAGAAGGAGAACCTGATGGACAATGCCATCGTCATGGAAGAGTTGGCCCGTAATCTTGCGGAAGACATTCCTGAGATTAAGAAAATTACGGGAAAAGGCCTTATGCTAGGCTTTGAGTTCGAATCCCCGATAGCGCAACTGCGCAAAAACTTACTGCTTGAGAGCAAGATTTTCACTGGCAACGCGTCAAACCCTAACGTATTGCGGATCTTGCCTCCGTTGAATGTTAGCGCCGAGATGATCGGGACATTCTTCAGTCAGTTGAAACTTCAGCTGAGCGCC
The DNA here is from genome assembly GCF_036492835.1 of Fulvitalea axinellae. Lineage (GTDB taxonomy): Bacteria > Bacteroidota > Bacteroidia > Cytophagales > Cyclobacteriaceae > Fulvitalea > Fulvitalea axinellae. The sequence continues at coordinate 71,872 of NZ_AP025315.1, read as the reverse complement.
TGTCCCGCCTAACCCCGCGGGCCTTTTGCCACGCACCGAAACCGTGGCGATTTTACAAAGTACCGAATACCGACATACGAGATGAAACAGTTCACTAGCGTACATGATGTAGCCGACCCCAAGAAATTGGTGGAAAGCGCTCTCGAATTGAAAGCGAGCCCATATGCCCACAAAGCTTTGGGAAAGAATAAAACCGTTTGCCTTATTTTCCTGAACCCTAGCCTCAGGACCCGCCTGAGTACTCAGAAAGCGGCTATGAACTTGGGAATGGAAGTGATGGTTTTCGATATCAACGAAGACGGTTGGAAGCTTGAGTTTGAGGACGGCGTGGTAATGAACGGTGACAAAGCCGAGCACGTCAAGGAAGCCGTAAGGGTAGTCAGCCTTTATTGCGACATCATCGGGGTGAGGACTTTCGCCGGCTTGCAAAACCGTGAGGAAGACTATGCCGAACGCATTTTGAACCAATTCATCCAGCATTCGTCTGTGCCGGTGGTTAGCCTTGAGTCGGCTATTCGCCACCCGCTCCAGTCATTGGCCGATATGATTACGATTTACGAATCAGGAATCGTTCGTCCGAAAATCGCCGTTACTTGGGCTCCTCACGTCAAGCCTTTGCCGCAAGCCGTAGGAAATTCGTTTTTGGAATGGGCGGCGGCGTTCGGTTGGGATATCACCTTGGCGAATCCGAAAGGGTATAACCCGGCTCCCGAATTCCTCAGGGGTGTAAAAGTGACTCACGAGCAGGCGGAAGCTCTGGACGGTGCGGATTTCGTCTACGCCAAAAGTTGGAGTAGCTATGACCGCTACGGAAAGCTCCCGGGCGATAACGCCGATTGGACGGTGACACAGGAAAAAATGTCATTGACCAACAACGGCAAGTTTATGCATTGCCTTCCTTTGCGCAGAAATTTGGTGGCGAGTGATTCGGTAGTAGACAATTCAATCGTATTGAAGCAAGCCGAAAACAGAATATTCGCAGCCCAATCGGTAATGAAGGAAATGCTTGAGAATAACTAGCGATTTAGAGTTTTGATTATGAAAATCAGTGTCATAAAAATAGGCGGAAACGTCATCGATCATCCCGAAAAATTAGAAAAGTTCCTTACGGAATTCGCTAAGCTTGAAGGTGCGAAAATATTGGTGCACGGTGGCGGTAAAATCGCTTCCGGATTGTCCAAACAGATGGGAATCACTCCCAAAATGGTGGACGGCCGAAGAATCACAGACGCCCAGACGCTGGATATCGTGACCATGACTTACGCTGGCTTATTAAACAAAAAACTCGTAGCCAAACTCCAAAGCCTAGGTTGTAACGCTCTTGGCCTAAGCGGTGCCGACGCTGGAGTTATCCATGCCGATAAGCGCCCCGTAAAAACCGTCGATTACGGTTTTGTAGGAGATCCTAGGGATGACGGTGTGAATACGTCCTTCTTGGCGACTGCGATCAAGACAGGTGTAGTCCCCGTCATGTGCGCAATCACTCACGACGGAGAAGGCCAACTGCTCAACACGAACGCCGATACAATCGCTTCCACGGTAGCCAAAGCCATGTCGTCGGTCAGTGATGTTGATCTTGTGTATTGCTTCGAGAAAAAAGGTGTTCTCAGCGATCCGTCGGACGACGATTCGGTAATTGAATTGGTAAATCCCGAAAATTACACAGCCTATAAAGACAAAAAAGTGATTACCGACGGCATGATTCCAAAATTGGACAATGCTTTCGAAGCTTTGGAAAAAGGGGTTTCAAGGGTTGTTATCCGTTCGTCTAACGACTTGTTGGAACCTTCGGGAACAGAAATTTTGGCCTAACACACATATATTCTCTTGCTATAGTGAAGAGCCGCCTACATGGGTGGCTTTTTTCATTTAGGTCAAATTATTAGGTATAATTCAGCCTCTATTTCAACGTTTCACATATATGAAGGTGTCTTTGAATCAACCTGACGCCTTTGAGGCCCGGGGATTTATCATTAAAATACTCTTCCCATGAAAAGGATATTCATTATATGTGTGTTGGTATTGACGGGTAGTTGGGCTTCGGCTCAGAGCTTGGATACTCTGAATACGGAAGGGCTTTCTAAAAGGGAGATTAAAAAACTCAAATGGAAAAAAGCCCAAGAAAAGCGTAAGCTGGAACAGGAGGCTCAGATCAAGTTGGCGAAAAGCCTGTTGGATTCGGGTAGTTTCATTGTTGAATGCGATATGCTTTACGGTCGTTATGGTGGCACATTGCCCGTTAACCCGGGAACTAATTTTTTCGCCATCCACGGTGAGGACGTGACTTTCCAAATCGGGACTGAGGTTGGCCATTTGGGCTATAATGGCATTGGTGGGATAACCGTAGACGGTAAGGCTAAGAACTATAAAGCGAAAACCCGTAAGAAAAGCATGTACGCCCGTACTCAGGTAATGTCGCCAATAGGTACTTATTCGGTTTCGGTTACGGCGGTTACGAGTGAAAATGTTAGGGTGAGGATTAGTGGCAATTGGGGTCACAGTATTGAAATGGAAGGGCGAATCAAGCCTTTGGAAGAGCATAACGTTTATAAAGCAACACCGATTATTTAGTCAAAGCCAATCAATTTCGACTAGAAATCCATTAGCCCGGCAGGAAGCGTCCAGTCGGGCTAATTTTTTTGCGATATTATATAAATACATCAGCATCGTACCTAATACTAAATACCTAAGACCTGATACTAATTCACTACTGACTTTTCCCGCTTCACCAAAAAATAATCTAAGCGTAACTGACGTTTGCAGCAAAATTGAGCTTTAGATATGTTATTACCCTAAACAGCTCAAACAACGCTAGCGCATGAAATTACTTAGCAAACTGGACAAATACATAGCGGAAGTGGCCTTGGAGTTGGCCGCCGTACCCGCAAACCGCGTCTCGGAGATCGAACGTTTGGCCGAGAGCATTAAGTCTACTTTGAGAATCAGGGATTTCGTTAACCTGAGCTTTATCTGTACCCATAATTCCAGACGAAGCCATATAGCGCAAGTATGGGCGGGGGCCTTAGCCGTACATTTCGGATTTGACGAAAAAAGGATTCGAACCTTCTCAGGAGGAACCGTGATCACAGTGCCCAATGTCCGTGTAATCAGCGGATTGAGGAGGGCGGGGTTTGAGGTGGACCCAATCACATGTTCCAAAGGACCGGCGTATTTGGTGACTTTCGCTCCGGATTATCCGCCTATCAAGCTATACTCCAAACTTTATGACGACCCTTCGAATCCCAAGCAGGATTTCTATGCCATTATCACTTGTCAGGAAGCTAATAAGGCTTGCCCGGCCGGCATAGGAACAGATCATCGTTCGTTGCTTAAATACGAGGATCCGCAACGGTATGACGACACTCCGCTAGAGGATATTATGTATGATAAATGCATAAGGGAAATAGGGAGGGAGATGTATTTGCTGATGTCGAAAGTAAGAGTATTGATTCCCGATACCAGAGCGCTAAGAACCGGCAGAGGACTCGGAAAAACAGGCTGATCATTCGTATCTTATTATAGAAAATCCCCAACTGTATTGGCTGGGGATTTTCGGTCGTTTAGCCGCGACTCGCTTTGTTTAGGTCCAGCTTCGTAAGCCACTTTACAGATGGCTGATTCATCTTTTGACTGTTGGCGAGTACTTTCCCGTACAGATCTTGGAGCGTACCGGCATATTTCGGGTGTTTCGCCAAGTTGTTTATCTGGTCCGGATCGCTTTTTCGGTCGAAAAGCAGATGGTTGCCGTCAGGGAAGAAGCCTACTGAAAAATCATCGTCGTAGGCGCCGGCAAAGGCTTCGTGCGAGTGATGGAAATACGCCCGGTTTTCCATTTTCCTGCTTGCCTTTCTCCCTTCCAACATTCGTGAAGCGTCAAGCCCTTGCTCGTTTCCGTTGGTGTTTAAGCCGGCAAGTCCCGCAATGGTGGCTTTGAAATCAACAGTCGTGACGTGCTGTTTGATAACGGTGCCCGGTTTTACTCCCTTAGGCCAACGAACTAAAAAAGGAACTCGGTAAGCGGTCTCATAAAACATATTTTTGCCGTACAAGCCACCGTGCTCGCCCATATATTCACCATGGTCGGCCGTGAATACCAAGATAGTGTTATCGTAAATTCCTTTGGCTTTTAGCGTTCGGATGATCTTTCCAACATTATCATCTATACACTTTACCATCCCATAGTATTGGGCTTTCTCGTACTTGAGCCTTTTCACTCGATTTTTTTGGTCCTTTCCATAGCGATGGCTTTTATCGATCCAATGCGGAGGCGGAGCGTTAAAAGTCCTCGGAAGTTCCATGTCTTTAGGCTTATACATTGACGCGTACGGCTCACGGACGGACAAAGGCCCGTGCGGATCCGGAATGGAAAGCATCATCATAAACGGCTTATCACCACGGTCTTTCTTTATAAAATCAAGCGTTTTCTCAGTTACAAAATCCGTTGTATACGTCTTTTTATCACCGATCACCTTATATGGATAAACCTTGACGGAACCGTCGGCCTTGTCTTCCATTTTCTTCCAGTGCCCGCGGTTCATCATATATTTGCAATCGTCGAAGCCTACTGACCTTTCTTTGGGAACAAACCCCGGCTTTGGTTCCCCGTCCAAATGCCATTTGCCCACGTAGCCGGTTTCGTAACCGTTTTTCTTGAACACATGGGCGAATGTCTCGATGTCTTGCCTTAAAGGTTCGTCGTTTTTGTACGCGCCATTGGTGTGCGGATACATGCCACTGATAAAACATCCGCGTGAGGCGGTACATACGGCCGAATTCGTAAAAAAATTATCAAGCCGGGCACCTTCCTCGGCCAATGAATCTATATACGGAGTAGGGACCACTTTTCCTCCGTAAGCCCCAAGTGTCCACGTGCTCTGTTGGTCCGTGTGGATGATAAGGACATTCGGCTTCTTACGCCTGGCACTGTGCGCCAACTTCGGTAAGCAACTGACTCCGGCGGCGGCCAAAGCGCTGTTTTTTATAAAATTCCTTCTTTTCATTCCCTAAAAATGGTTTGGTAAAAGTTCCGTTATTTAACGTTCCATCGGTTTGCCTCCGGCACATTTGGCGCCAGCTCACGGTCGCGCAACCATTGTCCGTGAAGCTTACGCAACGCGCTTATATCGGCTCCATAACGGCTGTCTGAGATTAGGTTTTTCTTTTCGCCGGGATCGTTTCGCATATCGAAAAGCATCTCGTTTCTGTCGGCTTTATAAGCGACGTATTTAAAATCCTTGGTCCGGATCACATGCCCCAGATTATCTTCAATTTCGATTGGGACGAATTCCCGTTCCGGCGCCGCTTTTCCTTGCAAAAGAGGTCTTAGATTGGCTCCGTCAAGCTTCTCGGGAGACTTGATTCCGGCGAAGTCGCAAAGCGTAGGCATTAGGTCCAGACACGAAACCAAGTCGGTGGAGTTGACTTTCCCTTCGGGAATTTCGCCGGGGAGGCTGGCCATAAACGGAATCTTGCATGTCTCGTCATAAGGTGTGCTTTTTCTTACCGTCGCATGATGCGCCAGCCCTTCGCCGTGATCCGAATTGAAGATTACCAGCGTGTCTTTCCACCTGTCGGAAGTGTATAAAGCGTTGAGAATCCGCCCGATTTCGGCATCCACCATTTCCACCTGCCGGTAATAACTCCATAGGTAATATCGCCAATGCCTTTCGCTCCAACCGCCTTGGGCCGGCTCGTTTTTGCTTCGCCGGTTTTTCAACAGTTCGGGTTCGCCAATATTGGCTTTGAAGTTTTCGGGAAGTTCCGGAAGTTGATCCTCAGGCACTGTATACGGCAATTCGCTATGCGCTTTCATATTGATTCTCAGCCATTCGCAAACATCATGGGGCTGCATAAACGACACGGGAAGGAGGAAGGGCTTTTTTCCCGAATAATTGTTCAGAAACGCCTCGGCCGCCATGGATTTGGCCGTGTCCGAGATGGTTCCTTGTCCGCCCCAGCCGGTATTCAGGGTTTTAAAGCCCGGAATCTTGTCGGTGTAATAACCAGGCAAATGCCACTTGCCTATATAGAAAGTCTCGTAGTCCGACTCCTGCCGGAACCATTGGCCCATATTCGGAACCGATTTGTGAATTCCGGCGCCGTTGCGGTAAACGCCCGCCGAGCTTGGCGTACGTCCCGTAAATATCGACCCGCGACAAGGACCGCATACTGGATTGGAACAATACGACTCTTCGAAACTCGTGGATTTTGATGCCAAAAAGTCCAGTGAAGGCGTATTCAGCCACCTGTTTCCAAATGCCGAAATCGTATTGATATGTTGCTGGTCAGTAAATATGTACAAGATATTTGGCTTGCTCTTTTTCCCTATAGAAGGAGCGCCTATTAGCGGGCTTGTGCCCAAAGCAGCCGAACCGGCCGCTGATATCTTTAGAAAGTCTCTTCTGTTCATCGTTACGAAGTCTTTGGGAATTTAAAAGCCTTGCCGATTTTCGAAAAAGCGTCGTCGTCGCGTACCAGTACCCTGAGGAACGAAATGTAAAACAGCGGATCGCCATCATGCGTCCAATACTCGTAAGGCAGGGTGCCGGGGCCTTGACCTACAAAGCATTCAAGCTCTCGGCCGTCCGCCAAAGTGTATTTCCGGTTGGAATCAAAACCGAAACTATGGCCAGTTTTAAGGTTTGAGAATGATTCCAGCAGATCAAACCTATGTTGAGTATCGGTTTTCGGCAACCTTCTTACAGCGTCAAACAACAGCAATTCATCACAAGCCTGACTGGACAGACGCTGACGTTGCTTTCCAATCACACTTTGCGAACGAATTTTCCCGGAACGCACTTCGTATCGCTTTCCAAGGCTCAGTAGCGGATCCGCCACGCCATCGGGGCCTGTTACTTTATGGTCATAGCTCCATTTTACAGGTTGGGGGAGAAGCCCGTCTTCGCATTCGGCGTCGATATTTATCCGTGTCCGAAGGCCTCCGACATTATGGATTTCCCTTTTCGATTCAAATCGGAATTTTCCATCCTTAGTACTATATCGTTTAATGGATATCGCTCCGGCATTTTTGTTTCCGAAAAACTTGTATCCATGACAACTCCATTCTGTGAAAGTGGCTTCCCAAGCATTTCCTCCCTCCTTCCGAATCGCTGGCAGGGGAGCGAGTAATCCTTGCCCTGCCAACACTTGCGGACTTAGCGGAACGGCCACTATTTCCCTATTCCTTTTTTTCTTGGACATGACCTTTATTTAGTCTTTAAAAAGTCGATGAAAAGCCTCGGTTGTGGATCTCTTGCGTTGATCTCCAAAAAGTTACACATACTTTCAGATCTGTGTTTTGTTATACAATTCATCTCCGAAATTATGATTAAAAAGAGGCTGTCTTATGATTTGAGACAATATCGATATTCTGGATTATATAGGACTGGAATGACGTTCGGAATCCTATAACAAATGAAGATTAGGCTTAATGTTCCATAATATTGTTCATTTTTCCGCTGACAGGCTCTATAATGGTCATAATTGTATCATAAGGGTCTTGGTGAGGTCTTCAGGCTTACGGCAACGTTGTCGATATTGAACTTTACGCATATGTGCCTAAAAAAATAATGATTCGCCTCCCTACAGCGATTGAAAGTATTGGAGACTTATGTGCCAATATGAACATTGGTTGCGAGGATTGTCAAAAAGAGGGGTGTTTTTTAGGGAATCTTCAAAAGATGACAATTGTCATGTAGGTGATTGATAGTGGTTTCGTAAAAAGCTGCGACATCTCGGCAACTTGCCTGCCTAAAGAAAGCAAGACAACTGATTTAGCTGGTTTTTGCGTTTTGTGTGACTGAAATCATAAATCACGGTTTTGCGGAGGTGTTACCTTCAAGAAATACAAGGTTTCATCGTTCTTAAAACGATCAGAAAATACCAAAATGGCCGAAAATTGAGGGTTCGGTCACAGATTTCGGGACAAATAAATGACTTTTTCTATGAGGAAGATTATTAGGAAAATCCTACCGCCCAAACGCTGGCAATTACCTGTGCTTGTTCTGCTCGGGATATTCGCTGGGTTGGGTGGCTACGTCCTGTACATTTCCAATGCGGTGGCTTACCTATCGGACGATCCGAAGGCCTGCGTCAACTGTCATATCATGACGCCGCAGTACTCCACTTGGAAACACAGTTCGCACAGGGAAAACGCTACGTGTAACGATTGTCACGTACCTCACGACAACGTCGCCAACAAGTATTACTTCAAGGCCAAAGACGGCCTGAGGCATGCGACGATGTTCACCTTGAGGATGGAGCCGCAAGTGATCCGCATCCACGAGGCTGGTCAGGAAGTGGTACAGAACAACTGCAAGCGTTGCCACGAAAGGCTGAACGAGCCAGTCGGGACTTTGAAGATCAACGTCCCTGAGAAGAAACACGGAGAAGGCAAACTCTGCTGGGATTGTCACCGCGAGGTGCCCCACGGAAGGGTGAATAGCCAATCGTCTACTCCGTTTGCCCGGGCGCCGCTACCGGAATCTCCGGTACCGGAATGGCTGAAAGACGCAATGGACGACGAAGGGAAATAAGCCTAAACAACAGAAAGAGGAAGATATCTACAACATTATATTATAGCCTACTATGAGCAGTATTAGCGACAAAATAAAAGAGAAACCTTGGCTTGGCTGGGTACTTTTTCTGGGGACGATGGGAATCGTTTTCGTTCTCGGTCTTTTCGCGTCGGAAGTAACCGAACGCCGTGCTGAGGCCACTGTGGCTTATGCGCCAAACCGTGAAATCGATCAGTTTGACCCGCGTAACAGCGTTTGGGGAAAGGCTTACCCTCGTGAATACGAGTCTTGGAAAGCCACTGAAGACACAACCTTTAAGAGTAAGCACATGAGCAGCGCCCGTGAGGACATGCTCGAAAAGAACCCTAACCTTGTGATTCTGTGGGCGGGTTATGGCTTCTCTAAGGAATATAACACACCACGTGGTCACTACTACGCAATCACCGACCTTCAGGAAATTCAGCGTACGGGTGCCCCTACGGGACCTAATGACGGACCGATGCCTAGCACTTGCTGGACTTGTAAGTCTCCGGACGTTCCTCGTTTGATGAACGAGAAGGGCGTAGCCGAATTCTACAAAGGAAAGTGGGCCAGCAAAGGTTCTGAAGTAGTTAACCCTATCGGTTGCGGTGACTGCCACGACTCTAAGACTATGGACCTCCGCATCAGCCGTCCTGCTTTGATCGAAGGTATGAAGGCAATGGGTAAAGACATCAACAAAGCGACGAATCAGGAGATGCGTTCTTTGGTTTGCGCCCAGTGTCACGTAGAGTACTACTTCGACGGTAGCGACAAGAGCAAAGGAAAGTACTTGACTTTCCCATGGAAAGAAGGCCAGACCGTTGAGGACATGGAGCGTTACTACGACAACCTCGAATTCAAAGACTGGACTCACAAAATCAGCCGTGCTCCGATGTTGAAAGCGCAACACCCAGGTTACGAAATCTACAAGATGGGTATCCACGGACAGCGCGGTGTTTCTTGCGCCGACTGCCACATGCCTTACACTTCTGAAGGCGGAGTTAAATTCACTGACCACCAGATCAACAGCCCATTGGCTAAGATCGACAAGTCTTGCCAGGTTTGTCACCGTGAAGATGCTGAGGAACTCAAGTCTAATGTTTACGCTAACCAAGACCGTGTAGACGATCTTAAGATGCGCGTAGAGCCGTTGATCGTTAAAGCTCACTACGAAGCTGGTAAAGCTTGGGAACTCGGAGCTACTGAAGCGGAAATGAAGCCGATTCTGAAGTTGATCCGTCACGCTCAGTGGAGATGGGATTACGCTGTAGCTTCGCACGGTGCGTCTGCTCACGCTCCTGTTGAGATGACTCGCGTATTGGGATCCTCACTTGACAAGGCTCAGGAAGCCCGTATGTTGCTGGCTCGCCTCTTGGCTACCAAAGGTTTCATCGGCGAGGTTGAGATTCCGGACATCTCTACTAAAGAGAAAGCGCAGCGCGCTATCGGACTTGATCCTGACAAAATGAGAGAGACAAAAGACCGTTTCCTCAAGACTTTGGTACCTGAATGGATCAAGAAAGCCGAAGAGCGTCACAGCAAGCTCCAGCCACGTGTAGAAGGTGGTGACCAGATTCCTCACTTCGAGCACGATACTGAGAAAATCTAATCGCTTTTACGACGTTAATTAAGTGACTGAAAAATAAACCTCACTGTCAGACAGATTTCCGTCTGGCGGTAATATTCGGAGAGCGGGACGCGATCCCGCTCTCTTTGTTCCCAAACCATCAACAATCAACCAAAACTAACTATGGGTACCGCAACTAAGCAACGTCGCCCGTTATGGTCCTTCCCATGGGCCTACCGTGAAGGCTTTGTAGTGTCCTTTGGCCTCTTGGTCACCGGCTTTATGCTGGAGGGGATTTCCGCGAATACTTCGACTGATTTCGCTTTGCGCTGGCCAACCAACCTCTTTGTAGGACTTGGATTTACGGCATTCGTGGCGCTGGTATATTTCAGGTGGCGCAAAAACCCGATTATCAAATGGCTTTCAGGCGTTCCCGCCGCCATCACGTCCACGGCTCTTATGGGCATATTGGTAGTGATTTTGGGCATTTTGCCCCAAGGCGTTCCCGCCGAAGAAGGAGGACTGGTAGCCCGTTTCGGACTAAACCAGATGACGACTTCCTGGCCGTTTCTCTTCGCCATGGGCTTTTTTATGCTGACCCTTGGCTTTGCCTCTCTCAAAAGAATTTACCCCGTTCGCAAGAACAACTTCGGATACCTTCTTAACCACCTCGGTTTGTGGATCACATTGCTGGCGGCCATGCTCGGCAGTGGCGATCTGATCAGGCTTACCATGGACCTTTATGAGGGGAAACCCGAATGGAGAGCCACGGACATTGAGGGGAATATGTACGAAATGCCGTTGGCCCTCAAGCTTGAGGATTTCAACATCGAGCAGTACCGCCCCAAAGTGGCCATTGTGGACAACAAGGACGGAAAACTTCGTCCAAGTGGGGCTCCGCATATGGTGTTGATCGAACACGAGGGAATCGAAGGAAAATTGCTGGACAACACCGTGAAGGTGCTCAAGTATCTGCCTTCGGCCAAACGTGTAGGCGACCGTTACGAAAGGGTAAATGAAGTGGGAGCCGGACCGGCAGCTCTAGTGAGCATTACCGGACCAGACGGCAAGGCAAGTGAGGCTTGGATCTCCTGCGGGAGTTTCATGATGATGCCCGAGGCCATGACACTCAGTGATGAATACTCGGTGGTAATGACCGCTCCGGAGCCGAAGAAATTCAGTTCCGAGCTCAAGATAATGACCCCCGACGGAAAAGAGACCGAAGCTACCGTAGAGGTGAACAGCCCTTACGCTATAGACGGATGGAAACTCTACCAGCTTAGCTACAATTCTCAGATGGGCAAATGGTCCAATCTCAGTGTAGTCGAACTGGTGCGCGACCCTTGGTTGCCCGTTGTGTATTTCGGAGTGTTTATGATGATCTTCGGATCCTTGTATATCCTTTGGGTAGGAAAAGGAATCGGGGAGAAAGTAGGAAACGCTGTCAAGAAAGCCGTAGATAAGCCTTTGGAAAAAGAGGCCGCTTAGTCGCTAGTATTAAGTATTCGGTGACAGGCACACATTGCCTGTTGAATACCAGATGCCTAATACCATAAAGTATTACCCATAACCAAAAACTGACATTATGATGACTTGGGAAACCTTTCCGTACTTCGCCGGCATATCATCACTCCTTTGGCTTGCCGGATTAGGACTGGTCTACGCTTCGGCGAATCATTCCAAGCGAAAACTGGCCGGTGAGGGCTTCATTTTGGCTGGAATAGTCCTGATGACTGTCTTTATCGCTGGATTCTGGATTAACCTCGACCGTCCTCCATTACGGACGCTCGGCGAAACCCGGCTTTGGTACGCGTTCTTCCTGCCCATAATCGGCTGGGGAACATACCGACGCTGGAAATATGACTGGATTCTGGCTTATAGCCTCGGACTTGCTATCATGTTCCTTGGCATTAACTTCCTGAATCCGGAGACACACAACAAAACCCTGATGCCCGCTTTGCGGAGCCCGTGGTTTGTGCCGCACGTTATCGTTTACATCTTCGCTTACGCTATGTTGGGCGCCTCTTCCATAGTGGCGGTCCGCGGTTTGTGGAAGCGTGGAAAGAGCCTCGAGTTGTTGCCTATGGCCGACAACCTCGTGTATATCGGCTTCGCCTTCTTGACTTTGGGCTTGCTTTTCGGAGCACTTTGGGCAAAAGAGGCTTGGGGCCATTACTGGACTTGGGACCCGAAAGAGACTTGGGCCTTCCTTACTTGGATCGCCTACCTTAGCTATATCCATTACCGCAGTCATCACCCGAAAAAGGAGACTGCCGCTATGTGGACATTGGCCTTGGCTTTCGTAGTACTTTTGGCTTGCTGGTTCGGGGTTAACTATATGCCTTCGGCACAAACGAGCGTGCACACTTATACGCAATAATTTAGCACTGTGGTAGGGGCGATATTAATAAACGGGCGTGATCGTCTGCCTACCATTTTTCGAAAAGAATACTAACTGTCTAACGGATATGAAAAAACGTATATCACTTCTCTTTTTAGCCTTCTTGGGCCTTGGACTCGCCAGTGAGACCAAAGCGCAGGAGATTAAGATTGACGCGCAAATCCGTCCGCGTGCGGAATTTGGCAACGGCGTTAAAGGACTTCAGGCGAAGGATGTGGAAGGCGTTTTCGGCGTTTCGCAACGTACTCGTCTTAACTTCAACTTCACGAACGAAAACCTCAAGATCGGTATCTCTTTGCAGGATGTCCGTATGTGGGGCGATACCAAGACGGCCGTAAAAGGCGATGGCGCTAAGACTTCGATTGCGCAGGCTTGGGCGGAATATGCGTTCAACGACAAATTTGCCTTTAAGATTGGTCGCCAAGCGCTTTCGTATGATGATCAGCGTGTACTCGGCGGGCTCGATTGGGCGCAGCAGGGCCGTTGGCACGATGCCTTGTTGTTCAAATACAAGGCTGAAGGCTTCCAGATGCACTTGGGCGGTGCCTACAACGACACTTCCGATCCAATGTTTAACGATTACAAGGATCTGCACATGGCTTGGTTCTCGAAAGACCTCGGTGACCTGAACCTGACCGCTTTGTTATTGAACGTCGGCAAAAAGACTGATGACCCTACTAATCCAGCTAACGAGCCTAGCACTAAGTACATGCAGACTTTTGGTCTGAACGGTAAGTACGCCGTAGGCGATCTTAAATTGGCGGCGTCGGCATATTTGCAGACCGGTGAGATCATGAGAGGCAATAATGTCCATGATGTAAGCGCCAACCAGTTCGCCCTTCGCGCCGACTACAAGGTGTCTGACGTATTCGGATTGCACGGTGGTTTTGAGCACCTCTCTGGAATGGACTCAAACAAAGGAGGCGCCGAGTCGGACGACTTCAAAAGCTTCACTCCGATCTTCGGTACAAACCACAAGTTCAACGGTTTTATGGACTACTTCTACGTAGGCAACCATGTTGGAAGCGTGGGTCTTCAGGACATCTACTTCGGACCAACGTTTAAAGTGAACGAGAAGCTTAGCACTAAGCTTACTTACCACTACTTCGCTTCTAGCGCTGACTTGTACAATACTGAAAACGTTAAGCAAGACGCCGGTCTCGGTTCTGAAGTGGACTTGACATTCGCTTACACGCTTTCTAAAGACATCAAAATCGTGGGTGGTTACTCGCAGATGTTCGCTTCTGACTCAATGGAAGTACTCAAAGGCGGTGACGCTGACGAGACCCAAAACTGGGCTTGGCTGATGATCAATATCAACCCGACTATCTTCTACTCTAAGAAATAAGTCTATATAAGTCAAGGCCATGGGGCCTTGGTTCCGTAATCCTTAACCCGGCAAATTGCCGGGTTTTTTTGTTGCCCAAAGCTTAGTCCAACACGTAAGATTGTCCCTGTTTCTGCCCGGAAACCTAATGATCCTTCCCTTAAATTAATATCGGATACAATACAAAATCATACTAACAAACACCTAAACCCAATTAATCATGAGCTTAAAATATTATCTAAGGGAAAACAAACTTACAGCCGAAAACCCCAACGACCAGATCGCTCAAGTAGACATAGCCAAGTCACATGATCTGGATTCTGTAGTGTCCGAGATGGTAAAACGTGGTTCCACTACCACCCGTACTGATATTCTGGCCGTACTTAACGAGTACCATGAAGTAGTCAAAGACCTCATCAGCCAAGGCGAAGGAGTACGCTTGCCTTTGGTTAATGTATCTTATTCCATCTCAGGGGTATTTGAGGGCGAAGATGACACCTTCGATCCAGAGCGCCACACACTTAAACTTCGTATGCAACCTCCGAACGAAGTCAAAGAAGTTCTACAGAAAATCTCGATGATCAAGACAGAAAGCCAAAGTACCGACGCACGTATCAAAACTGTGGAAAACGGCAATACCGGTGTGTCTGATGATACGATCAATTCATCAGGAATAATAACCGTAAAAGGCAACCGCCTGAAGGTGGATGCGGAAAATCCCGAATGCGGGCTGTACCTTTTGTCTGAAGACGGCCACGAATTCACGGTCTTACGCTACCTCGAAAACAGGCCTCAACGTTTGATGGCGTTACTGCCTGAATTGCCAGCGGGTAAGTATGCGTTGGAAGTCCGGACATTACCTGCCAGTAACAAGAATATCCGCAAAGCACGCTATGAGCATGACCTGACGGTTTCTTGATGCAGTACACACTCCGTTTTGATGTAAGGCCCGCCGAAAAGCGGGTCTTTTTAATTTGTTGCTATCAAAAAACTATACGGTAGTATAGCGACTTACCCACACTACCGTATAACTGTATACTGATACGGTAGTGTAAGTAGGCCGCTATACCCTAGTCTTGGGGTACCTTATACGCTCGTCTCAAGGTATGTTATACTCTCGTATGGCTATACCCTTATACCCTAGTATAAGACACCCCTATACGAGAGTATCGGGTAGTGCATGACTAGGGTATTATGAGTGGAGCCCGCTAAACGTTGTTTTAAAAGTGGTGAAGGCTAATTCAATATATATCGGTGGTTTCAGGTTTGAAAGATTGAGATCCTATATCTGGTAAAATGATCTTCATAAAAGAAGATTGACCGACATACTTTGAATTCTAAGCTTTATAATGACATTCTGACTCTACAAAGTGACAATTTTTCTGTGTTAGGATAATGGCAAAGGCTTGATTGTGACAATTTTACAGAAATTGAACTTTGGTTTTCTGTTTGCAATACACAAGATGAAACTTTTGTTTAACCAATAAAATTATTCATCATGACACTAGTTAGAATAGCAAACCCTTACTCGGACTTGGTGGATCGTTTCTTAGACAACGAGTTGTTTAATTGGTCGAACAGGAATCATTCCCGTGCCAATACCACTGTTCCTGCGGTAAATGTAAAAGAAGATTCCGACCGTTTTTTGGTCTCGATGGCCGCGCCTGGTTTAGAGAGAGAAAACTTCAATGTGGAGTTGAACAACAACCTTCTAACGATCTCCTGCGAAACGTCCGATAAAGATGAGCAACGCGAAGGCGAGACAGTTTTGAGGTCAGAGTACAGCTATCAATCCTTTTCCAGATCGTTCACCTTACCGACTTCGGTCAAAGAAGACGATATTAGCGCCACATACAATAGCGGAGTATTGGAAGTGGTTTTGCCGAAGCGGGAAGAAGCCAAGCCAAAGCCGACTCGCCTAATTGAAATTGTGTAGCGGATGGGGCTATAAATTGCCTTTTTCTTGGTAACGTAAATGATGGTTTAATATAATACAGACAGTAAAACTGAAATAAAGAGTCATGTTAGAACATCAGAAAGTTGTTTTAAAAGCGGTGAGCGATGACGCTCTTCTGTTTGAGAAAGAATTGATGAAGTCTTTAAACTGGCTGAATGATATGGAGCAAGAGGAATTTAAAAAGTGGGTCAGGGCTAGGTTTGGACAGCTTTACCCTTTCCTCATCGAACAAATTTGTTGATGGTTTATGTACAGGCACGGTAATATTTATCGTGCCTGTATTGTAATAATGGATACTTCCCGCATGTTAATGCGAAGTTTTTTTGTCCCGTACCAAGTGAAAGACTTTTTAATTATAATTCAGCTTTAAATCTTTAGTGCCTTATCATAGAGCGTAGAGGGGTAACAGTGACGGTTATTGATGTATAAAAATGCGTAAATAGTTATAATATGGCCTCACTTGGAATAATGAACATCCCCATATAGCCAAAGTTATATAGCCGATTCCGCCTTTTAGATGTCGCTGGGGGAAGGGGTAGGTATGTTGGAGAGACTGAAACGGAGAAGGCGTAAGCCACAACAGCAGAAGGAGGAGGAAGGAGTAGCGTTAGGAAAGATGCCTCCCGCAATCCCAATAGCTGCTGAAGAGGACTGGCTTGATGTGGGAGATAGCGAGTCCTTGAAAACATGGGTAGGGCAGAGTAAGGCTCCCACAGGTTTACGTCGTCATCTAAAGAGGTTTTGGTCTGAGGAGGAGAAGCGGGGGGAGGTGTTTGCGAAATATTACCCTGTCAATGAACCCAATGATCCTGAATATATGCCAAAGTACCTTGGTGTAGTGGAACAGGAATTTAAAGACTTTAAGCTGTTGAAAGCTGCGATACCAGACGATGAAGTTTTTGAAGAAGCTAAAACAGCTATGGAAACACTGTTAAGGGAATCCAAAGCCCATTTTGCTTCCAATGTTGATGTTCACTCAACCCCTCAACCCGACAAAGCAGAAACCTATGCGATAATCAGGGAGTTCGTCCAGGCTAAAGCCAAGGATCTGGAAGGAATTTCATTCGCCCAACCTTACTTGGAAGCGATTACGCATATGACCTTTAACTGCGGCTATATTGAACAGATTAAAAATCATCTACTCAGGATAGTTGCTCAGTGTAGAGAAAAGGCGGGATTTGACAAGCTTGATGAAAATGAATAAACTGGTACAAAGTGTCCTGATCGTACCAGTTTTCTGCTTTCATTATATCTTAAAACTATTATCCCCTTATTCCATTAACCAACCTTTCGCCACTTCCTCTTCATCAAGGTGAAACGCTCTGACCGCCAATCCCGGCAACAGGTGCCCGTACACGGGGGCGAATTTGGCTAACCATTGGGCGTCGGTTAGCAGGGCGCATTTATCTATTCGGCCCACGGACATCAAGTCTGTCTGGAAACCTTTGATGAGAGAGGTAAGGCTATCCACTCCTTTGAAATGCTCGATTACACACAGCAAGCTGATCTTTTCGCCTTTAGCCGTATCTTTCAATAGCTTTTGCAGTTCGGTGATCTTATCTTTAGTAAGGGTTCCGTATAGCCGGCAGGTGTAAATCCGCGTACCCATCAAATGAGTCAGGTCAATGCTGGAAAGCGTCTCGGCGGGTTTTTCCCTTAGCCACTCCAGCGCTTCCCCACGCTCCGTCGAAGCAAATTTTTTGATACTCATTCCCTGAGCCAGAAAGTCACCTATCGGCACCGCTGTGTCAATCCACGGCAGATCCGACACTATAGCGTAACGCTCGATCATATCCAGGGCCTTAAGCTTTGTTTTCATCAACAGCCCGAAAGTTTCCAGATCGTCAAAGCCAGCCATATCCTTGACTTCTCCAAGCAACTTTATCCTTTGGCCTTCCTGCTTTTTCTTCTCCAATACTTCGTAGAATACCCGCAGGCTTTCCTTATCTATTTTGCCGTCAATAGTGAAGGCGTATACGTTGTCGGTTCCTGTTTTCTCGAAGTGGATCATCGCTTTATCTTTTGTCGTATTGTTTGTATCGGTAAGGGGGCGGTTTTCTCAGAGCACTCTGGTATTATCAGGTATATTCACAGAGTTTATTCTTAGGGTGTAGCACTCATTTGACTATTACCTTGCGGGCATTTCGCCCGTCTTTGGTCCAGACCAACAAGGTGTATACGCCCTTGCGCAGTTCCAGCTCGGCTTCTTTCTTTTGGTGCTGGGCATATACGGCCTCATATACTACCCGCCCGCCAAGGTCAACTACCCGTAGCATCTCTATATTGTTTCGGGCCGAAACGTTCACGTATCCGTCGGAAGACGGGACAGGGAACACACTCAAAGCCGGTTCCACATTCCCGACGGTAAGTAATTCGGGCATAATCGTAAAGCCCGCTATCTTAAATCCCGAATTAAATCGGCCCGTCTCGGCTACTGACGCTTTTATATAAAAGACGCCCGTACCGGTTACGGTCACCTGATTTCCTTCTAGGCTTCCGTTGCCGTCTCCGCTTACAATTTCATAAGTTATGGCCCCGTCAGAGTTGGAATGAGCCATAAGCGTAAAGCCTCCGTCGTTTAGGCTACGAGTTTGGTCGTTGAAATCCATGATAGACGGATCGGCCCGCTCTACGGTAATGGTGGCCGTCTTGCTGAACGGCTCATAATTACGAGTGCCTTGTCCGCTGGCCCTTATCACGCTTTGGCCGGAGGTGAGCGCCATAACGGTAGAACCCTGAAGCGTAACCGACTCGCCGGAAACCAACTGGTAATCAATGGCTCCATCATAGTCGGTCTGAAGCGCAATGGAAAACATAGGGTCGCCGAAGATTATCGTGCGGTCACCGAAGTTTCCGAAATCGGCCGTGGCCTTAATCACCGTCACCGTAAAAGTGGCGCTGGCAGCGAGATACTTATCTGTTTCCGCAAGGCTGGCGGTTACGTTCACCGTTCCGGTGTTCAGCAACTCGATGGAGTGATCCAGAATACGTATGACGTCATCATTCCCATCAATACTAAAGACAAAAGAGGCGTCGGAGTCGGTATTTAGGTTAAGCCCTACCATGTCTTTTCCATAGGGTAGCGTCACATCGTTCGCCCCCGTTATCTGTGCCGGCGATTTACGTATATCATAAACTACGTCGCTATCGATAGCCGCATAGCGGTCCGTTTCGGCCAAACTCAAACGTACCGTGACCGCACCGGCTTTAAGCGGTGTCAGCTTATCGCCTTCCAAGTCGGCGAACTCTTGCCCAGCGATTATCTCATACTCTGGACTGGCGTCCGAATCTGACATACCGTCCAGTTCGACTGGTTGCGGGCTATAAACCAAAGCGACATTGTTCCAATTAGTAATATTCGGGGTGGCCCTGTTTACTGTAACAGTTATCGTCTTCTCATACTCTTTGTACTGTTCGGTTTCTAGGGTATAAGCCCTAAGCGTTGCCTGCCCGGCTTTTAGGGTAACGATGGTATTGTTGTTAAGATTGATCACATCAGAGCCGTCCGCTAGTTCGAGGGAAAGCGCTCCGTTGGAGTTAGTGGTAGGGTTTATCGTTTGGTCCGTATCTCCATAGGTTAATATGATATCCGAGAAGTCATTGATCTCGGGTACGGCCTTTTCCACTACTATAGTCGCTATTCTTTCGGCTCCTAAGTATCGGTCATTAGGAGGGACGAAAGCCCTTACTCTGGCACTGCCGGCTTCAAGTGTATTAAGAATATCGCCGTTTACACTTAATACGTTAAAGCCTTGATGCACTTCGTACTGTACTTGTTCGTTGGAGGTTGTGCCGGCTGTCAGCTGGATGGATTCGGGAGTGTAAGTCAACAATCTGTTTTCCCAGGAGAATATACTCGCCGGCGCTTTGTTGACCGTTACCGTCACGGTGCTGTCCATTGCCAAATACCTGTCTGTTTCCGGGTACAAGGCCCTTACCATAGCCTGGCCAGCTTTAACGGTAGTCAGTGCGTCGCCGGTTATTTGGACAATTTGGTCCCCGTCGGTTACTGAGAAATCCGGTGTGGCGTCGGAGTTGCTTTGCGGGCTCAGGATATGAGGTTGGTTATCGTAAGTCAGGTCAAAATTATCCCAGTTACCGAATACAGTTGGAGCTTTGGCCACTGTGAAAGTAACCGTAAGCCCAGCGCTAGTGTAGCGGTCGGTCTGCGGGACAAAAGCCCGAACCTCGGCTTGTCCGGCCTTCAGCATAGTAAAGGAGGGGTTGCCTAAGCTTATAATATCTTCGCCCGAGATTATCGTATACTTTACGCCAGTATCAGAGTTCGAGCCAGCGTCAAGAGGCAAGGGAGTGTCATCGTATACCAGATGTGGCTTATCGGTCCAGTTTAGGATTGTAGCCTGCGCTCTTTGAACACTGATAGGCACCAGTAGCTCGGATGCCTGATAACGATCCGTGGCTGGTGTGAATACCCGCAATGTGGCATTGCCGTAACGCAAAATCTCCAACGTTTCTCCGTCCAGTTCCACCCCCGTGTATCCGTCCGTAAGTTGGTATTGTACGGGAGTGTCCGAGTTGCTGGTATAAGGCAAAAAGTAGTCGGGATCGCCGTAGGTGAAGTCCAGACCCGCTGGTCCGCTGATGGTTGCTGTAGCTCCGTTAACGGTAACCGTTGAGGTATGGGCACGGTGAGTGTACCTGTCCGTTTGCGCCACTGAAGCTCTAATTCTAGCCACTCCGTCTTTTAGGGCGGTTATCTGATTATTGGCTAGAGAGATTACATCACCGCCTTCCAAGATTTCATATACTATCGGAGCGTCAGAATTCGTATTGGCGTTCAATGTATGCGCTGGGCCCCCGTAAGTAAGGGTAACATCCGGGAAATTATGGATAGTGGCGCTAGCCCTATGCGAGGTAACGGTCACTACCTGCTCATGATGATTATACCGATTCGTTTGATGGACTCTGGCGAGTAAATGGGCGGTTCCGGCTTTCTGGGCATGTACCGTATGATGGTTCAAAGCGATGACATCCGCCCCTCCTATAATATGGTAAGTGACAGGGCTGTCGGAGTTGGAAGTAGCGGTAAGGTTATGACCGCTATCACCGTAAGTAACCTCAAAATTGGCGAAGTTCTGGATCGTAGCATTCGCTCTATGAACTGTTACCTGAAAGTCTTGGTGAGTGCCGTGAAAGTTAGCGGATTCGGGAACCGCGGCCCTTACGGTAGTCGTTCCGACATGTTGTGTATGTAGGAATTCCCCACCTACCGTAACCGAGTGCGAACCGCCACCCACAACCCCATAATGCACTTGGTGGCCGGAACTTGACGTGCCCGTAAGCCGGGTAGGGGTGGTGGAATAAGTTAAGGTCAGGTTGGCGACGTTGCTGATCGTCTGAGTGGCTTTGTCGATATGTAAGACGGCGTCTGTATGATGAGCGTGGTAAGTATCCGTTTGGGCTACACTGGCCCGTATAGTCACGGTTCCAGCTCCGTGAATATCCACCCTTTGGTTGTGCGAATGCGAAAGACTAATCGCGTTTGTGTTTCCTCCGTGAATGGAGTATGTTACGGGGCTGTCTGAATTGGTAGTGCTGTGTAGGTTGAAATGCGAATCGCCGAAGGTTTTGTTTATGTTGTTGAATGTAAGAGTGGGAGTGATGCGCCTTCCGTGGCCACGAAGGTTTAGCCTGAATGACGGATGGGAATAATCATCGCTGTGTATCGTTACGTGAGCGTGATGTTCGCTGTGGTCTGTTGGCCTAAAATCCACTTGGAAGGATGTGCTTCCGCCAGGGGCAATTACAGTGGAAAGTGTTCCTTGATGAAGCCTGAACATATCTGGGCTACCCCCTGACAATAAAAGAGGGTGGTTTCCATTACTGGAGATAGTGAGAGTTTCATCTCCATTATTCTCCAAGTGTACTGTCACTTGGTTATGGGCGTCAATATCCACGTCTCCAAAATCGATCTGATGGCCGCTATCTATATAATTGTTATCAATGCGGACCCTCAGATCGGGCCTTGCGAAGTCTATTTTTCTGACTCTATCATTGCCTTCGTCGGCTATGTAAAGATCGCCCTCTGCATCAAGCTCAAGGGAGTATACATCACTGATTTGTGCATTGACGGCTAACCCATTATCCCCGGAAAAAGCGTCGGTCCCATCACCGGCAATAGTGCTTATCCCTCCGTTAGGATCTACGGCTCTGATACGATAGTTCCCTGCGTCAGCGATATATAGCGTACCGTCACGAGCCACGGCTATATCACGAGGATTGGAGAGTTGTGCTAAAGTTGCCGCATTACCATCCCCTGAGAAACCGTTGGAACCAGTGCCAGCTACCGTACGAATTATGCCATCCGTTCCGATAGTCCGTATTCTGTGGTTCCGGCTATCGGTGATAAATATGACTCCGTTCTGATCTACCTTTACACCTATCGGAAAGTGCAATTGCGCAGCGGTAGCCTGACCTCCATCTCCGTTTCCGCCTACGCTTCCCGTTCCAGCTATGGTATTAATAATACCGTTGCCATCCACTTTCCGGATCCTGTGGTTACTCAGGTCGCTTATAATCAGGTTTCCGTCTCCGTCAATAGTTATGCCTTCAGGAAAATGAATCTCGGCGGAAGTGGCTGGGCCTCCGTCTCCCGAATAGCCAAATTGCCCGTAAATTCCGGCTACGGAAGTGATCACTCCGTCTGTCGCCACTTTTCGGATGGTTCCGTGACTTCGGTCACTGATATATAATTCACCGGCGCTGTTAAAAGCGATTTCGAACGGTAGAAGTATGCTGGCGTCTGTGGCCTGTCCGCCATCTCCGTATTGTTGGGCTTGGGAGGCGGAACCTCCTCCGGCAAATGTGCTAATGGTTCCGTCCGTGGCTATTTTGCGTATACGGTTGTTTTGTCGGTCGGCGAAGTAAATGTTCCCTTGGCTATCGATGGCTAATCCCGACGGTGAGTGCATTGCGGCCGATGTGGCCGGTCCGCCGTCACCTGAAAAACCGCCGGTACCGTTGCCCGCCACGGTGGTGATGGTCTGCGCCGACAGACTTGTGACGCCCCAAACCAAAAAAGCCAGAAGCAGTACGGTTAGCCTTGAAAACATATTATATTATCTTTTAAAATAAATGTTTTGCTTTGGAACTAACCAGTACGGGTTCTTGTTTCGGTGTTTGTGATTCTAGTCTAGTTGTAGGCGGTGGTGAAAAGGAAGGAACAAAAAAAGGAAGCCTGTGCGAAACAGGCTTCCTTAGAATTTATTTGAGATGGGATTAGCAGGGAAAATTACTTTTCGATTTCCCTCAGGTTCTCCATCTTTTTGTGTTTCAAGAAATCGTCGATGCCTTCGAAATGCTCAAGGATCCGTTGGTTCCCGAATTCGAATACCTTGTCGGCCAAACCGCTGAGGAAGTCCCGGTCGTGAGAGACGAGGATCAATGTTCCGTCGAATTTGAGCAAGGCTTCCTTCAGGATGTCCTTAGTCTTCATATCGAGGTGGTTGGTCGGTTCGTCAAGGATCAGGATATTGGCCGGTTCCAGCAGGAGTTTGATCATGGCCAAACGGGTTTTTTCCCCGCCGGAAAGCACCTTGACTTTTTTCTGGGAAATATCGCCACCGAACATGAACGCGCCGAGAATATTCTTGATCTGGTTACGGATTTCTCCTTTGGCCGCGTCGTCTACAGTTTGGAATATGGTAAGGTTCTCGTCAAGCAAGGAGGCTTGGTTCTGCGCGAAATAGCCGATCCTGGCATTTGGTACAATTTCCATTTCGCCCTCAAAACCGATCTCGCCCATGATCGCCTTGATCATAGTAGATTTACCTGCGCCGTTTTTACCCACAAAAGCAACACGCTCTCCCTTTTCGATAATCACGGATGCGTTTTTGAATACGGTATGGTCTCCGTAGCTCTTACTTACGTCAACGGCCCTGACAGGATATTTTCCACTATGCGGAGCGGGCGGAAAACGCAACTTCAACGCCGACGTATCGATTTCGTCCACTTCTATTAGTTCCAGCTTTTCGAGCATTTTAACCCTTGACTGCACCTGCAAGGTCTTGGAGTAAGTCCCTTTGAACCTTTCGATAAAGGCCTGTGTCTCGGCTATAAACTTCTGCTGTTCGTCATAAGCCTTTTGCTGTTGCTCACGGCGCTCTTTACGAAGTTCCAGATAATGCGAGTAGTTTACTTTATAATCGTAAGCCTTACCCATAGTAACCTCGATGGTGCGGTTGGTAACGGCATCTACGAAAGCACGGTCGTGCGAGATTACGATTACGGCCTTAGCACGATTTACCAAGAAATCTTCCAACCACTGAATCGAATCGATGTCGAGGTGGTTGGTCGGTTCGTCCATCAGGATCAGGTCCGGCTTCTGAAGTAGAATCTTGGCCAACTCCACACGCATCCGCCATCCGCCACTGAAAGCGCTGGTAGGTTTCTGAAAATCTTCGCGCACAAAACCCAACCCGAGCAAAGCCTTTTCCACTTCGGCCTCGTAGTTCACTTCCTCAAGGGCGTAATACTTTTCGCTAAGGTCCGAAACCCGCTCGATCACCTTCATGTAACTTTCCGATTCATAATCGGTACGAGTTTCGAGCTCTTTGTTCAAAGCCTCCATCTCGTCGCGCATGGCGAACACCGAAGCGAAAGCCTTCGACGCTTCCTCCATTACGGTGCAGTCGTCTTCCATCAGCAAATGCTGAGGCAAATATGCGATTACGGCGTCTTTGGGAGCCGAGATACCGCCTTTGGTAGGTTTCTGAATACCGGCGATAATCTTCATCAGGGTGGACTTTCCGGCCCCGTTTTTACCCATCAGGGCTATTTTGTCCGTTTCGTTTACCACGAAGGAAATGTCGCTGAACAAAGTCGAACCGCTAAACTCAACGGTTAAGGCGTCTACCGAAATCATAATTCGTCGTCTGGTTTATCTCGGCAAAGATACGCCAGAAGGCGCTATAATAAAGGCTTGAGACGTAAAATGGCACTGTAAGTCGCCTGTTGTTGAAAAGAGAACGTTGAAAATTCACATTGTATCACAATTCTCTGCTTTAGGCATAGATTCAATGGTTTTGTTCATAGCATATTCATATTGTCAGCTATGGATTGACTATTTTTAACAGTCATTTTTGACGATTATAATCGCATCTGATTTATTAAACAAAAGATCGTAACACTTCCATGTATGTTTAAAGCCGAATTGAAAAGTAGACAAGACGAAGATATCTGCGTCTCGGTAACATTAGATAATCATAGTAAAAATTATATCTGCGAATGCGGTGATGCTTCGGGTCTGACGGTAAAAGATTGTCAAGACGCTGAAGCCATTTTCATAAGTCACGCTCATATTGACCATTTTGTGAACTTTGATTCGTTGATTCGCCACCAGATAGGGACTGAAAAACGGATTGTGGTTTGTGGTCCACAAGATATCACCGAGCGTGTTACTCACAAATTACTTGCCTATACTTGGAATTTGATCGAAGCGGGGTCAGTTGAATATGAAATACGGGAAATATCCGAATCTGGAATAAAGAGGACCCTTCTGGCTCCGCCAAATTGGGAACCCATTACGCTTCCTGATCTGGATTTGCCTTTGGGCCAAATATTTTCGAACGAACGTTTTGCCGTCCATTTTACCATTTTGGATCACAAAACACCTTCCGTAGCTTATCTTTTCCAAGAATTCGACAGTGTAAATATCAATCTCAAAAACGGAAAATTCAGGGGCGGTCCTTGGATCCGGGAATTAAAGGAAGCTTTTGTGAATGATCAAAAGAACAGAGAAATCACAATAGGGGAAAAGGCATTCGAAGCCCAAGAGCTTTTTTATCTTTTGGAAATCAAAAGAGGGTATAAGCTAGGGATAAAAATGGACCACGCTCCGAATGAAGAAAACCACTCCAAGATCAAAGCGCTCTTCTCAAGTAGCGATAAGGTTTTAATCGAATCGTTTTATAACTGAACTTTCGCTCTCCCTGCATTTGGGAGAGCGATTCTTAATGAATATATTTCAGGCCGACCGCAAGGCGTCAAGTTCTTCCATGGCAGCCTTTATCATCTTCAAATACAATTTTGATTTTATCGCAAAGTGATTCAGCTTCTCCTTAACCTTCAGTTTTTCCAGTTTTATGTAGGCGATCATGGAAGCGAAGATGTGGTTCAATTGGGTAATCTCCATCTTTGTGGGAGACTTGCCTAACATCGTGTTTTGCTTGAGCGACTTATGGAACTCCTCGACTTTCCACCGTTTTTGGTAGATCGCTACGATATCCTCGAAAGCCATGTTCTCCCCGTTGGTAACCAGCCATTGTTCCGCGGTCGACCGGTCCCTGTTTGTAAAGACTTGTTTGGCGAGCGTGACAGGAAAATCAACTCCCTTGACCCACACCCGCTTCACTTGACCGCTTTCAATAGGCGCATCCGAAACGTGAATGAATTTGCCCTCGTTTTTGTCCTTTTCGCTCATTGCTATATTCCTGTTGCTCTTCAGCGGGCAAACGAAAACCTTCTTGAGCTTGTAATGAATATACTTCAGCGTATCGCTGGCGGTGAACCACGTATCGAAAAGAATGTACCTGAAAACCAGTTTGTTCAGAAAGTTTAGACGGTGTAAAACTTCCAGTACCATCTCATTTTTCGTTTTCTCGCTTTTACGCTTTTCCTTCCCGTTCTTGTCTATGTATTTCACCGTCTTGTGGACGATCTCATAAGCGACCGGACAGTTAACCGTTTGTCCTTCCACGGTATTGCTCAGAAGAAAGTTAAGGGAGTTGATCCCTTTGACCGCTTTGCCTACAGTATGGTCGAAATGATAAGCTACGATGTCGTTTTCCGAGGAATGAGGCTTGTGGACAATGCAATCGTCGATACTCAAAACCGCCTCTTCGCCCTCAATACTCCTGGCGAAAGACTTCACCTCTTTCCAAAAAGCCTTTTGGTCCATGTCCGGTTGCTTGAGGAGGTCGCTGAAATAATCATGGGGAATCTGATTGTCCAAAGATGCTGAGAGCCCTGTTGAGGTGGCTTGCCCTCGACTGGCAATAAGATAATCCGTGTATAATTCAAATCCGTCTCTCCTTTTCATTTTTCAAAAATCGGTCACTTATCATATAATTTCCAAAATTGCAATAGGAAAGGCGAGCGAAAGGTCAGTTATAAAACAGAGGATAAGGATTTTGCTATAAAAAATTACCATAGCTACGCCGATGCCTCGGGGAAAATAATGAAAGAATGTGGTGTAAAAGAAGCCGTTCCTGTTCACTTTTCGAGAAAATACAAAAAAGATGAAATAGAGGCTTTAACCGAAGAATTTTATAAGGCATTTGGAGGCTGAATCAAGGACTAAAAAATAAAGCGGGGAATTCCCCGCTTTTTATAAAAACGTACTCAAAGTATTGGGATTACTTTTCTTCTTGAGTAAATAAATCTTGCTCGTTTTCTTTTTGCATACGATTCATTTGCTCTTGAGTGGCCAAGAGTTCTTCCATGTTCTGGCGCATTTCCTCTTCTTGGGAGGCCATCTGTTTTGCCTGCTCTTCTGTTTCCTTTAAAAGCTTCTTTGTTTTTTCGTTTACTTCCAAATAAGAAAGAGTTCCCGCTATCGCTTCGGAAAGCTTTTTAATGAATTCGATATGGTGTTCTTCGAATACTTTGAATCCGGCCAATTCTATTATACCATATACTTGGCCGTCCATCATTAAAGGTACGATAAGGATTGCTTTCGGCAGGGCTTGTCCCAATCCCGATGTTATATTGACGTAATCGTCGGGAACTTCGGTCATGCGGATTATGTCTTTTTCAAGGCACGCTTGTCCTGCCAAACCTTCGCCAAACGCAATAGTAGATTTTCTGAATTTTTTTCTGCCAAACGCATAGCATGAACGCATTATAAGTTTTGGCTCATCTTCTATCTCCGATACAGTATACAATGCCCCTTGGTTGGCGTCCATATACTTGACCAGATCACGTAAAACATTATCGCTAAGCTTATCAATATTGTCGGAGTATTTCCGGAGTTTATGCGAAAAGTCCGCAATTCCCTCCGTTATCCATCGGCGGTTTTTGTCTTGGGTTTGGTACTGCAATAACGACTCTTTCATCTTGAGCAAAGAGTTGCCTAATGCGTTATTCTTGTGGAAGTAGTATTCTGTTTTGTAATTTCCGTTACCAATATCATTAGAGAACTGGCACATCGAAAGAAAAGAATCCGCTATCTTTTCAAACGATAGTTTTATTTCGTGGAATTCCTTTACGCTTGATCCCAGATTTAGTTCTTTCAATTTATTAGGATCCCCTTGAACCATATAATCCGCCAACTTATATAAGGCGGCAACATTACCGGTCATAGTCCTTGTGCGACTTACGGTAATAACGATGATGATAAGCCCTATAAGTAACTGAATTCCTGCCGCTATCCCAACCGAGGCTTTCGCCTCCGAAATCGATTCATTAACGGAACTGGTAATAACCATAACCCAGCCGTTTTCCATTACCTTGGAGAAGATGTATCGATCATCACCTTGAATGGAATAAACGCCCGAATAATTTAGCCCCTTCTTTTGTTTAGAATGGTATTCCCCGCAACCAGGCATTTCCGTAAAAGGCTTTGAAATAAGGTAACGATATTCATCGATATCCCAGATTCCTCTATGGTCCTTGGCGAACATATAAGAGAGTAAGCCTTCTTCGTTGATTAAATATATCCAGTCACCTTCATGGGCGGCGGTGGCTATGTTTTTGTCAAAGTCATACCCCTTGATGTCGAAGATGACCACGGCTTTTTCACCTGTATTTAGATCCAACCGCTCCAGTATGCGCAAAGTATTATCATCCATGATAATAGAATGTCGCACTTTATTTTTTGAGAGAAACAGGTTGGAAGAGCTTAAAATTTCAGTGTCAACTTTTTTCGGTCCTGAAGAAGAATACACTGTATCATTCAATAAAAGTTGTATGCTAGCCAAAACAGAAGATTCCTCTTTTTCCAATTTCCGATTGGAGATCAGATTGACTCCTTGTTCAGACTCTTTTATGAATATTTGTATATTTTCTAGTCTAAGAGAGTCTTTCCTGTTGGTTAAAATACGTTCTAAATATGGGTTGGAGACAAAACTTGACAAAGAGTGCTCAAAGGTTCCGAATTCTTTTTCTAATGAAGTGGTTAGGTAGTTTCCTTGGCTAGGCAAAGTTTGGTTTATAATATGAGATTTTATATTGTCTGTTATATACCAATACCCAAAAGCGTTACCAATAATAACCACCGCTAATATCCCTGTCGAGATCCAAGATGTGGCTACTGCTTTGAAAGAATAGAGTTTTGGTCCTTCTAAGCCCTTTTTATTCATGGTTGTGTTCTTTTAACGTGCGAACCGAGTTGTTTCAAACAAAAAATAATCGCATCCCCGTCAATTGTATTGATCTGTGGGACTTGAGTGCTCTCTTGAGCTAGTTTTTATGTTGTATACATATATGAGATTGGGTTCACGCGTGCGAAGGTAGTGCGCTTTCGTTTTAAAACAAATAGTGCGGAAAGTGATAAAGTTACTGACAGATTCTAAAATATGATAAATCAAGGAAACTATAATTTTTGAAGGATGATTAGTGCGGATGCATTCCTCAAGCAGACAGGGGGTGAGTTCAGTTTTAGAGAAATAAAAAGGAAACTAAAGTGGAAAAAGCCTGAACGAATCTATTTTGTTTTCGTAAGAAACATTTTTTTAAGAAAATTAAGGAAGTAAACTATTGAAATAGTGTTGACAATGTTTTAGCCCTGGGAAGCCCCTTGAAAAAACGTATTTGGGAGGTTTAAACAGAAAGTAATAAGAGAGTTATAGTACGGAGGTGTCGTAGCAAAGTCTGATAAAAATTAGATTGAAAAATGTTGATTGTCATGTTTTGTTTGTTTCAATCGCATAATTCCTTAGCTTCGCCATCGAAATGCGAAATGGACTCTCGTACATATTCCTTTTTCTATACTCCATGGCTATGCTTCGCCCTTTGGCTCCGTATATCGAATTCGAGCTGAGGAAAGATTATATCCGAGAGTTTCTTTGTATTAATAAAGAAAAACCGATTACAATCTGCGGAGGCCAATGCTATTTGGGAAAACAGATTGAGCGACAATCGGAATCGGAGACGGCGGAAGCTTCTTTGAGTCTTAATATAAAAGATTATCCTTTGGCTCTGCTTCTGGAAGGTGAAACTTTACCAAAAGCGGAAATAGGTGTTGACAAGTTCTATCCGAAATATACGGAACCGGCGTATTCCGAGCCGTTGTCCGATTTTTTAAAACCGCCCCAAAACCTTATCTGATCTTCAATCCAGAAACATGCTGTATACTTGCTTGTCCATACTATTTGGACAGATGGAATACTTATGTTCTTTTCCGTGGAGTTAATTGGATAAGACTTTTGTTTCTGAATACTTATATCCTAATTTATCCTGAAAACACAAAATCAGGACTGGAATAGTATACTCTATATTTACCTGAATTAGAATAAGATGAGAAAGGTTTTTATCTTTTTTGGAATCATATATTTGTTGGTTGTTTTAGGCAAAAACGAGACGTTTGCGCAGTATACAGCCAAGGGCAGGATATTGGATTATAACAATCAAGAAGCTATAGTGGGAGCGACAATCACACTAGTAGGTACTAAGGCAAAAGGTTCTGTTTCGGATAACCAAGGTCGGTTTCGCTTAGAAGTTCCTTCGTCAACATCTCGCATTCAAATCCAAAGCTTAGGCTATAAACCGCAGACTATCCGTGCGGATGAATGCGCAACTATCAGGCTAAATCCCATGACTTTAGAGCTTGAAGACCTAGTGGTAACCGCAAGCCGTGACGCGCAAAAACGAAGTGATGTCCCGGCTGCTATAAGTACACTAAGCCCGAAACGAATGGAACAATATCGCCCGTCCCGACTTGACGAGGTGCTTAATTCTGTTCCAGGCGTTTATATGAGTCCGTTAGGTGGCGAACAGCATATGATGAGTATCCGTCAACCGATTTCCACCAAAAGTCTTTTCCTGTATCTGGAAGATGGAATGCCTATCCGGCCGACGGGTAATTTTAACCATAATGCCTTACTGGAAATGAATATGGCGATCACCCAATCCGTGGAAGTTCTCCGTGGGCCGGCTTCGTCCATTTATGGAAGCGAAGCTGTCGGTGGGGCGATAAATATGATTACGATTACTCCCGAAGGCCAGTTTAACGGGAATATTACCGCCCGTGTTAGTGATAGAGGATTTTATCGTAGTGATGTTACTCTATCCGGAAAAAACAATAAGCTTGGGTATGCGCTTGGGGGCTATGTGGCTAGGCAAATTGACGGTGTTCGCGATCATAGTGATATGGAAAAAAACGCAATAAGCCTTAAACTAACTTATGACCTAAATGACAAGACCGAACTTTGGTCCACCACATCAATAATTGATTATCGGGCGGATATGTCGGGATCATTAGATAAGGAAAATTTCGAAAGTGAAGAGTATTCAACGTTATACACGTTTACTGAAAGATTAGCAAAAGCATTTCGTCAACGATTGCAAATAGACCATCAGTGGAGTACCTATTCAAAAACAAGTGTGGCCTTTGTTTATCGTAACAATATAAGTGATCAAACCCCGAGCTATAGAATAAAAAATAATAGGCAAGACCCGCTGAAAGCAACGGGAGAAATGAACGAAAATCACTTTCAGAGTTACGTGTTCTGGCTACAACACGTGCAGAAACTCCCGGCTTTAAAATCAACTC
The DNA here is from genome assembly GCF_036492835.1 of Fulvitalea axinellae. GTDB lineage: Bacteria > Bacteroidota > Bacteroidia > Cytophagales > Cyclobacteriaceae > Fulvitalea > Fulvitalea axinellae. The sequence goes on along the minus strand of NZ_AP025315.1, from coordinate 40,353 downwards.
TGCGTATAGGCGGAAATATCGATTATTCACCAATGACATATTTCGCCGAACGAATCGATATCACACGAAACGAAGACGGTATTTATACGTCCTTTACTCGCCCTAATGTCACTTTGCTTGATTATGAAACCGATATCAATAACAAAGCGCTGTATTCGCAATTGGATATCCGTCCGCTCAATAAGCTTAAACTAGTGTTGGGATTGAGGTACGATCATTTCGGGTATCAATTCGATAATAACCTAAAAGCTGGAGATAATATTTCTGGTGACGACAATGACCATCAAAGCAAAATAACGCCAAGAGCCGGGCTTACTTATGATTTCGGAAACGACCGTATTCTGTACGCTAATTTTAGTCAAGGTTTTATACCTCCAAGCGTTAATGAGATTTATAGAAAAACGGCTGAAAAACAGAATCTGAACCCAGCCAGATTCAATAATTATGAATTAGGAACATGGTTGAAATTTTTGGACGGAAAGGCAAGCCTAGACCTTAGTCTCTATTGGATGCGAGGCAAAGATGAGATTATAAGTGTTTACGATGAGGTTCGTGGTTTTATCAACAATAACGCCGGCTCTACCGAACATATGGGGATTGAATATGGGCTAAGTTATAAGCCATTTTCATTAACGGAGATTAGGCTTTCCGGGAATATTTCAAAGCACAAATACTTGAAATATTTTGAGGCGAAATCTAACACAGAGGGCCAAGTTATCCGATCAGATTTTGATGATAACGATATGCCCGGCGCGCCAAGTTGGGTGAACAATTTATCGGTAACACAAAAAATGCCTTTTTATTCTAATTGGACTTGGCTAATAGAATGGCAACACGTAGGGCCATATTATAGCGATAATGCGAATAATAGCGAATACAAAGGTTATGATGTTTTTAACCTGCGCAGCAACTGTCGGTTCGGTCGTATTTCTGTTTGGGCTCAGTTACTAAATTTAACTGACAAGCTATACGCTACGCGGGTAAGTAACAGTGGCTGGGGTGAAAAATACACACCAGGAGCCCCACGAACTTTCTTAGTGGGAATAGAATACCGATTCGGAGGGAACCGGTAAATTTTCACCTATCCCACATTCTAGAAAAATACGGAACCAACCCCATACTCTAATTTGGGCATGGTTCCGTACGTCCTAAACTTTCCTATCGAATAAAATATTATGAAAGATAAAAAGAAGAAACCGGCCGTATGGTTAGGGTGGTTTTATCGTTGGCACAGACGCTTTGCTATTGTGGGATCTATCCCCGTTATTCTTTGGTGTCTTAGTGGTTTGGCTCATCCCTTTATGGCCAATTTTTTCCCGACCAAACCTGCAAAACGAATATACGTTTCCCGACATTCAACTGATGGAATAATAGGTTTGTCAGAAATAATAAAGACAAACCCTAGTTTAGACTTTACAAACGTAAGGTTCGTAAATCTTCAAGGTAATACATGTTATCAAATTCATATTGAGGGAGATTCGTCTATTTACATAGATGCGACTACAGGAACTGTAATATCTAACGGCGAAAATAAATACGCCATTCAACTAGCCCGATATTTTATAGCTGATTCCGTATCCGGAATTGAATCTGTTAGGCGAGTGGATAAATACGGCAACGATTATCCGATTATAAATAGGCTTTTACCCGTTTATGAGATCTCTTTCCAAAGAGCGGATAATATGAAAGTATATGTCCATACTCTTTCGGATAGTTTAGGGACTGTTTCGGATCGAAAACGAAGCGTGTTTAAATGGTTTTTCAATATTTTTCATAAATGGGAATGGTTAATAGGTTCGGGGCTCCGGATTCCGATAATACTCATTTTTACAGGATTAATGTTTCTGGTTTCGGTTTCCGGGTTATTTATTTACGGAATAGGATGGAGACGATTCAGATCAACAAAAGGCAAAAGTTCATTGTCAAAAAAACGATCCCGACATCGTCTATTAGGTCTAAGCTCAAGCGTGTTTTTCCTTATGTTTTCATATAGTGGATTTTATCACGCTTATATGAAAATCACACCCGATTTACGTCATTTAAGTAAATACAAAACCTCTATTCCTTCTGAATCTATCAAATCTGATTTATTGTATTTACTCGATAGTTGTAAATCCGATCAATTCGATATCGTTCGTTTTAAAGGAAAAAGTTTTTTTCGAATTGCAGTATCAAAAAATAAGAGAGCCAAGAAAAATGAATATTTGTACTTTAATACTACTGACGGTAAACCGATAACAGATGGGCCACGGACATATGCCCTCTTTTTGGCCGAGACTTTCGGTGCTCCTGCCAAGGATCAATTACTTTCAATCGAACTAGTAAATCGATTCGGTGGCGAATACGGTTTTGTCAATAAACGGTTACCGGTCTATAAGCTCCAATATCGAACAGCTGGTCATTCAACTTTTTATATCGATACCAAACGAGGTAAACTTGCTGCCCGGATAAATGACAGCGATAGAAGGGAAGGTTTTACTTTCGCTTTTCTGCATAAGTTCCATATGCTTGATTTCCTTGGAAAAAAGGGGCGAGACGGGATTATTTCCCTAGTGGTTTTATTTATTCTTTTTGTGACTTGTCATGCTTTATGGCAATTAATAATTAGACGAAGAGAAAGGAAATCCAATTCTAACAAGCCCAATAAATGTGTGAAACAAGATGAATCGCTTGTTAAAACCTGATTGCGCCTTTATCGTTAACGCCTTTAGAAAGAACCAATGGAGGCTAGTTTTCTTCTAATATGGAACATCCTAAAATTTATAATACCGAATCGTTAATAAACGCTTATCTGAGGAGTGAGGGTAAATCACACATCAATCCGGTGTTAAGTGATTTCTTTTGTATCCGTTTGGAAGAAATTAATCCCTTTGTAGATTATCCAATAAGGCCTTCTGTTGTCAAAAGCGCCACTCTGATTTATATCACGGCCGGAACTTTCTGTATCACGTTAGGCTCCGAACATTTTGAGGTAAAACCCGGACATGTTTTGCTAATCCAGGCCAACAAAGTGTTTTCCGTCGAAATTATGGACGATGATATACGGGGGTATACTTGTCATTTCCACCCGGATATGTTGGCCGGACATATCGGAAATCGTTTGGACTGTCTGGATATACTGGATACTTGGAGCGCTTCGGAATTCACTTTAGATGAAGACAGGGCCCGATTTTTCGAAAATATTTATTTACGCCTTTATCATGAATATTATTCGGAATACCCTAGCCAAGAAATAATCCAGGCCTATTTACTTGCCCTTTTATTTGAGCTAAACGGTATTCCAGGTTCTCGATTTTCCTCCGAAAACAAGACGGCTGCAAGGCTAACCCATACGTTTAAACACCAACTTTCAGAAAGCTTGGCAGACGGGATTACATTACGGGATTTAGCCGAGCGCCTTAATGTATCTCAAAACTACCTGAATCGTTGTGTAAGAGAAGTCACAGGAATGACAGCCACGATGATGATTGATAAAGCGAGACTTTTGAAGGCGAAAAACCTGTTGCGCCAAACCAACCTGTCAGTAGGAAGAATAGCGGAGTCTGTAGGGATATACGATTCTTCATATTTTAGCCGGTTTTTTAAAAAACACGAAGGTTTGACGCCCAAGCAATTCCGTAACAAAGAACCAAAATCCTGAATTCCGCCCGGATTGTCCTGATTTTTAGTATTGCCTAAAGCGACCTTTGTGTGGTCAGCTAATGACAAAAGCAGTGCAACGTAAACAGCAAAGGGTGATAAGGAAAGGCCTCTAGGTCATAGTCTTTGCCGTTAAACGGTTTTCGGCTCAAAACCAATTTATCGGCAATGTAGTCTTTCTACTTTTCCCTAAGCTGTTTACAACGAGACACTCTAAATTAACTGTGCTTATGTCTATTGTAAGTAAACTAACGATCGGCTATGCGCTGGTACCGGGTTTCCGGGCGGCGGACATAATCGAAACGGAAACAATTTTAGGGTCATTCCCGACCAGCAAAGTATATCTGGCCAGCCGTAAAACCGGATTAGTAAAAGGCAAATCTGATTTTCCCCTGATCGCAAACACAACATTTAAGACCTGCCCCAAACTGGATGTACTGATAATAGGGGAAATTCCCGATGATCGGCTTTATGATAGGGAGTTATTGGACTTTATTGAGGCCAAGGCAAAAGACGCCAAATATGTACTGGCTATTTCAAACGGTGTACTGGCCTTGGCGAAACTTGGACTCTTGCGTGGCAAGAAAGCGACTACGGATAATTGGCATCTTGACGCTCTGCATGACTATGGTGTAATTCCCGAGCCTAAACGCAAGGCGGTAATTGACGGGAAGTTTTACACTGCGGGGCCATCGACGGGAATGATGGAAGCTGGTTTTGAATTGTTGAAAAAAATCAGAGGCAAAGCGATCGCCAGTTTATTCGAATTAACATTGGAGTACGACCCCGTTTGCCGTTATGGAGAGGCTCCCGCCAAAGGGACCATTATCGAAAAGCCGGATTTTCCAGGCCAGAGACAACCCTTGAATGTCGTGGTTTTTACACCATCCGGACTATATATACCCGATATTATGGGAGCGGTAGACGTTTTCGGTACTATCCCCGACGCTAAGATTCACTATGTCTGGAAGGAGGAAGGTGAAGTCGCGGGGTTGGTTGGCCCAAAGATGGTGGCCGACACGAGCTTCAAAGACTGTCCTCAAGCCGATGTGTTTATTGTCGGTGCCTCATTACCGGGATACTGTTCCGATCCGGAAACTTTGGCTTTTGTAGCGGACCAGTCAGCGAAAGCAAAAAGCGTTATTTCCGTATGCGCTGGCGTTTTACTGGTAGGCGCAACGGGCCAGCTGAAAAACCGTACCGCCGCCACTAATTTCCATATGCTGAAATACCTGCCTGTTGTAGGAGCCAGGATTAGCGAAAAAGAAGTGGTGATGGACGGGAAATACATTACCGCAGGCCCCGCTGTCGGTTCTTATGAGGCGGGACTGCTTGCCGTGGAGCAACTGCTTGGCAGAGAGGTCGCACGTCATATTGAACAGACAGAATTGGAGTTTGACCCGAATCCGGTTTTAAATATGGGGTCGCCTGCCAAAGCCGGTAAACTAAGGACAGCGATAAGCAAAGCTTTAATAGCTCCCATTAACCCGTTTTACAAATCGGCAACAAAAAAAGGGCTCAGGCTTTCTGAAAGTTTTTACCACTGATCTCACCAATTCCCAGGACGCTTAGGCTCTCCCAAATTTTTTGCCTTGAGTGTCTTGGGATCCTTGTTCTTTATCAGTGCTACTGATTTTATTTTTAGACTTTAAACTAATTCCACTCACTACCCATAATGAATAACTACTCATATTTATATCTTTAAAAAAGTATTTTTTCAACTATCTTCCCATACAGAACAATATCGACTCGTATTGACACATACTTTTGACCTATTTCTAAAAACCGTTTAATATGAAAAAAGCCTTTATATATCTTGGAGGGCTGTTAATGCTCTTATTTTTTGTTTATGTCACCACTCCTACCATAGCGTACGGCTTTATGCTGTTTCCGATTTTGATCTTGGTTTCCGGTGGGGGGATACAATATTTTCTGTCCAAATCAGGGGCTAACGAAAACTCCAAATATTCGAAAATACTGCCTATTTTTTTGGGACTAGTCGCAGGATATCTGGTATTGGCAAATGTATTTTCCTCTTGGGCATTGTTCCATAGCGATGACTACCGGAACCTGATCGGAACAGTAAAGGAGGGAAAAGATTTTAGCGAACGTATCGCTCCAATATCGACTGAAGATATCCGGATTGTGGACAAAGGAATGGCCCGCCGTTTGGGCGATAAAATGCTCGGCTCAAAACCGGCCTTGGGAAGCCAAACCGATTTGGGGGAATTTTCGATCCAAAGTGTAAACGGTAAGCTTTATTGGGTGGCACCTTTGCTTCATTCCGGTTTTTTCAAATGGCTGAGTAATGGGGACGGTACTCCCGGTTATGTAATGGTCTCGGCCAATAACGAACGGGATGTCCGTTTGGTAGGAACCGTTGGTGGCGCTCCCGTACGTATCAAATACCAACCGAACGCTTATTTCTTCGATAACCTTTATCGTCATACGTATTTTGATGGTAACATTACACGTGGTCTTACCGATTTTACTTTCGAAATTGATGATAACGGTAAGCCATATTGGGTGATTACCGGATACAAAAAGAAAATCGGTTTTTCGGGTAATGAGGCCGAGAAGGTAATCGTTATGGATCCCGCAACCGGTGATACGGAATACTTTGATATAGACAAAGCGCCGGCTTGGATCGACCGTATTCAGCCGGAACACTTTATCGCTTCACAGCTCAAGGACTGGGGCGAATATGTTCACGGTTATTGGAATTTTTCAAACCAAGGAAAATTGACTATAACCGACGGTTTGACTTTGGTATATGGATCAAACGGAAAATCGTATTGGTATACCGGCCTCACTTCGGTTGGCGCTGATGACGGAACTGTTGGTTTCGCTTTGGTGGATACCCGCACCAAACAAACGACTTGGTATCCGCTGACTGGCGCTACGGAAGAAGCAGCGCGGCAATCGGCTATGGGCAAAGTTCAGGAAAAAGGCTACGAAGCCTCTTTTCCCGTCGCATATAATATAAATAATGTTCCCACTTACGTGATGTCATTAAAAGATAACGCTGGGCTTGTGAAAATGATCGCTATGGTATCCGTACAGGATTACAGTATCGTTGGCGTCGGCGCTAATGTGAAAGAAGCTTTGCGCGATTACAAAGGTGTCCTAAACGGCAAAGGAAACGCTATAGCCACCAGCTCAAATGTGGCCAGCTTCGAAATCGAAACCGAAGTGGTTAGGGTAGGCGCCGATACCCGGAACGGAAACACGTTCTATTATATGATTTTAAAAGGTTTCGAAAACAAGGTATTCGTAGGCGGTTCCACCATTTCCAACGAAATCCCAATAACCACCGTCGGCGACAGGGTAAAGGTAAGCTACGATGACGGAGGTAACGAGCTAGTAGATATCAACAGTTTCGATAATCTGGAATTCCAACTCCAAAAAACGGAAGGACAACAGAAACTGGAACGCTATTTCGAAGCCACGGCAAAAGCGAATATTGAGAAATAACTCTGTGTAAAGACAAATAAACGACGAAAGAACAAGGCCGTGAAGATCATTCTTCACGGCCTTTTATTTTCTAAAAAAAGAAGACCACACCAAACTGACAGCTAATCAGCTTGGAAAGATCTTTGAAGCGAAAAACGAGATTCACTCTTGATTACCGACCAAAGCACTGAGGAACATTTATGCGAATCCGTCGTCCCTTGCCCAAAAACGCTAAACCTGCGCAACGGAAGGTACACGCCAAGGCAACGCTGAAAACGCCACCGCCGATACAACTGTCCGCAATCTCGAAAGAACCGCCCATCCAAAGGATGAAAATGAATTTTTCGGCAGGTGTATGGACTCGGGCTCTTGAAAAAGATCGCTCTTCAAAGTTCCATGTTGCCCCCACACGCCACGCCATTATTCTTCCGGGAGGAAAAGGCTATCCGCACCTGACCATAGATCTGGAATCCACACATTTTTCAAAAGATCGCCGTGAGGTATTCGTAGAGTTCAGCATGGCGCATTATAGTATTCAGGAAAAAAGTCCCCGAATAGCGTTTTACGATAACGGTCGTGGACGCATGGTGGGAGGCGATCCAAGAAGGGAACTTGAGAAAAACGCTCTTGAACATATCGATAAACTTCTAAGGAACTCACATTTTCCAATAGTATTCGCCGACCGTTTTGGACGTACGAACAAAGAACGGGCGGAACAGGAATTTTTTGAACCGAGCTCAGTCAGCCTCCCCACAGCGACCAATACGGAAACGGAAATAAAACCAGAGTTAGAAACAACTCCAGAAGGGGCTCAAGGAATGGCGACACCGGCAACACCAAACGAACAACCTGGCAAAAAGAAGAAGAAGAAAAAGAAAAAAGGCCAAAGCCACGAAGACGAAATGCGAGAGCTGGACGAACTTATAGCCGCGGCCAAATTGGAAGATGAAAAACGGTTAGAGGAACAAAGCAAATCCGGACCAGCCAAGGCAAAGCCAGTGAAAAAAGAGTCGCAGGCAGACAAGGGAGTGATGACCGACGAGGGCTTTATGATTTCGGAAGAGGAACACCAACGAAGGGAAGCTATCAGAAGGGAATGGGAAGATTTTCTGCAAGTGCCGGACTTCGATTTTATTGGCGACGACCTGGGCCTTGACACAGCGGATGACCTTACGCTCACTACCTCCATGAGTCTTTACAACTCATTCCTGAACAAGCTGGGCGAACTTTCCAAAGTTCAGCTTGATCTGATGAAAAAGAAGATGCAAAAAGCGGAAGGCGTTTTTGAGCGGATAAGGAACAAAACAAAAAAGATGGACGACGGATCGATGAACAAGATGCGGGGAATGCCACTGCTACACGCCAGCATGGACGAAATAGGAGATATTTCCGAAAGGCCTGTCCCTTCGCAGATCAGAACCGTCGCCGTACACCATTTTATCCCTCCGGGAATTGGAGATCACAAAGCCATGATGCTCCCTTATTACCGAATGTCCATCGGGCTTTTTTTTAGTACTATGGGCGTTTATTTCATCAAAATCAGGGCTCTGGAATTCTACTCCATGATCCTTACCCAGATTCTTCATATCAGCAAATTGCATCAGGAACTCGACACCTGCCTAAATGAAGACCTCAAGAACGTGTTTTACCTGATGATTCAGATAGAAAACAGCCATAGCGTATCTGCCGACGCTATTTTGCCGCATGACATGACCAGAGTAGACCGCATGAAACGTTTACCCCAATACCATAAAGACAAATTTAAGGAAACACAGGAACAGCTTGATATAGCGCGAGATCTCTGGGCACTTATCAATTCCGTAATACGAAAGAGCTTAGGCATGGACCGCAACGGATGGAATACGTTTGGCATGGAGGTCAGACACCATTTTGACGCTATTCCGAAAGTGAAAACGCACAAAGAACCGCTTAAGGGGACTGTACCACAGAATATAACTTATATAATGACGCTGTTTGAGGCCTTGGAGCAAAAACTAGACAGCCCTTCTGCCGTAGCCACTCCAGCCCCAGTTCCTGCGATTGCCAGTGGGGGAAGTGGCGGAAAGAAGAAACGAAGAAGAAAATAGAGCCAAGGATAAAAAGTATAACGATTTTAATTGGAGGAAACCATTTTCTTATTTATCACGAACCGAATGTGACACCCGCCATACGCATTGCGTCTATAAATTCGACGGAAGGTATACTGATCGGCAATTCAATGTCATTGGGAAGTTTTACGCTTTTGGAATCAAAAGACTCAACCCTTGTAGCATTGACCACGTATGATCGGTGAATGCGAACAAAGCCTTTTTTGGGAACCATAGCCTCGGACCTCTTTAAATTAACACTGATCACGAACTCTTTACCATTTGCCATATGAAAGCGAGTATAACTGCCGTCGCTTTGGAGATAAAGCAAATCGTTGAGTTTAATTTTTTGGAAACCCTCTTTCAATTTTATAAAAATGGAATCGTCGTTTCCGCTTTCATTATTCTGTTTGTTTCCTTTACGTAACGCAATTTCAACGGCGGTGTGCAGTTCTGTTTCCCTGAAAGGTTTTGATAGGAAAGCATGCGGTAAAGTCTCCAACGCCGCGTTTACAACCATATCGTTTGTATTGGCGGAAAGGAAAATGAAAGGGAGTTTCCAGCGTTTGGAAATAATCCGGGCCAAATCAATACCGCTAAGCTCTCCTTTGATCCGAATATCCAATATCACAAGGTCAGGGACTTCTTTCTCAATAATCGATACAGCCTCCTGAGCGGATGTGGCTATTCCAAGAATTCCAAAGCCTTGTATTTCGAGCTCTTCGGCTATATCCTCGGCCACTAATACTTGATCTTCCACAATCAATACCTTTTCCTTGCTCATGCTTCAACGGTTTGTTGGGTATTAAAAATAAAATCATAGACAAGACCGTTCTCTGTGCTGACATTTACATCGGCGCCCAATTGTCTGCACAAAGATCGGATTAGTTTCATTCCGAAACCCCGCTTTGAACCTGCTTCAAGGGCATCGGCCATTTCAGGTGCGGGAGTTCCGTTATCGCTATAGGTTAACTGTACTAGACCATCAATTTCGCTAACCTTGACTTCGATTCGCAAAACCTCTTGTCTTATGGGTTTAGCGTATTTTAGGCTATTGGTAATCAGTTCATTTAATATTAACCCTATAGGTACGGCCGTATCTGCATTCAGAAACAACCTTCCAATATCGATATGACTTTTCCAAGTAATAGCGGTGTCACCCAACGCTTCCCGGGTATCCGCTACCAATTGCTTTACGTACTCGTTCATATCCAGCAGGTCACCCATATTTTTTTTATATAAGCTTTCGTGGGCCGTGGCTATGGCTTTGATTTGTTCTCGGCTCTCGCCAATAAGTTTTTTCGCTTTATCGGAAGTCAGTTGTCTTTCCCTTAGTCGCAACATGCTAGTGATCAGCTGTAAATTGTTTTTCACCCTATGGTGCACCTCGCCTAGCAACAATTCGTTTTCCTCGTTTTTTTCCTCCAATTGCTTTTGGTAACGGAGCGTAATGCCCTTATAAAAATTCATGGCGAAATATGTGAAAGAGAACAAAATGACGGTATGTATATGGGTTTTGTAATGATAGTGCTCTTTTGAAAATAGGTATTGTGGCGCTAAACAAAGAGCGATAGTACAAAACCAAATAAATAGTGTGATTCTTGAATTATCAATAAGAAAGACACTAAGGATTATGACCGCCAAGTTGTAATAGATGTAAATCCTGCCGGGAAAGCTAGGGGATAAATAAACATTTAGTAAAAACAGGAAAAATAATAATGCGAGACAGATAGTCAGACGTGCGATTTGGTATCTCTTCTTGGCATGGGAGTGAATAGAAAAGACTATAAACACAAGAAAGAATGCTTCCGCAGTAGCAAATTCGGGTTGTCCCAGAAGATAGTTTTTGAAACAGTAAAATGCTACTACACAGAGGATAAAATAACTAACAAAGTTAAACCAAAGGACTTTTCGCTTTTCAATGGTAGGTAAGTTCTGGTCAAAGCCAGTATATACAATACGTTTAAGGTGTTTCAAGAACATAGCCCTTTGTAGTGATTATAGCGTTATTCCACTCAAAAAACATATATAAAGCACATGATTATGCGTGTGATTGAATTTTCATGTATTTATTCTTAAAAATAATAATATCATTCACATAAACATGTGATATGATTATTTAAAAGAGAAATTTTCACAAAAAGATATTATTAATTAAAGAAAAGTCTTTTTTTGATATGGAGTCTTTAATTCCCATGTATAATGAGCTGATAAAAAGAAATATGTACGAATCTAAAAAGTCTAATTTTATGTAGATGAATGTTTCTTTGATATCAGAGAATATAGTTTTACAAAATAAACAACCCTCTTTACAAAGTTAGAGAGGGTATTCACAAAGTATGGCCTCTGTCACTGTCTCAAATCAATTTTATTATTGGATAAATCACTATATTGAAATGTGTCCAAAATGATTTTAGAATAGTGGAAAACGTCTGATTTTGGTTGGATTGCAACACAACTATGCTAGTTATAAGAGAGTCTCCATGAGGTTTGAAGTGATTATATTTGGATAGCTGTTGTGCGTGGGGAAAGGCGGGGATGGGGATACCCCGCCTTTATTTTTTATCCATAAAAAAGCTTGGACAATCAAATTCTATAAAACAGATTATGACTTACCATATTCGGAGATGTGTAAATATGAAGCAACATCATGGTGTGGCTTTCTTGTTCAGTGTGGAGAACGGACGGTCCAATCTGAACATTCATAAAATGAGTTGATTGACCGCCTTTTTGTTACATAAAGGATGAATCTTAGAAATTGGATTCTAAGATTCAATTCGATATGATTGTCTAAGGACTAAGACTTTACAGAATTTAATTAACTGCAAAGCTCTTTGTTGTCTTTTTTTATTTCATACCTACCATCCCAAAACGAAACAAAACAATATGGAAACTATAGACAAAACTCAAATTATAGAACTTGAGGGACGACTAGCTGAAGCAATGATCAAATCTGATATTAATACTTTAGATTACCTTTTGCACGATGATCTTCTTTTTGTAATACCCACAGGACAAACGGTTACTAAAGAGATGGACTTGTCTAATTTTCGGTCTGGGAATTTGAATATCAAAAACATCACATCAAACAATCAACAAGTCCGATTAATAAAAAATTGCGCTATCGTATCTGTTGAAATTGATCTTGAAGGCTCTTTTCTGGAGGAAGAGATAAAAGGAAAGTTTAAGTATATCAGAATCTGGAAGTCTTTTGATGATACTTGGAAAGTAATAGGTGGGGCAGGGGTGAGCCTTGAGGGAAAAGAATAATAAACGAAGCCAATCATTCAAATTAGCTCTATTATGAGCCAACGCGGAAAACCGATACTAACATAAAAAGTTATCATGTATGCTATCCCGATAATCAATCAAAACTACTAATATTATCAGTCAGGTAAATCCCGATGTTCCGAAAAGTCTCCAAGCCAAAATATTGCACAAAAGGCCTTTCGTCAAACGGAACATCACGCCTGCCAATCCAAGGTTACCGTATCGTGGAGCCTAGCGGATATTATCCGTTGACAGAATCTACACTTTTTGAGCAACAGGTACATGTCCGTAGCGGATTTTTAAACCATCCTGCGCTTATCAGTCGCCGGTTTGGCAGATCCGGCCAACTTATAGATTTTCATTCGGAAGATATCGCTACAGGCGACCATGTCGAAGCGCCTGTAAATATCGGGGCGGATATTCCTGCCCTAAAAGTGGGCGACAATGGTGATTTGGCACTGGAAGACACCCGAAAACCAAAACTATTCTACGCCAACGAGGATCAATTAGAAGCGAGCAACAAAGCGTTAAAAACCAACGGTTCCCCTATAGGTTTTAAAGCTCTTCCGGATTCCGCATTGGCAGTTCCTGACAAAGACGGAACGTTACGGACGCTTCAGGCCGTAGCGCCTACCGTTGACGGCGAGATAGTCCGCACTATCAACGAAATGTCTTCAGATTGTGGCAAATTCGCATTTAGGATGATAGGTGGCGACATGGCCGAATTCCTGACGGTTATCCTAGCGCCTTACGGCAATAGCGAGTCCGAATCATGCTTTGATATATCCGCGGAAAAGGTATCTTCTCTGGTTTTCCCCTTTAACCAGGCTACCTACGCCCATACGGCGATTGATCTGGACGGACTGTCCAGAAGAATCTGGCTGGATGAAAACATGCCTTCAATGTTTCACCCCGGCAAGGAAGAGGTTATCCGAAGAAAGCAAGCCTATGGCTATGACGAGTATACGTTACCCAAACCCGGAGAATCATATCGGGCCACGCCAAGCATAATTGAAAGTAGCGCAAGAAGGGGAACCATGGCCCCTGACAAATACCTGAAAAGAGTTTTGGCCAAACTTGCGGATTGGAAGCCTCCAACAGAAATCGAAGCGCTGAAAGTGGAACCGCTCCGCAAAATCTACTGGAATATGCATAACGCCGCGGTGGTGGCCAAAAGCGGAACGGATACCGTAACCATCGAAAACGAAACCATGCTCAGCTACACCATGATGTGGTTTACCGACACGATGCACCGCATGCTCAAGCTTAGCGAAAGCCTCCGGGAAGCCCTGATTGATTTTTGCCAAACCCGTTCGGAACAAATCCCGGAAGACCGATCCAAGGAATATGCCTTGTTAAAAAGGTTTTCGGAAGTTATGTCTGAAAGGGAGGGGTTGGAACAAAACCTCGAACGGCATTTACGGGAACTAAATTCAGAAGTTCGAAACTTGGAATCCTGTCCGGAAGGGGGCTTGTATTGGTTTCAAATGTACGGTAACGGCGAGGGCAAAAACTTTTATGATAGGCACGCTAAAGACAGCAACGGCCAGAAGCACGTTTTGCGCGTGTCAGCACATCCCAAACGTAGAACGCAAGCCTTATACAGTAAAGCTATGGCACGTTTGGATAAAAATATGAGTCGTTTGCCGTTGGAGTCCGATATTCCTGAGATCAGTAGCGAACTGACAGCGTTTAATGAGACCTATGCCGTAATATATGCCAATGTTGTAGGGTGTATCGGCCCCGAATGCGATTTTGACAAAGCCCAACCTGCGATTGATCGCCATAACGCTTGGGTCCGTGAGCAAACCGGCAGTCTGTTGGCCAACCTGTTCCAGCGCTTTATGAGAGTATACGGCCTTGACGACTACAAACCGGAAAGCGATTATTGTTACGCTTATTTCGTAGCCTTAGAAGAGGTCTCCCCATTATTTTCCGATCCCGCCGACAAAAAAGACTTTAAAGAATTCGAAGACTTACTGATCCGGATAATCGGAATACGGGGTATTTGAGGAAAGTGTTTTTCTTTTGGGTATTAGGTATCTAGTATTACGTATTGTCACTGTGAGTCGCTCCTTAAGTGTCCGGTATGAAAAGGGTGAAAATGAAAAGTCCAAAAAGAATTATCCCCGCTTGATCACCAATTTCCGGGAAAGGGAAGCGGGGATAACATTTCTATGTCATTGAATATCAATTCATCATCTTCCAGCTTCTGTAAGAACGATTATCCCAACTGTATAACGAAATGGAAACCCCGTCATTAGGTTTGAGATATTCTTTGGTAAAGGCTCTCAAACGCTCGCCCGCTTCTTCAAAATCAGCTAACTTTTCATATTGAAAATAAAGCGCGTCGGGATTGTACCAGTTTCCGTCTCCTTTGGTTGGGTAAGGAATAAGTCCCGGTCCTTGAAACTGATAATATGATATACCGGGGAGCTCGGAAAGGACTTTTTTGAAGTCTTCATATAAATGTTTATTGTCCAAATTGGTCCCGCATAGGTATACAAAACTGTTTTTAGGATAGCGAAACGTGCTAGCGTGTGTTATCGAGGAAAAGCTAGTCTTCTCAGGGCTTACCACCACTTTTTTATCCGTCACTTCAATTTTGTATCGATCGGTCTTATTCCCATTCAGCAGTGTTAGTTTACTTATATTTTCAGACAGCTCTATACGCATCTCCACAGCTGACGGCATCGCATGGGAAAAATCAGATTTTGATATTCCTTTAAAACGAATCATCAACTCATTTCCTTCAATATCAATTTCTGACTTAAGACTGTACCCAGTATTAGGGAACACTTTCTCTGACTCGAAGAGCAGATACAATTTTGGGGCTCCGGCTTCTCTATTTATTTCATAATGCTCTACTGGCGAGAATTTCATAGCCGTATCTATCGAGCCTAAATCATCCTCAGTATCACACGAAAAAAGCAATAGCGCAATAAATATGATTTTTGTAAAGTGCCTCATAGTGACTTAATTAATTTCAATTTCGACCACTATAAAGATGCACCAAAGCAAAATTAAGTTGTATTTTTTAGCTTTATAAAATCACTTTTCCCCCACCAAGAATCATAAATCTCTTACATCCTCAGAAGCAACAATCCCTCTTTCCTAAGCGTCCGCCAGGTCTGTCCGTTCAGGAAGCGATCGAAAGGTTTCTGAAAACGATTTTCGTATTCTTCTTTCAATTCCTTTAAACGAACCGTGCGCTCGCCGCCAATAGCCATAATATCAAAATAAGGCAAAAGCCATTTTATTTCGGCCTTGTCTCCCGTCACTTCCAAATCGGCGGTTTTATTTGCGAAAACCAATTTCCCTTTTTCCTGGCGTTTTCCCCTTTTCCTTACGGCATAGCTTTCGAAGACGGGCTTTTTCCCCAACCACAAAATACCGTGGCTTTCCAACTCGGCATCTTTCTTTTCCGATACCTGAAGCGCTTGTTCAATAACATCGGGCACGACGGTGGTATCGGGCGTATCGAACTCGAACCATTCGTACACGGGCCAGTCGGTGCACATGCCGTGCATATAGTTAAAGATGGCTTTGCTCAAGCCGGGGCCGTATTGCTCGTGCTCACAACCTTCCGGATCTTCGTGGTACAAATCGTTTTCGGCGAAACCTTCAAACTCCGGCCCCGAACGGTGTACGCCGTATTCCTCCGGATTCTTGCCTACGGGGCTATGCGCCGTCATAGCGAATTGGTGCCAGAAGCCGGACTGAATCACATTGTGCTCGAACAGCTGACGCACAATTTCCAAAGAATCCACCGTTTCCTGTTCCGTCTGCGTAGGGAAGCCGTACATCAAGTACGCGTGCACCATAATCCCGGCTTGGGTGAAATCGCGGGTAACGCGCGCCACCTGCGCTATGGACACGCCCTTTTTCATTTTTTTCAGCAAACGGTCCGAAGCCACCTCAAGTCCGCCCGTAATGGCCACGCAACCGGCCGCGACCATAAGTCTGCACAAATCCGGAGAAAAGGTTTTCTCAAAGCGCACATTGGTCCACCAGTTTATCTTTACGCCACGGCGCAACAGCTCAATGGACAAATCGCGAAGCAATAGGGGCGGAGCGGCCTCGTCTACAAAGTGGAAACCGTTCTGGCCTGTCTGTTTTACTATTGCCTCTATCCGGTCCACCAGTTGGCTGGCGTCCGTAGGGTCGTACCGGCCGATATAGTCGAGATTTACGTCGCAAAAAGTACATTTCTTCCAGTAGCACCCGTGCGCCACCATCAGCTTGTTCCACCGGCCGTCACTCCACATCCGGTGCATCGGGTTCACCACCTCTATTATCGACAGATAATCCGAAAGGGGAAGGTCTGAATAATCGGGTGTTCCGGCTTTGGAGTGCGGTATCTGCTTCGCCAGCTTATTGTCGCAATATTGAATTTGTCCCGTTTGCTTGTCCAGTTTGTAAGTCCGCTGCAGGCGGGAATCGTCCTGTTCTCCTTTGCCTATATAATCGAAAAGCTCAAGCAATGGCCCTTCGCCGTCGTCTAGGCATATAAAATCCAAGTAATCGAAAACGCGGACATCCTCCAAACGGCGCAACTCGGTGTTCGGATAACCGCCGCCCATAATTATACGGACCTCCGGATAGTTCTTTTTGATATACTGCCCGCACTTAAACGCTCCGTACAGATTGCCGGGAAAAGGAACCGAAAAACCGACAATATCAGGTTCCGCTTCCTGAATATGGGCGTCCAGACATTCCAACAACAACTTATCGAGAAAGGACAACTCGCCTTTAAGTTTTTCCTCAATAGGAGAAAACGAAGAGGCCGTCCGTCCCAAACGCTCGGCGTATCGGCTAAAACCGAAATCGGGATCGATAGCCTCGATAATCAAGTCGCCGAGATCCTCTATATATAAAGTCGCCAGATACTTGCCGTGATCCTGCGCGCCCATTGTCCCGAAAGCCCAGTCAAGTTCCTGAAGATTGGAAAAGCGCGACGCCCGGGGCAAATAATCGTTATCGACTATGCTTTGCGCTAGCGTGGAGTTCTTTCCCTGCAAAAAACGGATCACGGAGTCTATAGTCTCAAGATACTCGTCTTTCAGCGCAAGTATCCTCTTGGCGTTTGGACTCAGGTTCTTTTTCCCTTCCGCTATTCCGAAAATCTTCGACAGATTCTCCGGTTTGAATATCCTCAGCACCAATTCGATACCCAAATCGGCCTGACGAACATCGTAACCGTTTTCGGTCAGAAAGCCTTTCAAAAAGGCGGTGGCCGGATACGGCGTATTCAGTTGTGTAAGCGGCGGGGTAATTAGCAGTATCTTCAATGTATCTTTCTCCTTTTATCGCAATGCGGAATATGCCGACATTTTCCGCAAACCAACCCGCTAACAGATGGGCTATAGCATACGGAAAACGGCAAACAGAACACAAAATTAGTCCTCCTCCGGCAAATAAACGACAGTTTTCGAAACTAAGAACAGGTTGCTTTCCCCACAAACCAATTGCGATAGGACGAGTTAAGCTAAAAGCCCATATTTTTCCTGATGGATTTCCAATACGAGCGCCCAAAACGGAACGAATACCGCAACCGAAAGCCGCAAGGCGCTTCGGGCGTAGCCGTTATGCCTCCCGGCTCGGTCGTACAGGCACTTATGACCCGTAAGGATTTCGAACAGATTTTCCCGACTAAAGACGACGAATACGGCTACGCTAACGACCCTATACTGGAACCAATCGGCCGGATGCTCAACCGCTACAATGCCGTGGAACGAGAAACCGAAGAGGACGTGCACGAACGTTTCGCCCTGCTTTACGACCTGAAACGGATGGTCTTCGCGTGGTTTAACAAATGGCAACACGACTACACCTTTTATTACGAAAGCTTTTCCGGCCACCACGCTTGGCTCAGTATGTTTCGCCTAATGGACGACATTCAGAAAGAACACGAAAAGATGGTCACGTTTATCATAGCCGAAAAAATGCCGTTATGGACGCCCGACGCCAAACCCGCGGGAGGAACAGCAGACGAAGATGTCCAAAGCCTGTGGAGAGCGCTACGCGACGGCAACCCTTTTTTGGCCATCGGCCCAAACTACGGAGGCTACGCCCATCACGAATGCAAGCTGGGATTCAGAGTTTCGATAATGTCCGCTTTGGCCCGCCTAATGGAAGGCCCCCAAGGCAGGGGACTGATAACGGATGTCTTACGAAAAAAGAAATGGCCTACGATTCTCCATCCTATACGCAGCGGAGCGGGAGACGTGGTGACCAACAGGCTTAAGCATACGCACGGGGCCGCGTCTTACGCCTTGGATTTGAAAGTAAAATCTGACGCTCCAAGAGTAGACTATTATGCGGTGGGCGACGAAATAAAAGACTCAAGATATATGAGGAAATCAACTGAATGGACCAAAGAGATGAAAGCCGACACCAAAGAAGAGTATCGTCCGCGTCCGGTATCAACGCGCTTTCAGGCGGAGGGCTTCGATATGACGGAAATAAAAGGCGAAGGCCTAGACCCTATCAACGAATGGCTAGACGTGGAAGGCCCTCCAAAACTTGTAGAGGAAACGGGTGGCCGTACCGTCTCTCCGTTTTTTATTAATCTCGCGGAAATTTTTGCCAGAAACCTATACAAAGAAGAGGACCTGCCGCACGGGATGCCCGTAGCCCCTCCCGAATTCTACCGAAAAAATCCCGACCTGCAAGAATGGAACAGCCAGACTGGCCACGCTATCGGTTTGCGTGTCAATATGATCCGCAAAGAACACGAGCTAGCCGAATACAAATGGCCGGAATTTAAGAGCAATTCTTATAAGGTATAACTCCGGCAACGCAGTGTTTTACCGGACCGCCCACCGAACGACAAGGACAAACACCCCAAACGAAGGGGCCGGACGGTCACGCCCCGTGCAGGCTCTCTTTTCCGCCGACCAGTTTTCAACGGCTTATGGCCCCGACGAAGTGGCGCTGGAGGTCGCCCGAAAAGACCGCTCCTGCGTCAAAGAAATTGTCAATCTGCTCAAACGTTACGCAAGATCACCTTTGGGGCCAAAAACCGAAGACTTGGATTCACGGATGAGAATGCTCAGCAAACTCAGGGAATATACACACGAATGGTTTACGAAAAATCCGGTCAGGGAAGGGGACAAACCGCACAAAACCGCGGCGATGTTTAGCCTAATGGACGAAATACAGAAAGAACACGAAGAGATGATAGCCCTGACCATCGCCGACCGCCGCGACCTTTGGGTGCCTCAATACGGCTCAGCAGCGTTTCGCGAACGCGCTTCCGAAGATTCGAAAAGGTACTGGCGATATCTGACGGAAGGACACGAACTGTTTAAAATCAACAACTTCCCCGG
Organism: Fulvitalea axinellae; assembly: GCF_036492835.1. Taxonomy (GTDB): domain Bacteria; phylum Bacteroidota; class Bacteroidia; order Cytophagales; family Cyclobacteriaceae; genus Fulvitalea; species Fulvitalea axinellae. The sequence goes on along the minus strand of NZ_AP025315.1, from coordinate 20,573 downwards.
CACCGACCCTACGCGCGGGTCGGTGGTGGGCTTCCGCCTGCGTATGTTATCGGCTTTCGCCCGCCTTCTGGAATCCGAAAAGGGCAGGGCACTGGTAGGCGGACTGTTTACCCGCTACAAACAGCCCGTGGCCCTTTGTCCGGACCCAAGCCTTAAGCCCTCACACAATTGGACGTCCACCGTACCGCCCGGCCCCGAGGCCAAAGCCATGGGCATGCGCGAAGACCAAAGAGGAATCCTAACGCTAGGAATGCCTCCGAAATGCATGGACTCGGACACATTGCGCCATGGCGAAGATTGGATAGCCAAATTAGAGGCGAAAACAGAGGAAAGTTATCGTCCGCGCCCAGCGTCTACCAAAATACCGCAAGCCACCAGCCCCGAAGGTTTGGAACTGGGCAACGTAAAAGAGTTCAAACACAAAGAAATAGACGAATGGCTTGACGTGGACGAAGGGGCGAAAGAAATCCGGGAAGGCGAAACTTACGTGGAAATGCCCGTATTTTTAAGACTGGCCGAAACGCTGATGAATCATCTATATTTTTCCGGCATGTGGCACAGTACCGAAGATATGCCCCCCGAGTCATCCTACGCTAACGAACCCGACCTGAAAGCATGGGGCGGAATCCACGCCCACAGGATTGGGCTCGGACTAAATGATCTTCGCAAAGAATATGATATCTCTCCAGCAAAATGGCGTGAGTTTATTCCGAATTTTCATTGACTCTGACGCTTAATTGTCTTTATGAAAAGACAATCAATAGCTAAGATTAGCTGTTTAATGATTGTTTTGTGTTTGCGTATGCACTCTGACTTATTTATCAGCATTTAAAAAAATATGATAAGTAGTACAAAGTGAATAGAAAAGCGTAAAGAGACTGCTCAAAGACAACATACTCCCCTACAAAACAATTACTTACTCCTTCTTCCGAAACATAAACTATTTAACAGGATATACTTTTCTTGAAACCACTAACGTTTTGCACTTAGAAAGTTCCGGTGTCACTTTTTATTCATCTTTTTTTCTTTCAAAGAAATTATGTGCAATACAAACGCTTTTCAAAGACACTTATGAGTTGCTACGCTTAGTTCATGAGAGCGTAGTAACCCTATGCTTATGGGGTGGCTTCTTTGTTTATTTATAAATATGCTGTCTGTCGGTTAAAAAGTTGGGACATTAGCTTTGCGATGTACCTTATTCGAGTTATTTGAAGTGTTTATATCCTGATTTTTGATATTTTAATAGGGCGAAAAGTATCATCAAAGTATCTTTATCTATGGCGTTAAGCATCATGATCCGTGGCTTATTTACACTTGTAATATGGATTATCGGCCTTGTAGGGCTGTTTAAGCCCGTTTTTTAATGGAAATTGACTTTGGAGATGGTCATTTCCCGTGATGTTTGTTTTTGGAGGGATATTGGGGTGGTTTTCTTGCGGATTCCGGGATTCGTTTTCTGTCTTGTCTTTTTGTAATCTCTTTAAAGTGATATATAGGGGATTCATACAGAAACGAAGAGGAGCCGAATATATCGGACACTGTATTCTATAAATTCGAAAATTCCGTTTTTAAACGGCAATAAACTCATTCTGTCATATTGGTCTGACATTTTAAATCGTTAATTCAAGAAAGCTATATCCATAATTTTTTTCATAGTCTGACCACATAATTATTAACCATCAACATGAATAGAAGAAAATTCATCAGAAAATCTGTCTGGGGAACCATTGGTATTGGGGCCGTATCCGGATTATACACTTGGCAAGTGGAGCCCTTTTGGTTAGAGTTTGTAAAGAAAAAAATACATATAAAACACCTGCCAGAGTCGCTAAAAGGCAAGAAGCTTATGCAAATTAGCGACATCCATGTGGGTAATCGTTTTGATTTCGGATATATAATTGACGCATTCAAACAAGCCCAAAAGCTCCAACCAGATATAGTGGTTTATACAGGCGACTATGTCAGTTATGAAAACGAACAGCAGTTTGGTCAGCTCGAGAAAGTACTAAAACACGCCGTTCGAGGATCGCTAGGAACGGTAGGGATATTCGGCAACCATGATTATGGTAAAAATTGGGCGGAACAAGACGTTGCAGACCGAATAGGGAATCAATTAGAAACTGCCGGTATCCAGATGTTGCGCAATACAAGTGTCGATATTCAAGGACTGAACATTATTGGATTTGACGATTACTGGGGATTAAATTTTTCACCGGCCAACGCCTTGAAAACATATAAAGAAAACAAAGCCAATATCGTTCTTTGTCACAACCCGGACGTTTGCGACCTGAACGTTTGGAAAGGATACAAAGGCTGGATTTTTTCCGGCCACACCCATGGCGGACAATGCAAACCGCCTTTCTTACCGCCACCGGTTTTGCCAGTCCGTAATAAAAACTATAGCGCCGGAGAAATTGATTTGGGCGATGGAAGGATGTTGTATATCAACCGGGCTTTGGGCCATTCATGGCAAGTACGGTTTAATGTGAGACCTGAAATTACGGTTTTTGAATTGGCTTAATTTTGTCATCACAAACTCTACTTTACGGATAATTTCAGATCTTATTTTTTCAACTCTTGTAAGCCTTTAATATATGATATCAGCCCTGTGTCCATATGGCCCAGGTTATTATAAACTCTGTTTATGAATTTAAACTCTTTTATCTCCTGTTCTTTAATCTGGTTGGAAAAATCGATTACAGGCTTGACAGACCATTCAGGGTGCTCATCGCCTCCTACAGTTAAAAACAGGTTTAGGTTTTTATTCCTTTTACGAAGCGCTTCAGGTAAACGATTTAAATAGAAGTCATTGTACCACAAAGTAGGACTAGCGGAGATAAAAGACTTAAAATGGGTTTCATTATTTTCCAACTGGTCGTGTAAGGCGTACAGAACAAAATAACCTCCGAAGGAATGCCCCACTAACGTTCTATCATGCTTTCCAGTTCGGAATTCAGCATCTATCATGGGTATTAACTCATTAGTAATGTAACTTTTAAAGTTCTGTCCGCCACCTGGCGCCTCCATTCCATCCGAAGCTATAGATTTTGGATAGAGATAGTCTCTAACCCTCAAAGAATCCATTGATTTGAAATCTTTATAACTTATACTTATTAAAATTTTTGGATCAAGTAGTCCTGTTTCCTCATACTGATGCTGTATGGGGGCGACTATTGGAGTATAAAAATTACCATCTAAAAGATAAACCGCTGAAAAAGCTTTGCTTGAATCTTCAAAATAAGTCTTCGGTAATTGGACATCAATATAAAACGTGTCTTTGACAAACTCGGAGTATTGAGAAAAACTAAGATTTAAAGGTTTACTATCAATTGTTTTCTCTTTTGGAGAACAGCTCATGAAAGCGATAAAAACCAACAATAATAAGCCAGCCGACTTAGCTTGTTTTACTGGAAAACGTTTTTTTGATTTCATAATGCTTTGATTTTAAAACACCCACACCTTATAACTTAGTCTGAAATTTTGTAATAGGTGGCGCTGACTAAGAGCTTGCTAATTTCTTATAAGAGTCAATAACCTTTTCCGCCTTTTCCACTTTTATCCGCCCTTTAGTAGGAATCATATTCTGCCAAACCCAATTATAATGGTCAATCACTTGCTTGGCAGTCAGATTAGGTCTCTCCCCTGTAGTATGTCCATCGGCTATCAGGGTTATATTATACTCCCTGGTAAGTGCGGACTGTACTGTTGATTCCACGCAAAAATCCGTGGCGCACCCCGTGATAAACAGTTCGCTTATATTCAATTCAGATAATTCGGTTTGTAGGCTTGATTTATAAAAAACATCATTCGCATACTTATCGATTCTGATATCATTGGGCTTTATTTCCAGCTCATCAAGATTCTCCCAATCAATTGTGTTCTTCTCAAATTCGCCCGTACCAGTTCCATCGTGTTGAATATAAACCACCGGATAGCCTAACTCCCGAAACACCTTGGCTAACTCATTTATTCGGCTAACAACACCATCCGTATCGTATCTCGGCGTTTTAGGCGTAAATGAGCCTTTCTGCATATCAATTACCAATAAAGCGATTTTCTTTTCCATTCTGGTTTTATGTGTCTCTGTAAGTGCCTTTTATAAGGAGGGGGTTAGGTCACTTGGGTTTCTCTAAAAACAATGACATGATTACAATTGAAAAATACAATTAAAAACCAAAACAACCATTACACTATTCCTTTTATCAGTTAATAATGAAAACATTAGATCTATACTCTCAAAACGAATGCCCCCGGAAAATCTTGTTAAAACGCAACATCTCCCATATTTGTCATCTTTATTACAAAAACCTAAGCGGCTGGAAGAAACGGGCAGAGAAGATTAGTTCGTCCACAAGAATTTCTTTTTACGAAAGGCTTGAAAAACGTCTGATGTCTCCTCCCTAAAGCCCGTGATTGGAATCCCGTTGAAAAAATCCCATATGACGTTGAACGTCCGCATTCAGGATATAACTCTCAGCCTCATAAGTGTTACGCTAAATTTGTTAAGGCAAAAAAGTCTTGAATCTAAAAATAATTCATTAATCAAAACCAAGAAGGTTGAAATTCAACGCAAACTCCATCAACTCTTTATTGTTGGAAAATCCAGTTTTGCCAAATATATTCTTCTTGTGTTTCTCTACGGTATGATGTGAAAGGTGAAGGCATTCAGCGATTTCCAAAGCGCTCATACCCGTACATACCCAGCTCAAAATCTCAACCTCTCTTTTTGAAAGCATCTTGAAGATTTTCATATGCGATTTGATATATTCATACGTATCAAGACTTTTAATTATTTGATTCTTGATAGTCAATACCCTGAGCATCGGGCAGGTGATACAGCAATAAGTATTATCTTTTTTGTTTAGACGAACACTTGTCAAGTACAGCTCGTAATGATCAGAACTTACTGTTCGAATTCTTTGAAAGTAACTAAGGATCTCTTTTTCATTATCACGTTCACGGAATTCATTAAGGGTTTGAATACAGCGTTCAACATCGTTGGGATGCATACATTCTAATAAAAATCCAGTACCCAACGCTTTTATCTCTTCAAGGCTTTTTCCGTAGAGTTTGCAACCCTCCTCGTCCAAGAAAACAATCGAAGCGTCTTCCTGTCTATTCACATGGTAAAAACCGAGAGGCTCTTCATTGCTAAAGATGGATTCTCCCGACATTTTATCGGCTAAGCGCTCTTGGATTTCCGCTTTTAGGGCTTCATTACTCATATATCCATATCAAATGCTTTGGCGAACCGATAGAACTCAAAATAATTCTTTACGCCAATTTTTCTGTAAATGTTTGTCCGGTGTTTCTTGAACGTATTTTTCGTGATGCCCATTTTCAGCATAACTTCTTCTGTCGTCCGTCCTTGCGCCATCAATTCGCCTATTTGAATTTCTTTTGCGGAAAGGCTCGAAAAGCGTTTAGTGTTATTTCTTAGGAACTGAGTTTCCTCAAAAATATTGTTGATGTCCTTATTGAAAATTTCTAATGACCCGATAGGGATACTTACACAGAGTAACTGGTCACGCAAAAGCATTCCAGAAGTGAAATACGTTTCTTTGAAATCCGTAATAGGAAAATGAACGCGTTGAACAAACTCAAAGTTCCGTTGGCTATCCGCATTCCGTAAATAATGTTCCATCTCATGTACAGCGTAAGCCAAATCACCGGGCTCTACAGTCTTCGTCATCAAGTCTGAAGTGCTGTCCAAAACTTCACGGTCACTCATACCAAGATTTTTCGGAAGGCTTTCGTCAAAATCGACAATGGCAAAATTGTTCAGATTATTCAGGTGCAATGAACAAGGCAAGTACGCTCCGATTTCCTGAATGCTCTTCCCTTCTTTGATGATCTGTTTACTTATGTTATATAAACTGATGTTTTTCATATAAAGTGCCTCCGATATAACTGTAAACGAACTCCGCCTTCGCCAACAATTGATACTACTTCGAATGACCAACCCGCACTTTTAGCATAATAAAAAAAGATTGAAGGCGCAAGGGAGGCATTAGTAGCCTGTTATCATATTAAGAGAATTTCAAATATAAGAATATGATATTAAATCAGCACAAAACCTCATTCAGTTATTTTTCTTTCAAAGGTTATATTATTGCGTAAGGTCTTGTGATTACAACCTGTATATATAGGTGAAAAAACATATCTTTTCCACTTCTTGCTTTTAATGAATGACCTAACCTAAGGAGTCGATTCTCGACTAAAAAATACCCGAAAGGGGTAATTTATCCGTGTTGGGTTCTGGGGTAATTTTGTGTATACATTTTATAGGGCGTTTACCCGTCTTATAAAATGCGTAAATCACATAACTAATAATTACCTATGAGAACTCGTTTTCGCACTTTATTAATGGCTTCGGTTTTTGCCGGAATGATCGTCGGCTCCTGTAGCGATAAGAAAGACGACCCCGTATCGGAGTTGGAGTTTATCGCGATTGATGATCAGAAATTTGAGCAAGCCCTTATTAGACTAAAGCATGATGATGCTCTAGACGGAAAGATTCTAAAGTCGAAAGCCGAGAAGATCGAATCTTTAATTCTGAAAGATCAGAATATCGCCAAACTCACAGGTATAGCGGGATTTACGGCCTTAAAAAATCTCGACGTGTCGGGTAATGCGCTTACCGCCACAGACCTTTCAAAAAATACAGCGCTAAAGAACCTTGACCTTTCGGACAACGACCTGACCGAAATAAACCTTACGAAATCACTGTCTTTGGAGCGCCTCAACTTGGGCGGCAACTCCTTTAAAAACTTAGACTTGAGCAAGAACACGGCCTTGTTGAGTCTAAATGCCACCGACAATGAACTCACGGCCATCAGCCTTACGGCAAACAACAAGCTGACTGATCTCGATATTTCCAAAAACAAGATCACGGCACTTGAGCTGAGTAAAAATGTCGCGTTAAAAGGACTGAACGTAAACGAGAACAAATTACTCGCACTTGACCTCTCAGCCAATACCGCACTTAGCCAACTGGATGTACGCGGCAATACCGACCTAGACTGTATTGGCGTTTCAGACGCTGAAGCAGCGAAGGCCGCTAATGATGGGACTGGCAAATATTCTAATTGGAAGAGAGACGAAAAACAAGTCTTTTCCGATGACTGTTCTACAGCGTTCACCGCCATTCCTGATGAAAATTTCGAACAGCTTCTGATCGACTTGAAACTGGACAAAGCCAAAGACGGAAAAATATTCACCGCCAACGTAGCAGAAGTCGACGAGCTCAACATTCCACAAAACGTTAAAAGCTTACAAGGGATACAGGCTTTCACAGGGTTGAAGACTTTGGTATGCGTTAGCACTCAGATCACCGAATTGGATTTGAGCAAAAATACGCTCTTGGAAGAGCTCCAAGCCGGAAGCACAGCTTTGCAAACGCTTGACCTTTCAACGAACGTGAAGCTCAAATCACTTGAGTTGTTAGAAAATAACCTAAAGAGTCTCGATCTGAGTAAGAATACGGCCTTGACCGGTCTTGCGGTGGGAATGAACGACCTCACTTCATTGGATTTGTCGAATAATCCGGCCTTGACTGATATTACAATCGTGTCGACTAAGATCCAGTCAATCGACTTGTCAAAGAATGTGGAGTTGAAGACGGTTCTTATCTCGGACAACAAGTTGGAACAGCTCGACCTTTCGAAATTGCCGAAACTCACGGCAGTTAACGTGACCAAAAACCCGCTTAGCTGCGTGCAGGTACACGGAGACGTGAACGTAAACGAAGCCAACGGAGGAACAGGCGCGTATTCGGAATGGAAAAAAGACGAAAGCCAAAAGTTCTCCCATGACTGCGACGCCCCGGACCCGTCTCTTTTCACCGCCATCCCTGACGAAAACTTCGAAAAGCTTCTTATCGATTTGGGCCATGACGACACAAAGGACGGACGCGTACTCACCGCCAACGTTGCGGAAGTCGATAAGCTCTCGATTCCGAAAGCCGTAAAAAGTTTGGATGGAATTCAGGCATTTGTAGGCTTGAAGACTTTGATATGCGTTAGCACTCAGATCACCGAATTGGATTTGAGCAAAAATACGCTCTTGGAAGAGCTCCAAGCCGGAAGCACAGCTTTGCAAACGCTTGACCTTTCAACGAACGTTAAGCTCAAATCACTTGAGTTGTTAGAAAATAACCTGAAGAGTCTCGATCTGAGTAAGAATACGGCCTTGACCGGTCTTGCGGTGGGAATGAACGACCTCACTTCATTGGATTTGTCGAATAATCCGGCTTTGACTGATATTACAATCGTGTCGACTAAGATCCAATCAATCGACTTGTCGAAGAATGTGGAGTTGAAGGCGGTTCTTATCTCGGACAACAAGTTGGAACAGCTTGACCTTTCGAAATTGCCGAAAATCACGGCAGTTGACGTGACCAAAAACCCGCTTACCTGCGTGCAGGTACACGGAGACGTGAACGTAAACGAAGCCAACGGAGGAACGGGAGCGTATTCGAAATGGAAAAAAGACGAAAGTCAAAAATTCTCCCACGACTGCGACGCACCGGACCCTTCTCTTTTCACAGCTATTCCGGACGATAGTTTCGAAAAGGCCTTGATCGATCTGGGCTGGGACGATATCGCCGACAACCGCGTGTTAACCTCAAATATTGAGGATAAGGAAGAGCTGAACCTTACTGAATTGAATATTTCCGACTTCACCGGTATTGAAGGCTTCAAGGGGCTGGTACGCTTCGGGGGAAGCAGAAACCGCGCGACGACTATTGACCTTTCGGCAAATACGCAGCTCGAAGATATCAACCTCCAAAGCACTCCGTTGACGAGTATCAAAATAGGTGCAAACACGAAATTGCGTGTGCTGAACGTTTCGAACGCTTCGCTTACGAGCCTCGACGTTTCGGCATTGACCGCTTTGGAAGATTTGTGGATTATCGGAAACTCTATCGCTCAAATCGACGTGAGCAAAAACACGAAGCTCCGCCGATTCATGGGCGCCCGTACAGATTTGACAAGTGTTGATTTGAGTAAGAATCCAGAATTGATTAACGTTTGGATCTACAATGGTAAGCTTGAGTCTTTGGATCTTTCGGCCAATACGAATCTGCAGAGCCTTCAAGTAAACAATAATAAACTGACAGAGCTGGATCTTTCCGCTAACACGAAATTGACGCAAGTATTCGTGAACGGAAACCCGGACCTGCATTGTATTGGTATTGCCTCAAGTCATACCATAAATAGCAATTGGAAAAAAGATGCCCGTCAACGTTTCTCTACAGACTGCGACGCACCGGACCCGTCTCTTTTCACCGCCATCCCGGACGAAAACTTCGAAAAGCTTCTTATCGATTTGGGCCATGACGACACAAAGGACGGACGCGTACTCACCGCCAACGTTGCGGAAGTCGATAAGCTCTCGATTCCAAAAGCCGTAAAAAGTTTAGCAGGAATTCAGGCATTTGTAGGCTTGAAGACTTTGGTATGCGTAGGAAGCCAAATCACCGAATTGGACTTGAGTAAAAATACACTTTTGGAAGAACTTCAAGCCGGAAGTACAGCTTTGCAAACGCTTGATCTTTCAAAGAATGTGAAGCTTAAATCGCTTGAATTGATTGATTGCGATTTTCAGAGCCTCAACTTGAGTCAAAATACAGCCTTGACAGGCCTTCATGTGGGAATGAACAATCTCACTACATTAGATTTGTCGAAGAATCTGGCTTTGACTGATCTTGCAATCTGGTCGAACAAACTCCAATCAATCGACTTGTCGAAGAATGTGGAGTTGAAGGGGCTTTTTATCCAAGATAACAAGTTGGAAGAGCTTGACCTTTCGAAATTGTCGAAAATCTCGGCGCTTAACGTGACCAACAACCCGCTTACCTGCGTGAAAGTAAACGGAGACGTGAACGTAAACGAAGCCAACGGAGGAACGGGAGCGTATTCGGGATGGAAGAAAGACGAAAGCCAAAAATTCTCTCATGACTGCAACGCACCGGACCCGTCTCTTTTCACAGCTATTTCAGACGAAAACTTCGAGTTGGCCTTGATCGAACTGGGGCATGACGACGTGAAAGATGGGAGAGTCCTGACGAGTACAGCAGAGAAAGTGACAGAACTGAACCTGTTCAGAAAAGAGATCACGAGTCTTAGTGGAATTCATGCATTTAAGGCACTAACTAGTCTAATCGCATCACACAATTCTATCAGTCAAGTCGATTTGTCTCATAACTTGAACTTAAAGACTCTTAAAGTAGATAACAATCAATTGTCAACGATAGAAGTATCCATGCTCACTAAACTTGAGCGTTTGGATCTTAGCATCAATCAAATCCAATCCATTGATCTTAGTAAGAATACGGCGCTTACTTCAGCCAATTTTTATGGCAATCAGCTGTCAGCGATTGACCTTTCGAATAATACAGCATTGACTTTTATTGCCGTTGGGAGAAACAAATTGACAGAGCTTGACATTTCTAATAATCCGAAGCTTACTTTTGTTCATGTGGCTGAAAATGAGTCATTAACCTGTGTAAAAGTCGCAACTAAGGAAATTGCAGATGGGGCAAATGCAAAGACGGGGCAATATACAAATTGGACCAAAGATGACTCACAGCGTTTCTCTGTGGACTGCAACGCGCCGGATCCATCTCTATACACCGCCATTCCAGATGCCAATTTCGAACAGGCTTTGATCGAATTGGGGAGTGATGACGTGAAGGACGGATATATTTTGACAGCTAGTGCTAATGAAGTAACTAGCATGGTATTGATCAGAAAAGAGATCAAAGACATGACGGGTATTCAGGCTTTTACAAAGTTGAACACTTTGCAACTTACAGAGAACCCAATTCAATCACTTGACCTTACATCGAACTTGAAACTCAAAGCAGTTCATGTTTTGAATAGCCCACTAAAGGCTATCGACTTACCTCAAAGCACGACCCTGACCCATGTCAATCTCCCTAATAACCAGTTGACGGAGGTGGATGTATCCCAAGTCTCAAAATTAACACATTTGTTAGTCACGAATAATCAATTGAGTGAACTTGATGTTTCAAATAACCAATTTCTTTCCGAGGTCAACGTCCAAGCTAATGAGTCTCTGTCTTGCATCAAGGTTGCCAATCAATTCGTCGCCAGCAAGGCTAATGCCGGACAGTTCCCTCATGATAAATGGTACAAAAGCAGCAACCAAACTTTTTCCGTAGACTGCTCCGCGCCGAATCCAGCTGACTACACCGCCATTCCAGACGCTAATTTTGAACAGGCATTGATCGATCTGGGGCATGATGATGTAAAGGATGGACGAATACTGACGGCAACAGCTAAAGCAGTAACCAAACTGACGATGCAATATAAAGAGATCCAAGACATGACAGGTATCCAGGCTTTTACAAACTTGAAAAGGCTGAACATTTATGGTAATTCAATACAAACGATTGATCTTTCATCAAATTCGAATCTCATATTACTTGATCTTAGCCATAACCAAGTGACGGCTATCGATCCGAGCAAAAATACAGCCCTGCTTAGTCTCAGTCTTAGTAACAACAAATTAACGCAGGTGGATGTATCTCAAAATCTGAACTTAACAAGTTTGGCGCTCGATAGAAATCAGTTGAGTGAACTTGATCTTTCAAAAAACTTGAAGCTTGAAATTCTATATTCAGACCAAATCCCGAGCCTAACCTGTATCAAGGTCGCTAACCAAACCGTCGCCGACGGCGCTAACGCCAAGACAGGCGATTATGTGTTCTGGTTTAAGGGCGATCATCAAACTTTCTCTGTAAACTGTGATTAAGGGACACTGAAATTTTAAGAGTACGTATTGATTGAGACGTACGTACTCTTATCTATTTTTTACAATTACCTGACGGCGTCGATAATCGACGCCGTTTTTTTGTTTTGAGATAGAAACTCAAACCGGTTTCACTTCATTTTTCGAAACCCGATAAGTGCCTGTATCGCTCCAGAATACCCAATCAGGGTTATTTACAAAGCACTTTCATATGTCTAGTTTTGTTTATTTAAATTCAATAATCACTAGTTCTCATGACAAAGAAAATTACCTGTGCGATCGCTTTGGGAGCAGCGCTATATTTGGGCTCTTGTTCCAAGAGTTCGGATGACGGCCCCGGTCAAGAGCCGGCGTTGACGGCAATCGCGGACAGTAAATTCGAGCAAGCTCTTATCGATTTAAAGTTCGATAATAAGTTAGACGGTAAAATCCTGACCGAAACCGCAAAGACCGTCACAAAACTGGATATAGGCAATAAAGGTATCACCGATTTAAAGGGAATCGAGGGGTTTACAAGTCTTGAGGAGTTAAACCTTGCCTCTAATACGCTCGGTTATCTTGACCTTTCTCAGAATAAGGCGATAAAAAAATTGTCGGCAAGCAAATGCGGATTGGATTCGGTTTCTTTTGCCCCGGATGCGTCGCTTGTTGATCTTACCCTAGACGATAACAAGCTTAAGAAAATAGACGTTTCCAAGTCAAAAAAGCTGAAATACTTAAAGTTGAAGGGCAACAAGCTTCAGTCGATTGACCTTTCGAATAACACGGCTTTGAAATTACTCTCAGCAAGTGATAATGCCATCTCAGCAGTAAATATTTCATCGAATACAGTGCTAGACACCGTTTCCTTTGAAGGAAACCAATTGAAATCGATTGACTTATCGGCTAATACGGCGTTAACATATCTGAATCTCAAGTCGAACAAGCTTGAGAGTATGGATATTTCCGCACTATCGAAATTGAAGAATTTTTATGTTTCGGGAAATGAGGATCTTGTTTGTATTCTGGTAAAAGACCAAGCCACCGCCGACGCCATGAATAAAGGCGAAGGGGTGTATGCCAATTGGCAGAAAGACTCAAAACATGAATTTACAGTGGATTGCTCAGGGCCTAAGCCGGAAGACTATACAGCCATTCCGGACGCCAAATTTGAGCAGGCGCTGATCGGTCTCAATTTGGATGACACAAAGGACGGAACAGTTCTGACATCGAAAATCGACAAAATCGAAAGTCTGGATATTTCTAACAAAGGGATAACAAGTTTGAAAGGCATCGAGGCGATGAAAGCCTTAAAGTCGTTGTCGGCGAGCGGTAATGCCATCGCAGAAGTCAATATCTCGTCAAATACGGCGTTGGAGACCGTTTCCTTCGAAGGAAGCCAATTGAAAACGATCGATTTGTCAGCTAATACGGCGTTAACATATCTGAATCTCAAGTCGAACAAGCTTGAGGATATGGATATTTCCGCGCTGTCGAATTTGAAGAGCTTTTATATTTCGGGAAATGAGAACTTAAGCTGTATTCTGGTAAAAGACCAAGCCACCGCTGACGCTATCAACAAAGGTGAGGGGGATTACGCGAACTGGCAGAAAGATACGAAGCACTTTTTTACCACCAATTGCTCAGGGCCGAGGCCGGAAGACTATACCGCTATTCCCGATGGAAACTTCGAGCAAGTTTTGGTCGATTTAGGATGGGATGACGCCAAAGACGGTCGTGTGCTGACCGCTAACATCGAAGACAAGACAGAGTTTAAGCTTGAAGAGCAGAAGAATATTGCCGATTTTACGGGAATCGAAGCATTCAAAGCCTTGGTTACTTTCACCATTTCCGGACATAAGGCTACGTCCATCGACCTGTCGGCGAATACAACGCTCCAGACGGTTGACTTTGACGGCGGTCCGCTGACGAGTATTAAACTTGGTGCGAATACGAATTTGCGTAACCTGATTCTTTCAAATAATCAGTTGACGGCTTTGGATGTATCCTCGCTAACCGGACTGGAAAACTTATATATAAACGATAACGCCATTACTCAGATTGACATCAGTAAGAACGTTAAGCTTAAACAGTTTGGCGCTTCAGATAATCCGTTGTCTTCTGTCGATCTAAGCAAGAATACACAACTTCAGAATTTTGAATTGAACAACGGAAAGCTCGAGTCAATCGACGTTTCTGCTAATACGGAGCTGACGAAGTTTAAAATACTGAACAATAAATTAACTGAGCTGGATCTTTCGGCCAATACGAAATTGACGCATGTATATGTCAATGGAAATCCGGATCTGGATTGCATTACTGTAGCTTCCAGCCAAACTATCGACAGTCAATGGAATAAAGACGAACACCAGCAATTCTCAACGGATTGCAATAGTCACCTTTATGTCTCAGTTCCAGATTTGAAATTCGAACAGGAATTGATCCGTATCGGATGGGATGATGTTGCCGATGGAAAATTACTGAAAAGTAGCGTCAGTTACCGTGAGAAGTTGGAGATAAACACGAAAGGAATCGCCAGCTTGGAAGGTATTGAAGCGATGACTTCCTTGAAAACACTCAGCGCCAGGAGCAATCAAATAGCCGCTGTAGATCTCTCGGCCAATACCAAATTGGAAACGCTGTCTTTGGATGATAATAAACTTACTTCCATTGATCTGTCGAAGAACACGGCCTTGAAATACCTGAGCCTGAAAACGAATCAGTTGCAGTCGTTGGATCTGTCAGCACTCGAAAACTTGGCAAACTTTTATGTTACCTCCAACGAAAGCTTGAGCTGCATTTTGGTAAAAGACCAAGCCACCGCTGACGCAGCAAACAATGGTTCTGGGAATTACGGTTCGTGGCTAAAAGACGATCAACATTATTTTACGATCGACTGCGCCATTAAACCCAATCTATTTGTTAATATTCCTGATAGCGATTTTGAACTAGCTTTAATTGGTCGTGGATTGGATAATACGGTAGACGGAAAGGCGATAAAGAATAAGTTGATAACTGTAACTACACTTAATGTAAACAGCAAGAAAATCAAGAGCTTACAGGGAATAGAAGCCATGGTGAATCTAGTCAATCTTGACGCAGGGGGTAACCTGTTGTCTTCAGTTGATTTATCGGCAAATACAAAGCTTACGACAGTCAGACTACAGGAGAATCAGCTCACTTCTCTTGACTTGTCCGCAAATACAAAAGTGACTTATGTTCGGGCCGATGTCAATAGATTGACGAATCTTACTTTGCCATCCAGTGTAACAACCTTGAACATAAAGAAAAATCAATTACAAATTATAGACATTTCGAATCTTGATTTGACTGTCTTCAATGCTTCTGAGAACCCAGGGAATTATATAAAAGTAGCTAATCAAACCGTAGCGGAAGAGGCCCATTCTAGAAAAGGCAAATACGCTTCATGGGTTTTGAGTTGGGCTCAAGATTTCATTCATGGAAATGCTAGTCCTGAAAGTCAATTTGTTAATATTCCAGGACCTAGTTTTGAGAGACATCTTGTCGCATTAGGGATAGACAATAAGGAGGATGGAAAACTAATGCGCTCCCTTATGGAAAAGGTAACAAAATTTGAAATGCGGACCTCTTATCTGGACAACTTGAAAGGCATTGAAGCAATGAAAAATCTTACAAGTCTTGTTATAAATGGGGGATATGGATCACGTCAAGATTTTTCCCTTGATTTATCAGAGAATACAAAACTTACAACGCTTAAAATATCTGGCATTCAAAATTTGACTTTACTCAAGCTACCGAAGGTTAACAATATAAATACGCTACACATTGAGAACAACCCTAAATTACCAACCTTGGACTTTTCGGTTACTCCGAATTCAGCGAACTTTGGCGATGTCAGATTGAATGGAAACCCCAACCTAAATTGTATCAAGGTACCTACTCAAGATATAGCGAATAAACTGAATAATCGCCATTCATCTTATTCTCATTGGACCTATCCACAAAGACTTAATTTTTCTACTGAATGTAATTGATAATCATTGGATCAATGAATAGGAACGGCGAGTCATGTTATGGCTCGTCGTTTTTTTTGGATCAGCGTCTATATACTTATTGACAATTATAATAGTTAAAACATGACTATATCCTCATTATACCCGAAGAGGGTAATTTACCCGCATCCAGACTCAATGTAGCTTTGTGATATGTCAAATCCGGATGTTTGTACAGTCAAATAAATGTCAAAAAGTAGTTTGGAAACTGTGATTAAGAGACACTGAAATTTTAAGAGTACGTATTGACCGAGACGTATGTACTCTTTTCTATTTTTTTACAATTACCTGACGGCGTCGATTATCGACGCCGTTTTTTGTGTTTTGAGATAGAAATACTCAAACCGGTTTTACTTCGCTTTTTTTAGAAACCGGATAAGTGCCTGTGTCGCCCCAGAATACCCGAACAGGGTTATTTATAAAGCATTTTCATATGTCTAGTTTTATACGTTTAAAACTCAGTAATCACTAGTTATCATGACAAAGAAAATTTCATGTGCGATCGCTTTGGGAGCCGTGCTATATTTGGGCTCTTGCTCCAAGAGTTCGGATGATGGCCCCGATCAAGAGCCGGCGTTGACGGCAATCGCGGACAGTAAATTCGAGCAAGCCCTTATCGATTTAAAGTACGATAATAAGTTAGACGGTAAAATCCTGACCGAAACCGCAAAGACCGTCACAAAACTGGATATAGGCAATAAAGGTATCACCGATTTAAAGGGAATCGAGGGGTTTACAAGTCTTGAGGAGTTAAACCTTGCCTCTAATACGCTCGGTTATCTTGACCTTTCCCAGAATAAGGCGATAAAAAAATTGTCGGCAAGCAAATGCGGATTGGATTCGGTTTCTTTTGCCCCAGAAGCGTCGCTTGTTGATCTTACCCTAGACGATAACAAGCTTAAGAAAATAGACGTTTCCAAGTCAAAAAAGCTGAAATACTTAAAGTTGAAGGGCAACAAGCTTCAGTCGATTGACCTTTCGAATAACACGGCTTTGAAATTACTCTCTGCAAGTGATAATGCCATCTCAGCAGTAAATATTTCATCGAATACAGCGCTCGATACCGTTTCCTTTGAAGGAAACCAATTGAAATCGATTGACTTATCGGCTAATACGGCGTTAACATATCTGAATCTCAAGTCGAACGAGCTTGAGAGTATGGATATTTCCGCGCTGTCGAAATTGAAGAATTTTTATGTTTCGGGAAATGAGGATCTTGTTTGTATTCTGGTAAAAGACCAAGCCACCGCCGACGCCATGAATAAAGGCGAAGGGGTGTATGCCAATTGGCAGAAAGACTCAGAACATGAATTTACAGTGGATTGCTCAGGGCCTAAGCCAGAAGACTATACAGCCATTCCGGACGCCAAATTTGAGCAGGCGCTGATCGGTCTCAATTTGGATGACACAAAGGACGGAACAGTTCTGACATCGAAAATCGACAAAATCGAAAGTCTGGATATTTCTAACAAAGGGATAACAAGTTTGAAAGGGATCGAGGCGATGAAAGCCTTAAAGTCGTTGTCGGCGAGCGGTAATGCCATCGCAGAAGTCAATACCTCGTCAAATACGGCGTTGGAGACCGTTTCCTTCGAAGGAAGCCAATTGAAAACGATCGATTTGTCAGCCAATAAGGCGTTAATATATTTGAATCTCAAGTCGAACAAGCTTGAGAATATGGATATTTCTGCGCTGTCGAATTTGAAGAGCTTTTATATTTCGGGAAATGAGAACTTAAGCTGTATTCTGGTAAAAGACCAAGCCACCGCTGACGCTATGAATAACGGCGAAGGAGATTACGCTAATTGGCAAAAAGACTCCCAGCATGTATTTGCAGTGGATTGCTCAGGGCCTAAGCCAAGCGACTATACCGCTATCCCAGACGCAAGATTTGAACAAGAGCTGATCAATTTAGGATGGGATGATGTCCTTGATGCCCGAGTATTAACGGCTAACATCGAAGACAAGACAGAGTTGAGCGTCAGCAATAAGATCATATCCGATTTTACTGGTATTGAAGGTTTCAAAGAGCTGATGCGCTTTAATGGAAGCAGTAACCGTGCGACGGCTATTGATCTTTCGGCGAATACCAAGCTTAAAGAAATCCGTATTCAAGGTAATCCTCTAGCAAGTGTGAAATTGGGAGCGAACGCAAATATTCGAGAGCTGAACATCTCAAACACTTCGCTTACGAGTCTTGATGTCTCAAACTTTACGGCTTTGGAATATTTTTGGATTTCGGGCAACCCAATTGAACAGATTGATCTAAGTAATAATGCGCAACTCAAGCTTTTTGTAGCAACAGGTACCAACATTTCTACTATTGACCTTAGTGATAATACACTTTTAAAGTTCTTAGTGATAAACAATGGCAAAGTGGAGTCATTAGATTTATCAGCGAATGTCAACCTGGCAAGTGTCAATTTGAATAACAATAAATTAGCTGAGCTGGACCTGTCTGCTAACACAAAACTAACAAGTGTATATGTAATCGGAAACGCTGATTTGGATTGTATAGGTATTGCTTCAAGCCATACTGTAGACGCTAATTGGCATAAAGACGAACACCAGCAATTTTCAACGGATTGCAATAGTCACCTTTATGTCTCAGTTCCAGATTTGAAATTCGAACAGGAATTGATCCGTATCGGATGGGATGATGTTGCCGATGGAAAATTACTAAAAAGCAATGTAAAATACCGTGATAGATTGGAGATAAACAGTAAAGGAATCACGAGTCTGAAAGGTATTGAAGCCATGACAAACTTGGTGCTCCTTAAAGCAAATGGCAATCAAATCACTTCAGTCGATCTCTCGGCCAACACCAAATTGGAGAGGCTGTCTTTGGAACATAATCAGCTTACTTCCATTGATCTTTCGGCGAATGTCGATTTGTTTTTCCTGTCCTTGGAATACAATCAGCTTACTTCCATTAATATTTCGAGCTGTACCAAATTGGAGACCCTATATATACTAGACAATAAGCTTACTTCCATTGACCTATCGAAGAATACAGCCTTGAAAAAGCTGAACCTAATAAGAAATCAGTTGCAGTCGTTGGATATATCGACACTAGAAAACCTGACGAGATTCCATGTTAACGGAAACGAAAACCTGAGCTGTATTCAGGTAAAAGACCAGGCCACCGCCGACGCGGCGAAAAATGGTACTGGAAAGTATGCTGATTGGAATAAAGATGCGTCACAACATTATACGCCAGACTGTTCGACAACATCAGATTTATTTGTCAATGTTCCGGATTTGAGATTCGAACAGGAACTGATTCGTATCGGATGGGATAACGTCGCCGATGGAAAAGTACGGAAAAGCAATGTCGATTACCGTGAGAATTTGGATATAAACACGAAAGGAATCACAAGCCTAAAAGGTATCGAAGCGATGACTTCCTTGAAAACACTCAGCGCCAGAGGTAATCAAATAGCGACTGTAGATCTCTCGGCCAACACCAAACTGGAGTCAGTGTCTTTCGAAAACAGTCAGCTTAGTACCATTGACCTATCGAAGAACACGGCCTTGAAATACCTGAACCTGAAAACGAATCAGTTGCAGTCTTTGGATATATCGGCACTCGAAAATCTTGAGAACTTCTATGTTACCTCAAACGAAAGCTTGAGTTATATTAAGTTGGCTGATTTGGCCTCAGCTATGGAAGCAAATAAGGGAAAGGGCAAATATGTCTCATGGCAATTGGATAGTCACCATAATTTTGTACACGTTAATTCAAATCCAGCTAGTTATTTTGTGAGTATTCCAGATAACGCATTTGAGAAATTATTAATAAAAAACAAATTAGATCGCAGTGAAGATGGAAAGGTGTTCATTCCAATTCTAGAGGAAATGAAGGAGATAACGATCTATGGTGGTTCTATTGAAAGTTGCGCGGGAATTGAAAAAGCGACTGGGCTAGAAAAAATATCGATGAATAATACTAAAGTTAAGCATCTTGATATATCTTCCTTGTCCAACCTTGTGGAAGTGTCAATATATCAGAATTCTCTAGAGGTGGTGAATTTGCCAAGTGGCGATAAATTGACAAAGATCAGCCTAGTTGGTAATAACCTTCAATCATTGGATATTTCAGGATTAACGAACTTGAAAGTATTAAAAGCTTGGTCAAACAATGAGCTACATTGTATAAAGGTTGCCTCTCAGGAAGTCGCTGATGGCGCAAATGCACGCACAGGTATTTATAGCGAATGGCATAAAGATAATTATAGAGCACAATTTGCTGTGAATTGCCAGTAAACGTTGCAAAACAAATTTTTATTCAGAACGGCGAGTCATGTTATGGCTCGTCGTTTTTTTTGGATCAGCGTCTATATACTTATTGACAATTATAATAGTTAAAACATGACTATATCCTCATTATACCCGAAGAGGGTAATTTACCCGCATCCAGACTCAATGTAGCTTTGTGATATGTCAAATCCGGATGTTTGTACAGTCAAATAAATGTCAAAACCAACAAACACTCCCTTTTAATCACACGTAATGAAATATCTTTTTCTAAAAGTCCCGCTTGTTTTCACATTACTTTTACTATGTAGCCTTTCCTGTCTTCAGGCACAAAAAATCCTCGATGGCGAATATTTGGTCAGTGGCGGTAAAGTGCAAAAATGCACAATTCTCAACCGACAAAACGGCACAATCAAAGCCAGCCTAAAGGTTTACCAACAAGGAAACGTCGATCTTGTATTTACACCTATCAAGGAACGTTCAGGCGCTTACGAATTATACGACAAAAGAACCAATTTCGTCTTG